>NZ_JBIEKH010000082.1:0-739 GCF_043496985.1 Halomonas sp. B23F22_20
GTCTGGTACAGCAAGCCTCTCAGGCCACGCTCAACCTCCCGGTGGAGGAAACACCTCCCTGCCCGGAGTGTGGGGGGAGAACGCGGTTGCGCAAGGGGGACTACGGTTCCTTCTATTCCTGCCGGCGTTACCCCGACTGCAAGGGTAGGGTTGATGCCGGCGGCAAGAAGAAACGTCGCCAACGGGGGAAAGGGAAGGCCGCTGCGAAGCGTTGATCGGGCGTATCTCCTTGACCACCAACGGACAGAGCTCAATAATAGCTCTCGAACCCCGTTGGCTGCGTTCGGTCATCATGCAGCGCCCTTTGGGCCTTCCTGGCCCGATGCCTAAGCTCCCAACGCCTCGTGTGAGGGAGCATCCCCGCGCTTGCCTCGATGCATGCACTGTATTGCTACTGAGGGGATACGAGGCTCCTTGCTCCAAGGCCAACCTGGTGAGTTGGCCCCTCCCTTCGTCCCGCAACGTCTGGTCATTCAGCTGTCTCCCTTGGGGGTAGCTGAATGGCCAGACGACGCTGTTTACCTGAGTGGTGCCCGCCACTTGAACAATGGGATCCCTTTGTGCGGAGGTGCCGCGCAGTGAGTTGCCGAATTACAGCCGCGATGAGATTCGGGTGCCAGGTGGTAAGTCATGGTTAACGGGACATGCGCAACTGCGTACTGCGGCTATTTCTGATCTGATGTTGCATGGCCAACAGCACACGTTTTCCGCTCTATCTTCCAGCGCTGTTCCAGCGAAT
>NZ_JBIEKH010000083.1:0-733 GCF_043496985.1 Halomonas sp. B23F22_20
ATACTGTAGCTCGACGCGTAATTTCAGAAGATCCGGATACTTTTAGGCTTACAACCACAGCTGACTGGTTAATCGATCCATTACAAGAGTATACAGATACTATTGCCCTTCAATGGTCTGATAACTTCACAATGGGTGAGGACCTCGGTTATATTGTAAATGAGGATGGTGATCGCGATTATTATGATGCTGTGAGAAATGATGTTGTTCCAGAAAAAGGTGTAGCGTGGGATCTTGATTTAAATCTTAACCAAGATGAAACTGGTGCAGTCTTAGAAGCTATTGTTACAAAACCTGATTCTTCAGGGACTGCAAACGTCGTAGGGGAGTATGGCCATGTCCAAGTAAGACCTTCTGATGTAAGGGTTGGGTTTTCTTCAAGTGGTGTAGACATGACCGTAGGACTTGCGGCAACTGTAAATCAAGCTTCTCCTGATTATGATTACTTTGAGTACTAAATAATATTGTAAAAGAAGTGATTAAATACCATGGCTAACAAAATATTCTTAGGTATCCTAGTGTATATTGCGGGATTTATTATAGTTACTTTTACTGCCAGTATATTTTCAAGTGATCCAGATTCTTCTTTCTCTGTAGGCATTATAGCCGCTATTCTTTATTTAACCTCAGTATTAACCATTTTGCTTAAGGGAAAAGAAGTAACCAAAACGCGAAAATGATGGATTCTACCTAAGATTTTATTTAAGGTTTATGAATAGGGTATGTTTATATT
>NZ_JBIEKH010000012.1:0-144091 GCF_043496985.1 Halomonas sp. B23F22_20
CTCGGCCCACTGGTGCATGGCGCGACCCTGGCACTGCGGGCAGTGGCGATCGCGGCAGCCGAAGTAATGCGGCTGAGTGTGGTCGCAGGCCGTGCACTGCAAGACCGTCCCCCCCATCGCCTCGGTGCGACAGGCAAGCAGATGGCGGCACACGCGTTGGCGCTGGCGATCGAGCCCGGCCGGGTTGAGAAAGCGGCTCAGGGCCTGATGGAGGGTGGCGGACTCAGTCATGGCCCATCTCCAGGCCGGCCACCAGATCGATAGGCCCTTGACTCGCTCCCTGCTGGCCCGGCAGCCAGTGCAGGTAACGCATCGTCGACTGAATGCTGCGGTGGCCCAGCAGCCGTTGGAGCTGATGGACAGGCATGCCCTGTTCCAGGACATGCGTGGCATAGGCATGGCGCAGGCTGTGGATGCCACCGACCCGCTCGACCCCCGCCTGGCGCTTGGCCTGGGTAAAGGCCTTCTGCGGCGCGCTCGGGTGCAGCGCGCGATCCGGAAACAGGGCGCTCGGGAATAGCCAGGTCGCCGGCCGGTAGGCCCGCCAGTAATCGCGCAAGCGATCAAGCAGGGTCGCCGATAGCAGGACCATGCGATCCTTCGCCCCCTTGCCCTGGGCGACACGCAGCTGGCCACGCTGGCTATCGATATCACTGACCCGCAGATGGCAGACCTCGCTGACGCGCAGTCCGCAGCCGTAGCACAGTTCGAGCATCATGCGATGCTTGGCGTTGTGGCAGGCGGCCAGGATCCGCCGGACGTCGTCGCGGGTCAGCAGTTCTGGAATTCGCTGCGGTGTCTTCGGCACCACCGGTGAGACGTCAACCGATGGCCAGTACAACACCTGCAAGTAGAGGAACCGCACGCCGTGCAAGTAGACGCGGCAGCTGGCGGCGGACAAGCCGCGCTCCTGGACCAGATGATGGAAGAAGCGTTGCAGGTCATCGCTGCTCAAGGTGTCGGGCGGACGGTGGAAATAGCGCGCCAGGTCCGTGATCACCATCAGGTAGGTAGTATGGGTGCGTTGCGCGAAGCCACGCTGACGCATGGCCTCGATCATCGTCTGTCGCAAGGCAGTCATCGTCGTCACTCCTGTTCGTTGACCCACGTGGGTCAACGAACAGTGTGGTTCGATGAGGCGAGGGACAGGATTCGACGACAGCTACCGCGAAGCGGTTTAGTTCAACAGGTATTAGATAGCCGGCTCGTTTATTGACTTGAACGCGCCGGCGCGTTCAAGTCAATAAACGAGCGCAACAGATTGCATGTAACCTTATGAAAAACGAAGATATTAAGTATAGCTTGGCAACATAACACCGATAAACGTGCCGGCTTTATTTCCTGGGCATCGGGCTCGAGCCAGAAGCCACTGCCCCATCGCGCAGCAAGCTGCGCTCCAACGAAAACCGTCATAGACCACTCGTGGCGCGTCATTCCACAATCTCCGCCACCTTGTCCGTATCAAAGGCCAGCCGCCCGGCAATCGCCTGCATGTCATCGATCGGCCGTTCATAGCTCCAGGCCACATCGGCGATATCGGGCAGGGAGTAATAAGTGCTATCGCCCTTGAACGGGCAGTGGGTGACGGTGGAGGAAATCGAAAGCTTCGCCATATCCACATCCTCTTTCGGGATGTAATGGCGGTGTGGATAGCCTTTCTCTTGCAGCTCAATGGCATTGCGGGAATCGGCGATCAGGGTGTCGCCAGCAAGGATGCGCACCCGCCGGGTATGCGGATGCAGGGTAATGCGGGGCTCAGTGGTGTGATCGGCCATGGCAGTCCCTTGCTGGTTGGCTGATCTTTCAGCCTAGAACGAGGGACTCAGAATGTCATCGCCTGGTGACAATTTTGCTTAGGCTTTTGATCCAGGTCGGTCTTACGGGGACGTTAGCTGGGCAGCCACCGTGCCAGTTCGCTTGGCGCCGCTGATGAAACTGGCGGTGTCGCAAGGCTCGGCTGGTAGCCGCGCTTCACGGCGTGCTCACCAGCTCCATATGCAGCAGCGGGTAGGGCTTGCCCAGCCCGTCGAGCGGTGTACGGTCCCTGACGGCAAACCCCTTGTGCTGGTAGAAGCCCAGCGCCTGTGGGTTCTGTTCGTTGACGTCCACCCTGGTGGCGCCCTGGGCGGTCACCGCGTCATCCAGCAGCAAGGAGCCGATGCCTTCGCCGCGCGCCTGCGGCGCGATGAACAGCATCTCGATGTTCCCGTCGTGCACGCCGCAGAAGCCGAGGATGTCACCGCTTTCGCCCCTGACACAGGTCAGGTCTACCGCGCCGAAATACTGCTCGTAGATAAGGGGCTTCAGCTCCAGGAGATCCTGTTCGCGCAGGAAGTCATGCGTCTCCCTGACCGATGCCTCCCAGACGTCCAGCAGCTCCCGATAGTCTTGTTTCCCTACACTCTCGACGTTCATCGAACACTCCCTTGTAGCGTCATGTGCCGCCATTGATTGCCTGACCGCCCCAGCAGGCGACCGTGCGAAGTCGCATCGGCCACCGCGCTGAATAAAAGACGCCATACCGCCTGCCGGTGTCAAATGAGGAACGCACCGGTGAGCGGCGTGTGCGCCGTCAGCCCGCCGGGCCGAAGGTCTCGAAGTCGATCCGCTCGGCGCCGATGCCCTCCGCCTCCAGGCCGGCGCTCAGTTCGGCGAGAAACCCCGCCGGGCCGCACAGCAGATAGCGCGCCTCGGGCCCTGCCCCGAGGGCGACGAGATCGCCGGCCGTGATCCGCCCCTGGGCCTGATAGTCGACGCCGGCCTGGTCCTCCGCACGCGGCGCGCTGTAGTAGGTGCGACACACGATAGCGTCGGACGCGGCCACCAGTGCTTCGACCTCGGCCCGGAAGGCATGCGTTTGGCCATGCTGCGTGCCGTGCACGAACCACACGGGGCGGTCGGCGTTCTCGGCCACGAGCCGGTGCAGCATCGCGAGCATCGGCGTGATGCCCACGCCGGCGCTGACCAGCACCAGCGGTTCCCGCGACGGCGGCACCACGAACGCCCCCGCGGGCGGGCGCGCCGAGATGCGGTCGCCGACCTCGAGCCGGTCGTGCAGAAAGCGCGACGCAACGCCCTTCTCCTCGCGCTTGATGCTGAGCCGGTAGCTGTCGGCATAAGGCGAGCCCGAGAGCGAGTAGCTGCGCCCGACCCGCCCCGGCAGATCCGGGATCGCCAGCTCGACCGCCAGGTGCTGGCCGGCCGCGAAGGTCGGCAGCCTGCCGCCGTAGACATCGGCCAGGTGGAAGGAGGTGATGCGGTCGCTTTCGGCCACCTTGTCGATGACCTCGAGCCGCAGCGGCGCCTCGTCTTGCCGATGCCACCTCAGCGCCAGCGCCGCCGGGCGGTCCACGACGCGCTCCACCGTCACTTCGATCAGGCGCTGCGCGTGGGGATCGTGGCTGGCCCGTGGCGCCCAGTCGATCCTGGCGCGGCCGGTGAGCTGCAGCATGCCGCCCGTCTCGAAGTCGACGAACAGCAGCCCCACGCGCGGGTCGCGGAGCAGGTTGCCGAGGGTGTTGAAGAAGTTGTTGCCGGCGTAGTCCGGGATCTGCAGGGTGCGCTCATCGAGCACGCGGACGAAGCCGGGCTCGCCGCCGCGATGCGATGCGTCGTACCCGTGGGCCGGGCTATCGCCACCGGCAGCCGCATCCGCGTCGGCACTGACACCGGTTCCGATGAAGAAGGTGTCGGCCGAGGCGATGCGCGCGCGCTGCGACGCCTCGAGCCGGTGCGATATCCGCGCGCCGGCGGGCGATGGCTCGACCCGCCGCCATTCGCGTTCGCGGATGTATTGCGGGCAGTTGCCGAAGCTCTGGCTCACCTCGACGACGAGGGCATCGCCCGCGGGGCGCATCCTGCCGTTGGCCCGGTTGCGCCGCCGCGTGGCCAGTTCGATCCCGAGCATGCCGATCTCGGTGCCGGCGCCGATGGCCTCGGCCAGCGGATCGTGTTCGGCGAGCGCGGCGGCGATCGTCAGCGTGCGCGGGTCGGGCGAGGCGATGAAGCCGTCCTCCCCTTCCAGCATCGTCACCCACGGGCGCCCCTGTGCATCGCCGGCGGCGACGACCATGAAGGGCAAGGCGCTGAAGAACTCCCGGTGCTGCTCGGGCATGCGGTCGCGAATGAAGCTGCCGGCCGAGCGGGCGATGTGTTCCACGCCGGCGCGCCGCTGGGCCTCGAGCTCTCCCGCATGGAAAGGCGTGTCGTGACGAGACCTCGTATCGGATGTCATGTCGGCTCCCTCTCGAATGTCGTGGGCTCGGCACGCCTCGGCTCAGGCGAGTGACGGCGAGCGCGCCATGCCGATGAAGCGAGGCAGCGCCTCGATGCGCGCGAGCCAGACGCGAATGTTCGGGTAGGGCGCGAGACTCACGCCGCCCTCGGGGGCGTGGGCGATGTAGCTGTAACCCGCAATGTCGGCCAGCGTCGGCCTGTCGGCCGCCAGCCATTCGCGGCCGTCGAGGTGGGTGTCGATCATCGCCAGCAGCTCGTGCGCCTTGGCCTTGGCGGCCTCGTGATCGAGCGGCGCATCGAACACGGTGACCAGGCGTGCAGCGCAGGGGCCGGCGGCGATCTCACCGGCGGCGATGGAGAGCCAGCGCTGCACCCGCGCCTTCTCGAGCGGATCGGTGCCGATCCAGGTGGCGGGCTCGCCGTAGCGCTCGACCAGGTAGGTGATGATGGCGTTGGAGTCCGCCAGGGTGATGCCGTTGTCATCGATCGCCGGCACCTGCCCCAGCGGGCTGATCGCCAGATAGCCGGGCTCGCGGTGGGCGCCGTTGGCCATGTCGAGTTCGAGGTTCTCGTAGGGCACCTCCAGCAGCGCGAGCATCAGCTCGACACGGTGGCAATGGCCCGACTTGGGGTTGCGATAGAGCTTCACAGGGGCGTCGTTGAGGGCATTGGCGTGCATCATGACAGGGCTCCTTCCAGTGACGAGACGGGTCCCGCGGGACCTCAGCACCGAACCGCGAGCGCCCTGCCTCCGCCATGAAGGGCGGGCGCCAGCGATGCGGCGAGTGCGTGGCGCCCACTTTACTCACCGGAAATTCATGAAAGAATATGCCTAGAATGAAAGGCACTATTTTTAATACTAAAACTATCTAAACCCCGAAACGCTGCGTTTCCCCGACATCATCGAGCGCCCATGGATCGTCTACAGGCCCTGAAAGTGTTCGTCGCCGTGGCCGAGGCGGAGAGCTTTGCCCAGGGCGCCCGCGCCACCGGGCTCAGCGCGCCCTCGGCCACCCGCGCCATCAACACGCTGGAGGCCGCGCTCGGCGCGCGGCTGTTCACCCGTTCGACCCGGCGCGTACGGCTGACCGACGTCGGCCGATCGTACCTCGCGGAAGTGCGCGACATTCTCGCCCAGCTACAGGCGGCCGACGACGCCGCCTCGGGGGCCGCCAACACGCCGGTCGGGCAGCTGCGCATCACCTGCCCCCAGGAATTCGGGCGCATCTATGTCACGCCGCTGATCACCGATTTCCTGGACCGCCATCCCCAGGTGCGCGCCGAGGTGCTGATGCTCGACCGCATCGTCAATCTGGTCGAGGAAGGCTTCGATCTCGCCGTGCGCATCGGCCACCTGCCCTCCTCCGAGCTCACCGCGGTGCGCATCGGGCAGGTCCGGCGCGTGATCTGCGGCTCACCGGACTATTTCGCCGCCTGGGGGCGCCCGCAGCGGCCGAGCGATCTCGCCTCGCATCGCGTCGTCTCGCTGGCCACGGCCGCGCCGTCGCGAGAGTGGCGCTTCGGCGCGGATGGCGCCGAGACGGCCAGGGTGAATCCCCAGCTCTCGGTGAGCAGCGTGGCGGCGGCCATCGGCATCGCCAAGCGGGGCTGGGGGCTTTGCCGGGTGCTGTCCTATCAGGTCGGCCCCGACCTCGCGTCCGACGAGCTCGAGACGGTGCTGGAGGCTCACGAACCCGCCCCGCTTCCGATCCACCTCGTGCACGTGGAGGGGCGACGGGCGGCGGCCAAGGTGAGGGCCTTCATCGACTTCGCGGCGCCGCAGCTGCGTCGCATCGAGATACTGCGGTAATGGCCTGGGGGCCAGCCGTCAGCGCATAGGCAAGCGGGTCTACCATGGCGGCGGCGATATGAGCCATTAGACGAGCCCTAGAGGCGTTGCCTGCACATCCTTGAAACCTTGGCGCCAACGCCCCCGCCCGCCATGATGGTGGACATCATGGGCCAAGGGAGACGCTCGGAATGAACCAGACACCACGCACACTGGCGCCGCTGACGGAGCTCGGCGGCCGCTGCGTGCTCTTCGTGATGGCGGCGGACGCCGAATACGGCCCGCATCTGAAGGCGCGTTTCACGCCCTTCATGACCGGCGTGGGGCCGGTGGAGGCGGCGGTGGAGCTCACCGCGGCGCTGGCCGAACTGGAGGCTCGCGGGCGGCGACCGGACCTGGTGGTGTCGCTGGGCTCGGCGGGCAGCCGGACGCTGGAGCAGACCGAGGTCTATCAGGCGACGTCTGTCGCCTACCGCGACATGGACGCCTCGCCGCTCGGCTTCGAGAAGGGCGTCACCCCCTTTCTCGACCTGCCGGCCATCCTGCCCCTGCCACTGCGCATTCCCGGGATTGCCGAGGCGACGCTATCGACCGGCGCCAACATCGTCTCGGGCGCGGCCTATGCCGCCATCGCCGCCGACATGGTGGACATGGAGAGCTACGCCTGCCTGCGCGCCTGCACGCGCTTCGACATACCACTCGTCGTGCTGCGCGGGATCTCGGACGGCAAGGCGGAGCTCAACCACGTCGACGACTGGACCGAGTATCTCCACGTCATCGACGAGAAGCTGGCCGCCGCGGTGGATAGGCTGGGCGAAGCCATCGGCGAAAGCTTGTTGCCGCGCTGAGGCGCCACCTTTCCACGCTCGGGTCGCGGCATCTCGATGCCTCAGCCCCGCGGTAACACCTCAGCCAAGGCCGCCAGGCAAGCGTCGACTTCCTCCACGCTGTTGTAGTGCGCCAGGGAGATGCGAGTAACCGCCTTGAGCCCCAGCGGGCGCAGAATGTTGCCCGAGAAGACGTCGTCACTTCGTGCGTGGACGCGTATGCCGCGCGCCCCGAGCTCGGCGACGACATGCTTGGCATCGAGGTCGTCGACGGCAAACGATACCACCCCTTCGCGGTAGGGAGAGTCACCCGGACCGATGAGATGCACGCCGGGATAACCGGCCAGCCCCGGCAGGCCGTCTCCACCTTCCAGCAACCGATGCACCAGGGCGCGTTCGTGAGCGCGCATCGCCTGGCCAGCGGCAACCAGGCGGTCTCTGCGCGTAGGCGCCTCGGTGAAGCTGCTGCCAAGCCAGACGAGGTAGTCGACCATCTCGCTGACGCCCGCCAAGGCCGAGGGGTCGCGGCTACCCAGCTCCCAGGCATCCGCGGGCTTGCCGGACAACCGCTCGTGATCGATCACGCTCAGGCGATCGGACAGCCAGGCATAGCCGTTGTTGAAACGGCAATACGCCTTGTAGGGCGAGATGACGTAGGCATCGACATCGTAGTCATCGACGCTCAGGAAGCCATGCGGCGCATGCTGGATGCCGTCGACAACGATCATGCACTCAGGCGCGATTGCACGGATGGCCTGCGCGATGTCGGCAACGTCCATGCTCATGCCCGTCACCGGGCTGGTATGCAGTATGGTCGCGATGCGGGTATCCGGACGCACGCAGTCCGCATAGTGCGATGCTGTCACCCGCCCGGTCTCCGGGTCGAAGGGAACCTCGATCCAGTCGCGGCCGGTACGGCGCGCCCAGTGGGCCGTCGCATCATACGTGGCGGGATGCTCCAACGAGCTGGCCACGATGCTGCCACCCGCCTCGACGGCAAGTGCCGCCGCACGGATGACGCGGAACAGGCATTCGGTGCCCGTTTCACCGCCCAGAATGACACCACTGCTGGCGCCCATGAAGCTGGCCAGGTCGCTGCGCCCGTCCGCCACGATCTTCGACACTGCCTTGGAGGCGAGATTGTCGCGATGTTCGTTATCGGGAATGCCGGCCACCTCGGCGCTGCGCTCGACGACCGACTTGAGCGTCAACGACCCGCCGGCGTTCTCGAAGAAAACCCGCTTGCCCGTAAAGGGGCAGGCTTCGACGTGCATGAAAGCATTTCGCACCTGATTCAGCAGCGCGTCAGGGAGAAGAATCTCTTCCGCAGGGATGTTCTTTGGAATGGACATGATGGGGGCCGAAGTCGTTGTCATGGGTAATATCTCCGTCGCCCGGGCAGACGAATGCCCGGGTCGTATTGCAAGCACGATGGGAAAACGGTCAGTGAGCGGCGCTGCGCCGGCGGCGCCACTGGTTCCAGAGCGGATACGCCAATGCCAGCACCACCAGCAAACACAGCGTCAGTGACAGGGGGCGGGTAAAGAACGTGCTCAGGTCCCAGTGGGAGATCTGCATCGAGCGACGGAAGTTGACCTCGAGGATGGGCCCCAGGATCAAGGCAATCACCAGGGGCGCGGCAGGGTAACGCCAGCGCTCCATGAAAAATCCCGCCACGCCGAAGGCGACGGCTAGCCAGACATCGAAGATCTCATTACGCAGCGCGTAGGTGCCGATTATGCTGAAGACCAGAATCATCGGCCCCAGCACCGCACCTGGGACCCTGGTCACCACCACCAGATATCGGCACAGCCACAGGCCAAGCGCGGCAAACAGCAGATTGGCCAGTAACAGCGAAAGAATCAGGGTGTAAGTCGTGTCGGCGTGATCGGTGAACAGGCTAGGGCCCGGAATCATGCCGTGGATGGTCAAGCCGCCGACGAATACCGCCGTGACCGCATTGCCGGGTATACCCAACGTCAGGGTGGGTATCAGCGTGCCCCCGGTGACGGCATTGTTGGCCGACTCCGATGCCGCGACGCCTTCCAGCTCGCCCTTGCCGAAGCCGTCGGGGGCCGGGGAGTGTCGACGCGCCTCGTTATAGGAGATGAAGGAGGCGATGCTGGTGCCGGCTCCGGGGAGAATCCCCACCACCGAACCGATGACAGAAGAGCGCAGCAGGGTTCTCGAGCAGCGCCGGATATCCCGCCAGAGAGGCAGGCCGCGCCCCTTGAGCGGCTGGCCCTTCTCGGCCAGCACACCGCCCCCCTCAGGCACGCAAAGATTGAAGGCCTGGGAGACCGAGAACAGCCCTATCAGTACCGGCAGCAACGGCACGCCCTCGAACAGTTCGCCCTGGCCAAAGGTGAAGCGTTGTACACCGGTAAAGGCATCCAGGCCCACGCAGGCCATCACCAACCCTACTCCGGCCGACAGCACACCCTTGAGCGGGCGATCCGATGCCACGCCCACGATGGTGACCAGCCCGAAGATCGCCAGCACGGTATATTCCTGAGGACCAAAGGCCAACGCCACCGTCGATAAGGGCGGCGCGATGGCCATCAGCACCACGACGCTGAACAGCCCCCCGAACAGCGATGCCAGGGTCGCCATGCCCAGTGCCTCGCCGCCTCGCCCGGCCTTGGCCAACGGATAGCCGTCGAGCGCGGTGGCAATGGAAGCGTCCGTGCCCGGCGTACGCAACAGAATCGCCGTCACCGAGCCGCCATAGACTGAACTGACGTAGACGGCGCCGAGCAGGATCAGGGCGAGATCCGGCGGCATGTTGAAGGTGATGGGGATGCACAGTGCGACCCCCATCGTCGAAGAGAGCCCCGGCAACGAGCCGATCGTCATGCCGGCCAGAGTGCCGAGGAACAGCGTCAGCAAGGCCATCGGCGTCAGCACGTTGCCGAAGGCAGTCAGTAATACATCCATCGGGGAAACTCTCGAGTGAGATCGCAGGCTGTTGCTAGCCCATCAGCCGGTTCGTGGGCAGAGGCACGGACAACAGATACACGAAGACCACGTAGATCAGGGCCGAGAACGCCAAGGCAATGACCAGGGCCGCCGGCCATCGCAAGCGCCCCAGCCAGCGCAGACTGGCCAGCAGGAACAGGGGCAATGCCACGAAGGTGCCGACGGTGACCATCAGACCCAGCATCCCCAGCACACACAGGCACCAGAAGAGGAATCGCGGCCAAGGTAACGCCGCAGGCGACTCATCGGGGGCACGATCGCGCAGGCTACCGAGCGCGATCCCTGCGCAGGCCAGCAACCCCAGCGTGCCGGCGATCACGGGGAAAATCCCCGCGTCGCCTCGCATGGCCAGACCAGTGACCACCGCAGCCGCACAGAGCGCTCCCACCAGCACGGCCACGCAACGGTTGATAGTGTCGAGGGTCATGGAATTACCTCTCCGCGCTTCCAATCACTGTTCGATCCAGGGATCTTTTTCCCAGAGCGCCTTCAGCCGATCATGGCTGTCATGGATGAACTCGACGTATTCCTCCCCGTAGATGGGATTGACCGGCATGTTGAGTTTGGCCATTTCGGCACGAAACGCTGGGTTCTCGACGACCTCGCGAGTCACATCCAGGAGCGTGTCATATACCTGTTGAGGGACGTCTGCCGGAACGGCAAAGCCTCGCGACGCGGCGGCCTGGACGTCGTAACCCTGCTCCTTCCCGGTGGGAACGTCGGAAATGGCCTCGACCCGCTCATCGGACCATACCGCCAGGCCACGCACCTTGCCTTCCTGGATCTGGGCCGCCGCTTCCGACATGTTGCCCTCGAAGGCGCTGATGTGGCCGCCCAACAGCGAAGCGGTCGCCTCGGCGTTGCCGTTATAGGAGACGAAACTTAGGTCGATGCCGGCCTCTTCGGCAAAGTTGAGTGCCGCGAGATGGTCATCCCCGCCGACACCTTCGTGGGAGATCACCACCGATTCAGGATCTTCCTGCACCGCGGTGACGAGGTCGTCCAACGATTGATAGGGACTGTCGGCAGCGACCGCCAGCACCCCCGGATCGGTCACCACATTGGCCAGCGGCCGAATCTCGTCCAGGGAATAGCCGACGGTCTCCTCGCGGGTAAAGGGATATACCTCTACTACCGGTGAGTTGATCAACCCAATGGTGTATCCGTCCGGCTCGGCATTGGCAAGATGTACCCAGCCCAGCTCACCGCCGGCACCCGGCCTGTTGACCACGACCACCCGCTGCCCGAGTTCTTCTTCCGCATACTTGGCGAAAATCCGCGCCATGGTGTCGGTGCTGCCCCCGGCACCAAAGGAGACGATCATCTGAATCGGCTTGGTGGGGTAGTCAGCCGCCAGCGTTGCCGTGCTCAGGCCACTCGTCAGCAGCGTAGCCATCGCACCTAGCATCATCTTGCGCATAGAAATGGGTTGGGCCTTCATGACCTTACTCCTTGTTGCTGTTGTATTGAGTCACCAAGGCAGGCCGCTTGGAGGAATCCTCTCGCCTGGCGCTGCAAGCACTCGTCGAGTAGATAACCTTATTTCACTCTTTCAAAAAAGCGAATATATTTCATATTATAACATTCGATAAATTCATCTTTTGGCCGTGCGATGCTGACACTCAAGCAACTCGAGACGTTCGTCCAGGTGGTCGAACTCGGCACGTTCGAGCGTGCCTCCCAGCGCCTCAACGCAACGCAGTCCACCGTCTCCAAGCGCATCTCCGAACTGGAGCAGGCCACCGGACTGCCGCTGTTCGACCGCTCACGCCGCAGTGCACGACTCACCGAAGAGGGTGAACGGCTGCTGGAACTTGCCTATGCAACGCTCGACGGGGCGAAACAGATTCTGGAGCTCAATGAGAAACCCGATCGCACGCTGCATCGCGTGCGGATCGGCTTCACCGAACTGGCCGCCCTCACGTGGCTTCCTGGCTTTCTTCGGGATTACACCACTGAACGGCCCGACATTCGGTTAGACATCACCATCGACATGAGCCGTACGCTGTATCAGCAGTTCCAGGACGGTGAGCTGGATTTGGTAGTGATACCGCAGGTTCCCGAGGCCTTCGCTCAGCCGGGAGTAGAGGCCCAGCTGCTGGAAGAAGTGGAGATGGCGTTCATGGCCAGAGAAGGCCTGGTGGGAGATCCAAGCCCCATTTCTTTCAGAGCACTCGAACAATACCCCCTGATCAGTCAAGGCAAGCGATCCGGGTTCGCGCACGACATCAATCGCTGGCTATCGCATCAGGGAATGACCGCTTCCAACCTCACGGCCGATAATCTGCTGGCACTCGTTGGCCTGGTGGCAGCAGGGCGTGGCATCAGCGTTTTCCCGAAGCTTTGCGTGCAACGCTTCGCCCACGAGCAAGGACTGGAGATCCTCGAGACCTCTCCCCCTCTACCCACGATCGGCTATTACGCGCTATACCACGGGGGAGTTCGCATCTCGTTGTTCGAGGAGCTCGCCCTTCGGCTGGCCAGTGCCGCCGACTTCACCAGCCCCTTTTTCTTCTCCGAACACAGTCTATCGCGTAGCGAATCGCATTCTTCCGAGGGCATGTAGCCCTCGCCGCCGACATGGTGGACATGGAGAGCTACGCCTGCCCGCGCGCCTGCACGCTGACCTACCACTCGTCGTGCTGCGCGGGATCTCGGACGGCAAGGCGGAGCTCAGGAACGTCGACCGACGGGCAGCGGCTACCGACCCTCGCCCTCGGGCCGTGTGAGCGGCAGTGGGCCATACTCCTTGACGGTCTGGATGGCGAAGTTGCTGCGGATGTCACTGACACCCGGCAGGCGCAGCAGGGTCCCGGTCAGGAAACGCTCGTAGTCCGCCAGGTCCGCCACCACTACCTGCAGCAGGAAGTCCGACTCCCCCGACACCAGGTGGGCGGAGACCACCTCCGGCAACGCCACGACCGCCTCGCGGAAGGCGTTGGCCTCGGCCTCGTGGTGGCGCTCCACCTTGATGCCGACGAAGACGGTGAGGCCGAGGCCCACCCCGCCACGGTCCAGCTCGGCGTGATAGCCGCGGATTAGCCCCGCCGCCTCCAGCTGGCGTACCCGTCGCAGGCAAGGAGAGGGCGAAAGGTTCACCTCCTCGGCCAGCTGCACGTTGCTCAACCGGGCGTCGCGCTGCAGCGCCGCCAGGATGCGCCGGTCGATTGTATCCAGCCGATCCATTGGCATTAATCTTCATCCCTCTCTTACTCATTGGCATCTTATGCCAACTTTATCCATTTTCCGGACCGACTTCGCAAGGACCTGCCGGCGCCTCCGGGGCTAGACTGGCAGCGTTCCAGGCAGAAGTGTCACGACGGCGGGAGGCGAGGCTATGGAGCTGTGGATGTTCATCGGGGGCCTAGCGGCGGTCTACCTGCTGCCCGGGCCCGACATGCTCTTGGTGCTGCAAACCGGCAGCCAGCAGGGTCACACCCGGGCGCTGGCCACCGCGGCCGGCCTTGCCGTGGCGCGCGGCCTGCACGTGGCCCTGGCGGCCTTGGGGCTGGCCACGCTCTTCGCCACCGTGCCCTGGACCTTCGATGTGGTGCGCTATGTGGGGGGCGCCTACCTGGCCTGGATCGGCCTGCAACTGCTCCGTTCGCCCAACGCCACGGCGAACATCGACGCGGCCAAAGTGGGGATGTTCGACGACGGTCACCGCCGCGCCTGGCGCCGTGGCCTGCTGACGAACCTGCTCAATCCCAAGTCGCTGCTGTTCTGCTCGGTGCTGCTGCCCCAGTTCGTGTCTCCTGGGGAGGGGCCCGTGCTGCTGCAGTTCACCCTGCTGGGCGGTCTGCTGGTGGGCATCGGCCTGCTGTTCGATGCCGGCTACGCCACCTTGGGGGCCGCGCTGCAGCGCTGGTTCGCCGGCAGCCCCCTGCGGACGCGGCTGCAGCGTTGGACCTTCGGCTCGCTAATGATCGCCTTCGCCCTGCGCCTGGCCGCCTGAGGGGCCGGCGGCCATGTCCTGCGCCAAGACGCCAACGTTGCGTCCCGGCGGCCCTCTCCCAAAACCAGCACCAAAGAATGACTTGGACCATAGGCGGCTCGGTCGAGGCGCCAGCGACGGCTCGCCATCGGACATCAGTATCCCCAGCCAGTGAACTGAGCCCAAGAGCGACCTGACAAGGCGATCCACGTCGATGTAGAACTCCCGCACCCGTGACTCTCAAGCAACTGCAACCGAGGTGCCCCAACTGCCGCCACTCGGCAACCGCCACGTGATTATCGTGATGGCGGCCGAGGCCGAGTATAGCCCGCATCTGAAGGCGCGTTTCACACGCTTCATGACCGGCGTGGGACCGGTGGAGGCGGCGATGGAGCTCACCGCTGCGATGGCCACCCTGGCCCAGCAGGAGCGCCTGCCGAACCTGGTGGTGCCGCTGGGCTTCGAGAGGGGCATCACACCCTTTCTCGATCTGCCGGCGACCCAGCCCCTGCCGCTGCGCATTCCCGGGATTCCTGAAGCGTCGCTCTCGACCGGCGCCAACATCGCTTTGGGCGCGGCTTTTGAGGCCATCGACGCCGACGTTTCAGACACATCCAATACTCCCCGAAGGTCGATGGATCGACGCAGAAGTTCTTCTCTTGCCCGAAAGCCCTCAATCAGCAAGGAAATCCCCCACATAAACGAGGTGTTCGAATGGCACGTCACGCCCTTGTAGCGCCGCGACGGCGGTGTCGAGCGTCGCTCGTACGACGGTGTGCTGCTCGCTTCGACCGGCGTGGCAGACGACCGCGAGGGGTGTGGAGCCAGGCAGAACTCGCTTCAAGCGCTCGGTCAGTTGCTGGAACCGTGATCGCATCGCAAAAAAGACCAGCGTGGAGCCGGTCTGCGCTAGGCGCTGCAGGGTATCGGTGCCGGCATAGTCGTCGCGGGTATCATAAGCGGCTGCGAGAATGACCGACCGGCTCATGCTGCCGGTCATGACGTCGCGAGCCAAAGCCGCGTTTGCCGCATTGAAGCTCGACACCCCAGGAATGACCACCGGATTGAGGTCGCTGAACTCCTGGATGAAGCCCGCCTGCGGCCCGAAAATCATGGAGTCACCATAGTCGATGACGGCGATTCGCTTGCCTTGCTCCGCTGCGCGCCGGACGATTTGTCTGACTTCGGCCTCCATCGCGTCGGCTTTCTCGGCCGGCGTGTCCTTGCGGATCAGATCCATGAAGAGACCATGTCCGGCATCATGGAGCTCCTTGCCGCTGAGAAGATCTGCAAAGGTCTCCAGCAAACGAGAAGTCCCGAACACGACGTCGGCGCGTCGCAGAACCTCCTGAGCGTTCACGGTAATGTTTCCCGCATCGCCGATACCCGTGCTGACCAAGTGAAATCGACCGCTGAGGTAGGCCGGCAGAGATTCGCCGACGGCTTGGTCAACAAGAGGATGTGAGCTTGCATCAGTCATGATTCACTCCTTGATGAGTTGATGACATCGAAATGGATGTCGGGCGCTTCTTGCCCACGAAGAAGGCCAACATGGCAAGTCCGAACGACGCCGCTGCCAAGAGAAACGTGTGGGAGAAGGCTGCGCCAATGGCTGACGAGGAACTCAAGGCCACCCCCTTATCACCCAGCAGCGAGGCGAAAAGCAGCGGTATCAGCGATGCGCCGGTCATGAATCCCAGATTGCGCGACAGACCCATCAGCCCGGAGACCATGCCCCGTTGCGCGTCTGGAGCTGCTGCCATCGTGGCGGTGTTGTTGGCGGCCAAGAACAGTTGAAAGCCCGGCGTTGTCAGTATCAGCGCTATTACGTATCCGGGAATCCCGACTCGAAGAGGCAGCAGTGCGAAGCAGATCAATCCGCCCGTCGCAAGCACCAGACCCGCAAGCAGGATTCGGTCGGTGCCGAACCGGTCCGTGAGTTGGCCTGCGGGTATACCGGACAGTGCGGCGGCAGCAGGGCCGACCGCCATCACAATGCCCGTCATCAGTTCGCTCAGGCCCAGGCCAAACGCCAGGTAGAAGGGCCCAACCACCAGCGTTGACATCATGATGGCGCTGACAATGACATTCATGATCAGTGATGAGGCAAGGACTCGACTACCCAGCAGGGCCAAGGGCACCAGCGGATGGGGGGCTCGCATCTCGAAGCCGACAAACACCGCCAGCGCAATGGCGGCCGAGGCAAGTAGCGTCCAGACAGGAATGGCCATTCCGACCTTGCCACCCGTGGCGGACATCGCGAAGAACAGCAGCGCCAGACACAGCCAGAGGCTACCCGCCCAATCCATGCGAGCCGTCGTGGTGGCCGGTCCTTTCTCCTTGGGGATGCCCATCGCCGCAATGGCCATCATGCCAAGCGCGCACAGTAGCAACAGGACAAAGATCGAGCGCCAACCCAGAAGGTCGATCAAACCGCCACCGAGAGAAGGACCCAGCGCAGTACCAATTGCCGACATGGTGCCCAGCAAACCCATCACTACACCCATGCGCTCCTTGGCGATCAAGCCCTTGGCGAGCGACATCGGCAATGCCATCAGGACCGCAGCAGCCAGGCCTTGCCCCACCCGGCCCGCGACCAGCCAGCCCAGGTTCGGTGCTACGGCACAGGCGATCGAGGACAAGGTGAAGAGCACCAGGCCGGAAAGCAGCACACGGCGACTTCCGTACAGATCGCCCATGCGTCCGGCGGACACGATGGCCACCGTCAGCGACACCAGATAGGCGAGCACGACCCATTGCACCTGCTGTACCGATGCCGAGAAAGCGGAAGCCAGCGTTGGAAGCGCCACCGTCGTGACGCTGATGCCGAGTGAGGCCAGCAGAATGGAGCCCGCCAGTGCGGCCAAAGCGAGCTTGTTGCCGGGTGGAAGAGCAGGTTCTTTCATGTGCTTGACCCTTGATCGAGGCTTGGTTGCAAACTACTATGCAACTTCAAGTCAACTTTAAGTCAAGCATGAACCTCATCGATATCGGCATACTCTCGAAGGCCAGTGGTGTCGCCACTTCGACTCTGCGCTATTACGAGGAAATCGGCCTTATCCGGTCCGTCGCCAGAAACGGATTACGCCGACAGTACCGCGAGGACACGCTCGTGCAGCTCGCCTTGATTTCATTGGGCAAGAGTGCGGGTTTCACGCTGGAAGAGATCGGTAGCATGTTCGACAAGGATCGAAAGCCAAACCTGCCTCGACCGACGTTGAGCGAGCGCGCTGATGAACTCGATCGCCAGGCTCGAAGACTGAAGACCTTGAGCAGCATGCTTCGGCACGTTGCAGAATGCCCCGCGCCGTCCCATCTGGAGTGCTCCAGTTTTCAGAAGCTGCTGCGCGCAGCTTGCCCCACTGAGGCGGCCAGAAACGCATTGCGGCAAGCCGTCCGAGGGGATGACGCGTAATCCTCCACGTCATCGCGTAGCGATCATGTGTGCGATGTAAAAATCGATGCCTAGTCGGGAAGCCACGTGTTCAGGGTAGTCTGGATCGATCCGTCTCCCAGTGTGGTAACGGACAACCTGAAGCGGGCCAAAAACCTGACATTCGGCGCTTATGGATAATTCGCCACAAACGCCAGGATCGCACTGACCATCCTGGCATGATGGCGCTCTCTCGCTTCGGGCGAAGCACCACACAATGCTACATCGCCTCTCTCTTCCCGCAGGATCTGAGGCCCACTTTCGGTGCAGGTGGCGAAGGCATCGAAGCGATCGGCCTCTTGGATGGTGAGTCTCTCGACCTGGGGCGGCTCGGCCATCTGCCGTTCCTGGCCACCGAGTGACATCAACAGCATCGGAGCGGCTGACGCCATGCCGCCATCCGAAAACGCTGCCAGGTACTCGGGATCAATGGCGACCGCAGCCTTGACGCGGCGATCTTGCCTGGACTGCCCAAGCTCACCAGGGTCAGCCTGATCCAAGGCGATGTTGTGTGCCTTGTACCACTCGCAGTCTGGAGCCTCTATGCCATCGGCAGCGCATGCCTGGAGGTAGCGCTCCACGTCAATCTCGGCCCCGGACACGGCAAGAGCGGCCGTTCCACCCAAGGCAAAGCCCACCACGAAAATCCTGCCATGATCAACGTGCTCCGCCCAGCGTTGGTCGCCCAGCATCAGATCAATGGTGCGGTTCATGTCTCGGGGACGCTGCCATATCTCGTTCACCGCCATCGCCGCACTAGCGGGGCGTGGCGCATTGACCTCCACGGCGACAAAGCCTGCCCTTGCCAAGCCGGCGCCAAGCCATGCGCCTGAGTTTTTCGAGGACCGCAAGCCGCCGTGCGACACCACCACGAGAGGAAACTCTCCCTCCTTCACCGAGGCATTAGGCGAGGCGTAAACGCCCTCGAAAACGGCATTCCCACCAAAGATGGAGGATGGACCGTCAGCGGATGGATACCAGATGGATAGTTCGATCGGGCGTCTTTCATCGGAGGCATCAACCTGAGACGAGAAACCTACCGGTGAATCCGCAAAGGCCGGAATGACGATGGCCAAGAGCGACAAGAATAGACGCAGCCGCATGGTGTTTCCCCGTATATCGTCAACAAGAAACTGCCTACACTTCCTCGACGCTCTTCTCGCGCCCCGGCCAGATCGTGGGTATTCGGCCATGAGAATATCACGGAGGAAGACACCAGAAGCTCCGACAGGCCCAAAGCCGCCCCGCAGTCGCGAAGTGACGCGCTCTACCGGAACGGCCGACGGGACCATCTCCACCGAGGACGAGGAGTTGAACAGACCTGCCCGCGCGAGGGGCATGCCACCAACGCCTCGACGCTCTAGGCTGGGGAGGAAAGGACGTTCCGCGACACTGCATAAGGAGAGGAAAGATGCCCGCCACCCGCACGACCTCGCCCGCCCTCGAACGGGCCCATCTGGTATGGGACCTGTTCATCATCGTGCTGGTGATCGCCAATCTGGCGCTGCTGCTGTTCGACAGCCTGTTCCTGCTGCCGCCGCTGAATGCCGCCTTCGAAGCCGTGGCGCCCGGGCTGTACGGCGCCTACGAGCGGAACATCCACGCCAACTTCCTCACCATCGACCTGGCGTTCGTGGCCGTCTTCCTGCTCGACGTGCTGCTGGGCTGGGCGGTGGCCATCGCCGAGCGCCACTACCACCGCTGGTTCTTCTATCCCTTCGTGCACTGGTACGACGTGCTCGGCTGCATCCCGCTGGGCGGATTCCGGCTGCTGCGACTCCTGCGCGTCATCTCGCTGCTGCACCGCCTGCAACGCATGGGCCTGATCGACGTGCGCCGCTGGTACCTCTACGGCGTGGTCGCCAAGTACTACGACATCCTGCTGGAGGAGCTCACCGACCGCATCGCCATCCGCATGCTCGACAACGTGCAGCAGGAGATCCGCGCCGGCGACGGGCTCTCCGCCCCGGTGATCGAACGGATCGTGCAGCCACGCAAACAAGCGCTGATCCGCGAGATCAGCCAACGGCTGGAGGCCATGGCCGGCGACGCCTATGCCCACCACCGCGACGACACCCTGCGCTACGTGCGCGGGCTGGTCGGCCGCACCCTGTCGGAGAGCCCGGAGATTCGCCGCCTCGGGCGCCTGCCGCTGGGCAGCCAGGTGGCCCGGGGGCTCGAGGCCTCGTTCTCCGACCTGGCCTGCCGCCTGGTCGACGAGGCGCTGGCGGGCCTGCAGTCGTCGGAGTTCTCTTCCCTGGTGGAGCACCTGGCCGAGAGCGGCTTCGATGCCTGGCTGCGCACCGACCCGCATACCGAACAGATCACCGAACAGGTGCTGGTGGACATGCTGGAACTGCTCAAGGAGCAGATCGCGGTGAAAGGCTGGCAGCACAAGTACGACTGAGCAAATCGCCGGGCTGACTCAGGCGCCGCGGCTAACCTGCGCCAGCCGGCTGCCCCAACGGGGCCGGCGCACTCTCGAGGCGCTTGCCCATGATGCACAGGCTGAAATCGCTGCCATCCATGCGGGCGACGTCCGGCAGCCGCCCCCACTCCTGGTAGCCACTGGCGCGCAGCAGGCGCAGGCTCGGTGCGTTGTGGGCGAATACATAGCCGACGAGGGTGTATATGCCCAGGCTGGGGGCCAGCGCTTCCGCTCGCCGCAGCAGCCGCTTCCCAAGCAGCCTGCCCTGGTAGTCCGGCGCGATGTAGATGCTCAGCTCAGCCGTATGGGCATACGCCGGCCGGCCGTAGAAGTCCTCGAAGCTCATCCAGGCGACGATGTCGCCCTGGTCCTCGCCGACCAGCAGCGGGCGACGTTCCGGCTCGTGCCGGTGGAACCACTCGCTGCGGGATTCCGGGGTCACCGTCTCGGTATCCGCCGTCGAGCGTCGGCTCGGCACCGCGGCATTGTAGATCTCGACGATCCTCGGCAGGTCCTGCGCTTCCGCCAGCCTGATATCCATCATGGACGTCTCGCTCATCGTGATCCTCACGTATTCCTTGATGATAAAAAGCGCCACGCGGCAGAGGGCTCCCCGCCCGACGATCGTCCGCGTGACGATCACCATGAGTGGCGGGGAACCGGTGGCCTCGGTGGCGTCCCAAGAGCTGGCGGCGTCGTTATCGTTATGATGCTCAGAGACTCAGCCTAGCACCAACGACTGGGTTTTCTCATTCTCCGGCGCCTCGCGCCGCTGGGCCATATTGTCAGAAGGCATGGCCGAGCGAGGCAGGCACATGGGACGGGATGTTCACGACAGCCGCTTCCGACACCGCTACCTGAGCCACGATGCGCTGACGCACCAGCTCAAGGCGTGGGTGCAGGCCTATCCGGCGCTGGCCCACCTGCAGCTGCCCAAGGATCAGATCGCGGGAAGGGCTGGCAGCACCAGTACGACTGAGGCGGCCGGCGGCTCTATGGAGAACCGAGGTCTGCCCCCGATGAGTCATGCTGGATCTTGATACCATTCAACTGCTCAAGCAGTTGGGGGATGTTGTCTTGGATGATGCTCCACACTGTATCGTCGTCGATCCCCAGATAGGCATGGATCAGGCGATTCCGAGTCGCAATGATCATCCGCCAGGGAATTTGCGAATACTGGTGACGGACAGCATCTGGAATGCGGGTCGCCGCTTCGCCGATCAGCTCGAGGTTACGCAGCGTGGCATCGTAGGTGAGATCATGGGCAAGGAAGCTATCCTGATCGAGGCCTTCCGTGTAGGAGAGAACCTTCTCGGCAAAGCCGATCATGTCACCGATATAGAAGCGCCATTCGCGCTGGGGGCGAGGCTCAGACACGCAGCGCCTCACGCTCGATATAGGGCCTGAGCTCGGGGCGAAGCGCCTTGTCGGTCACCAGATCCACGGGGTGACCCAGCAGATCCTCGAGGTAAAACTGCACTCCGAAATAGCGGGCCGAGGTCGCCGGGCCATCGAAGCTCACCAGGATATCAATATCACTGTCGTCTCGAGCCTCGTCACGGGACATGGAGCCGAAGAGCGCCAATGATCTGACCCCATATTCGCTGGCCAAGGCCGTCATGTGCTCTCGAAGCAGTTGCAGGACACTGTTTCTATTCACCTTCCGTCACCTCTCCCCAGCATCAAGCCTCCAGAGTCATGATCCCCTTGGCTTTGTATCGCTCAGCCTAGCATGGGGTAGAAGCAATCCCCAGCCAGGCCTTGCCTCCCTACCGCGTCATCTCGAAGCTGCGTGTTGGGCTCGGCTCAGTATCAATAACAGCACGCACACCAACATAGCTGCGCCCAGGTTGTAGGTCATCCCTGCAACAAAGGCCGATGCGTAATGATCTGCTTGCGCGACAATGCCATCGTCAGCCGCTAGCACCGCGCCAAACAGGATGCCCACCACCGCCACCCCCAGCGCTGCGCCAACTTGCTGGACTGTCGAGATCACGCCAGATGCCATACCGGCCTGAGCCTCCTTGACGAAGCCGAGCACCAGATTCAATAGCGGCGTCATGACGAAGCCCTGACCGGCACCAACCACAATCAACACGGGAATCAACCTGGTCGGCTCCAGCGCCGCCCTCGCCATGTGCACCTGCGCCATCAGCAGCCCAATGGACAGCGCATAGACCAGCGCACCGGCGACGATGGCACGAGACCCCCAACGCGCCACCAACCGTGGTGCCGCCAGGGATGCCAAGACAAAGCCCACGCTACAAGGCGCGAAGATGCTGCCCGCCACGAAAGGATCAAGTCCTAGTCCGCTCTGAACCAACAAGGCAAAACACAGGAAAAAGGAAGTGGATGTGGAATAGACAAGTAGCACCAGCACAGCTCCCAGCGCGAAGCGGCGCTGCGCCATCAATCGCATATCCACCAGCGGCAATTCTCCCGCCATCCGCCGCCGCTCCTGTTGCCGAGAGAACAGTACCAGCATCCCCATCCCTGCACCCAGCGCCCAAAGGCTCCAGGCCGGCCAACCTTGCCCCGGCCCCTCGATTAGCGGTACCAGTAATAACGTTAGTCCAGTGCTGACCAGCGTCACACCCGTCCAGTCCAGGGTCGGGCGCTGCGGTGCGCGGGATTCGGGGATGAAACGTGCCGCTACAATGGCAAATAGGCCGATGGGCACGTTGATGAGAAAAATGCTACGCCAACCCAATCCGAACAGGTCGACATGCACCAACCAGCCGCCCAGTACCTGGCCGGCGATGGCAGCCAGGCCCAGCGTCATCCCCAGCAGACCGAAGGCGCGGGCGCTGTCGTTACCATCGAAATTGACACGGATGGAGGCATAGACCTGCGGGAACAGCAAGGCAGCCGCGAGCCCCTGCAACACCCGCGCGCCAATCAGGAAGTTCGCGCTGGGCGCCAGTCCGCATAACGCCGATGCCACCGTAAAGCCTGCCATGCCGAGAATGAACAGACGGCGGCGTCCGAACAGGTCCCCCAACCGCCCACCGGTAATCAGCAGCACTCCGAACGCCAGCTCATAGCTGGCCACGATGAAGCCAATCTGCGCAAAGCTCGCCCCCAGCCCCGCCTGCATACTGGGAATGGCCACATTGACCACGAACAGGTCGAAGATCGTGACAAAGCCCGCCAGCAATAGCACGGACAGGCCAAGCCACGGCGGGCCACTGACGGCGGTCACCGGCACAGCAGAAGGACAGGAACTTGAGGTCATCTCGCGTCTCCAGGATTTTCTAGGTGTTCGACGCGCTTATTCTCAAACCCCTGTTAAACCATTACAATTTAACTAATTATGCTATTACTAAAACCAACGCGATAACGATGCGATCTCTCAAAAGAACCCGCCACGACCTGTCCGCCTTTCTACGGGCACACCGCGAGCGGTTATCGCCCGCCGACGTGGGCCTGCCCAGCGGCGGGCGCCGTCGCACCCCGGGATTGCGCCGGGAAGAAGTCGCCGCACTCTCCGGTGTCGGCCTGACCTGGTACACCTGGCTCGAACAGGGGCGCGACATTGGCGTGTCGGCCGCGTTTCTGGACAGCTTGGCCAGGGTGCTGAAACTGGATGCCGCCGAGCGGCGCCACTTGTTCCTCTTGGCCCATGAGCGTCCGCCCGCCGAACCGGGAAAAACCTGGTGCGTGCTGCCGCCGCTAGTGCGGCGCCTGATGCACGACCTGCCGCATCCCGCCTTTGTGCTCAATTTGCGTTGGGACGTATTGGGATTCAATGCACCCGCCGACCAGCTTTTCGGCTTCGACGCGCACTTACCAGAACGACGGAATCTGCTCTGGCTACTGTTCACCGATCCCGCACTGCGCGAACGTTTGGATTCTTGGGAAGAACAGGCGCCACTGATGCTGTCGAGTTTCCGCCGTGACTTCGCCCGCGCCACACATGAAGCCGACATTCACGAGCTGGTGGATGAACTGGAAAGAGTATCGCCAGAGTTCAAGGCTTGGTGGCGCAAGCACGACGTTCACGCCCCCTGCAATGGTGTGCGCAAGCTAATCCTCAACGGCAAAGCCGAGCCGTTCGAGCACACTTCGCTGACTGTCGACGAAGACCGGCACCTGCGGCTGGTGGTCTATGCACGGCAACAGGATGGCACAGCATCCGATCGCTGAATGAAATCGATTGTCTGCCGGACACCATGAGCGTGGCACAACCTCGGCGGGCGACTTGGTAGGTGGGGCATGCAGGTGCACCTGCTCCATGCGGCATCAATCTATCAACCTTCTGCCAGGACTTAGCGCCAGAATGGACTTGAAAGCCCTTTCGCCCCATTAATCCGGACAGCCATTCTTCTCATTCTCCGGCGCCTCGCGCCGCTGGGCCATACTGTCATCAGGCATGGCCGAGCGAGGCACGGACATGGGACGGGATGTTCACGACAGCCGCTTCCGACATCGCTACCTGAGCCACGATGCGCTGACGCACCAGCTCAAGGCGTGGGTGCAGGCCTATCCGGCGCTGGCCCACCTGCAGAGCATCGGCGTGAGCCCAGAGGGACGGGAGATCTGGGTGCTCACCGTCGGCCGCGATCCGGCGCGCAAGCGCCCCGCCGTATGGGTGGACGGCAACATGCACGGCACCGAGCTGGCCGGCTCCAGCGTCGCGCTGGCGGTGGCCGAGGCGGCCCTGGCGCTGCACACCGATGCGCTGCCGCTGCCCGAGGAGCTGCCCGAGCATCTTCGCCGCTTCCTGCAGGACGTGCTGTTCTATGTCTGCCCGCGCATCTCGCCGGATGGTGCCGAGCAGGTGCTCCGCCAGGGCGGCTTCGTGCGCTCCGCCCCACGCCGCTCGCCGGAGGCCGCCGCCGCGTCCTACTGGCGCGCCCACGACCTCGACGGCGACGGGCGCTGCCGCTACCTGCGCGTGAGGGACGAGGCCGGCGACTTCGTCGCCTCGCCCGAGGCGCCCGGCCTGATGCTGCCGCGCCAAATCGGCGACCCGCCGCCCTACTGGCGGCTCTACCCCGAGGGGCTCATCGAGCACTGGGACGGCGAGACGATTCCCGAGCCCGAATGGCTGGCGGGCGTGCCGGACTTCAACCGCAATTTCCCGTGGAGCTGGCGGCCGGAGCCCGAACAGGTCGGCGCCGGCCCGTATCCCGGCTCCGAGCCCGAGGTCCGGGCGGTGATCGACTTCGCCGGGGCCCACCCGAACCTCTATGCCTGGCTGAACCTGCACACCTTCGGCGGCGTGTTCATCCGCCCGCTGATCGATGCTCCCGACAGCCGCATGGACCAGCGGGACCTGGCTCTCTACCGTCAGCTCGAGGCCTGGGGACACGCCCGGGTCGGCTACCCCACCGTCAGCGGCTTCGAGGAGTTCACCTACCAGCCGGACACTCCGCTGCACGGCGACCTCACCGAGTTCGCCTACCACCAGCGCGGCTGCCTGGCGCAGGTCTGCGAGCTGTGGGATCTGTTCCAGCGCATGAGTCGGCCGCGGCCCAAGCGCTTCGTGGAGCACTATTCGGCACTCGACCGCGAGGACATGGAATGGCTGGCCCGGTGGGACCGCGAACACAACCGCGGGCGGCTGTTCCGGCCGTGGCAGGCAGTGCGCCATCCCCAACTGGGCGAGGTGGAGGTCGGCGGCCTGGACCCGGTGAACGGCCTCTGGAACCCGCCGCCCGAGGAACTGCCCGCGATCTGCCAAAGCGTCACCGGCTACTGGCTGCAAGTGGCGGCGATGCTGCCACGGCTGGCCATCGCCGACACGCGCTGCATGCCGCTGGGCGCCGGGCACTGGGAGCTACGGGTCACGGTGGAGAACCGCGGCTACCTGCCGACTCATGGGGTCAATGCCGCCCGGGAGCGGCCATGGAACACCGGCGTCGAGGCAAGCGTCAGCGTGCAAGGCTGCCGGCTACCGCGGCCCGGGCAGGCTCGCCAGTCACTGGGCCACCTCGCCGGCTGGGGGCGCGGCCTCGGCGAGGCCTCGCAGATGCCCTGGTTCCAGCGCTCGGGCGGCAACGCCCACCAGGCCACGGCCCGCTGGATCCTCCAGGGCGAAGGCGAGGTGAAGGTGTGCCTCGGCGGCCCGCGGCTCGGCCATCTGACGCGCACCATCACGGTCCCCACGCCCCCGGAGCCGAACAAGCGCGCCGAACGAGGTAACGCCTGAGACCTCAGGCGCCGACCGCCGGCTTCTGCGCCTCGTCCTCTTCGGGGTCGGCCAGCGGCTCACCCTCTTCATTCTGGAGCTGGTGGTCGTAAGCCGCCTGCAGGCCGGTATCTTCCTCGGCTTCCTCCTCGTCGCCGTGCTCGATGTGGCCCGGGTAAAAGGGCGAGAGGATCGCCACCAGGATGCCCAGCGCGGCGAAGGTGGAGAAGGCGTCGGCGTAGCCGAAGGCGTTGACCAGCTTGCCGACGAGCGGCGAGCCGGTGGCCTGCCCGAGCGAGACCGCCATGAAGGGCAGCACCGGCCCTACCGACAGCCGGCCCGGCAGCAGGCGGATGCCGGTCATCAGGTAGAGCCCCGTCAGGCTCATGTAGGCCAGCCCGAAGACCAGCGCGGAAAACGCCGCCAGCAGCGTCTGGGCGGGGCTAGCCGCGAGCAGCGCCAGGCTAGCGGCCAGCATCATCAGCATCAGCGCATGGGTGATCGGCGGATTGTTGCGGTCGGCCAGATCGGCCACCACGGCGCCGCCGAGGCCGGCGATGCCCACCGCCAGCCACAGCCAGCCGGTGGAGGCGGACGGCAAGCCGCCGAGGGTGACCACCAGGTCCGGTGCGAAGATCCAGTAGGCAGAGGAGACGACACCCATCACGTAGGCGAACAGCGTGAGGCGAACCAGGCGCGACCAGGGAAGCTCGCGAAGCGGCGCCGGCGGCGCGGCGTTGGCGGGCACGATCCGCGACACCGAGGGCAGGAAGATCCAGGCGGCGATCACGCCGACAGCGGCGCAGATGGCGAAAGACAGATAGGCCAGCCGCCAGGCGCCGACCAGGAACAGCACCGTCGGCACCGCGACGATCACGCCGATGCTGGTGCCCGCATTCATCACCGAGCTGACGCGCCCGTGCAGCGAACGCCTGACAATCGCCTGCATGCCGGCGGTGAGTGCGGGCATCATCAGTCCGGTACAGATGCCGCAGGCGAACACCCCCGAGCCCAGCATCATCGCATCGGAGGCCTGGCCGATCAGCACCAGCCCACCGACGCCGAAGATCCCGGACAGTACTGCCGTGTAGCGGGCACCGAGATGATCGGTGATGAAAGGCGCGACCGCCGTGGCCAGCAGAAAGCTGATCAGCGGCAGCGCGCCGATGACGCCGATCACGTCCGGCGCGAGGCCCAGCTCATCGCGTATCTGCGGCACGAATAGCCCGAAGGCGAAGCGCGCCAGCCCGTAGCTGATGGCAATCAACGCTGCGCCGAATATCGCAAACCCAGTACTCGAAAGAGATTTCATGGCAGCTCCGCCAGATGAATGCCGAAGATCAGAACTGATTGCGCGGCAAGGCACCGTCGATGGTGCACTTGGCCCTGCCTGCAACGTCGCCGAATGCAGGCGGTTTTTTTAGCAGACCTCACATCTGACCTTGCCATCCACCCGGGCCTGCATGCCACCCTGAAGCGACGGCGCCTTGCGACCCCGCGACAGACTATCTTCAAGGTTCCACGTATCCACAGACGTAAAGGAGTTTCGCATGAGCGACAGGAATGCCTACGAACAGAAACTACGCGCCAAGCTGGACGAGCTGCAGGCCGAGGTGGACAAGCTGAAGGCCCGCGCCAGGGGGGCCGCCGCCGACGCGCGCATGGAGCATGAGGAGGATGTCGAACGGCTCGAGGCCAGGCGCGACGAGATGCGCCGCAAGCTCGAGGAGCTGAGACACGCCAGCGACGACGCCTGGGACGACATCCGCGCCGGCGCCGAGCGCGCCTGGAGCTCGCTGAGCGAGTCCATCGAGAAGGCGCGCTCGCGCTTCAAGTAACTCGCCGAGCGGGGACCTGACGTTCCCGATGCCACCGGTGTCGGCCACTCGAACGCTTGCTGGTCGGGCTACCCGTGGCGACCGGCTTGCGTATCGGCCTCTTCACCTCACCGATCACAGGATGATGTGCGGCACGAAGCAGCTGGTGTCCTTGGTGATGCGTCCCTTGTCCTCGCGAATGCCGATCCCGCAGGCGCGATCCCCCACGACCCAGCTTCCGATCAGGGCATGCTCCTCGCCGAATCTGGGCATGGGATGGTAAGCCTGGAGGATGTGCGGGCTGTCGGTATAGGGGCCGGCGACCGACTCCCGCTCACCGCCGGGCGTCACCAGCTCGATGTTGCTGCCTTCCCGCGAGAAGAACGGCTTTCGCACCCAGCCGCTTTGCAGCGACTGGCGAGGATCATCGTCGAAATGGGCGGGCAACAGATTGGGGTGCCCCTCGTTCCACTCCCATAGCAGCGGCAGGATGCCCTTGTTGCTCAGGATGGTCTTCCACGGTGGCTCGAACCAGTGGGTGTCCATCTTCGGCACCTGGCTGCCGAACTCGTCATCGGTCATTTCTTCCCAGGGATAGAGCTTGAAGATGGCCTGGATCGGCTTGTCCTCGTGATCGAGGAAATGCCGCTCACCCTCGCGCAGACCGATATCCTCGATGTAGACGAAGGGAGCATCCACGCCGGCCTGGATCGCGCAGTCCTGCAAATATTCGACGGTCGCGCGGTCTTCCACGTGATCCCTGATACTGGAGAAATGCATCTCGGGCGTCACCAGGCGCTGGCCGATATGGGCAAAGGCGCCGATCAGCTTCTCCTGGATCGAATTGAACTGGTCGGCCTGCCAGGGAATCAGTCCCTGCTCCATCGCCTGTTCGAGCCATACCCACTGGAAGAAGCCCGCCTCATAGATCGAGGTCGGCGTATCGTAGTTGAGTTCCAGTAGCTTGGCCTTGCACTTGCCGTCGTAGGCCAAATCCATGCGCCCATACAGCTGGGGCTGGCCGTTCCACCACGACGAGCGCACGCTTTCCCACATGAACTCGGGAATGCACAGCTTGTCGAGTAGCGCATCGGAGCGGCAGACGCGCTCTACCGCTTCCATGCACATCTCGTGCAGCTCTTCGGTAGGGGCTTCGATGTCTTCCTCGATCTGCCGCAGGGTGAACTGGTAATAGGCCTCTTCCTTCCAGTAGGCCTCACCGTCGATGGTGTGGAAATGAAACCCCAGGTCCTTGGCCAACTCTTTCCAGGCTTTGCGCTCTCGTACGGGAATTTTCAACATGGGGTTGCCTTTGTGGAGAGATGACGAAGATCGATGCGAGGAAAGCCTCGACGAACAAGCCCCGAGGAATCCCCGGGGCTTGCCAGACGCTGCGCAGTGAGTGTCGCGTCAGGAGCCGAAACCACCCCGCGCCGACGAGCGAGAGCCGAAGCCACTGCGAGAGGTCGAATACGACGAGTTTCGAACGGCTCGATTGTGCGTGCGGATCGTCGTACGCATCGAGGACTCAACGCCCTTCATGCGACTGGAGGCCGTCGATGTCGCCGCCGACCAGCTGCCTTGATTGTCACGAGTACGGTAGACCGGTTCCTGATAAACGCGGTTGACCATGTGGCCGCGGCTGGAAGAGGCGGTCATGTTGCCGATCATGTACCCCATCATGGCCGGCATGAACCAGCTGCCGCTACCGCTATTGGTATGCGGTGCGGTCTGGCAGGCGTCCTCCCCATGCTCCTCTTCGCATTGCGACTGCGTGCGATAGTGCGGCACGTTCTCCAGAGCCTGGTTGTAAGCCGCTTCACAGGCCTTGCGGGTGTAGATGCCACCTTCCACGCAGTCTTCGACGCTGCGATAGCTTTCGGTGTCGTCGAACTCCACGTTGCTCAGCGTCTCGGGGGAGCTGTCGCCACAACCTGCCAGGGTCGAAGCCGCTCCAGCGCCCATCAGCGCCAACGTGAGCCGTACGCTGCGCTTGCGCCGCGGAAGGTGCTTGTTCGCGTTGTCCATAACGTTTCCTTTCGCTCCTGTTCTCACGGTCGCTTACCAGGTCATGGCGGCTGCATTGAGCAAGCCGACCGCGACGGCGATGCTTCCGCTGAGCACGCCGTAGGCAACATGCGCCTCGCTGATGTGGGTGGACAGGCTCTCTCCCTGGATCTTCAGTACGCCCTTGGTGGCGAAGAAGGTCACGATCTGGACGACGAAGGCCACGATGCCCCACAGGATGAAGTCGACCAGGCTGACGGAGTGCGACATGGCGCTATAGAGCGGTATCGTGAAACCGAGGATGGCGCCGCCATACGCCGCCGAGGCCGCGGTATTACCCGCCTGGATCAGCTTCCATTCCTGGTGCGGGGTAGCCTTGCTATAGCAGAACATGAACAGCACCAGCATCGCGACGCCTACGATGAGGTAGCAAAGAAAGGCGGGAAGCCCGGCGAGATAGTTCATATACGACTCCTTGTATGAGATAGCATCAACGGGCTCGACATGCGCCGGCCCCAATCCATTGCAGTGAGCGGGTAAGACGCCTGAGGCATTACACCGCTCGGATATTGTTCGGGTTCAGGTCGATACCGAGGTTGGTCACCAGCTGGTAGCTACGATCCTCCTCATCAACCTCACCGCTCAGCAGCACATATTCGTAGCGCCCTTCACCTTCGAGTTGACGCTCATAGAGCATGCAGTGATGGATGACCCGACGATTGATGACGCTTTCCAGCGTGGTGACTTCCTCTTCCAGAAGCACAGGTGGCGACCAGGGCACGCCTTCCTGACCCCAAACGCGGGAATAGCTTGCCGTCTGTCCACTCTCACTTTCAAGCGGCAGAACGGCTTTACCCAGCGAGACCCCGGCATTGGAAACACCGTGTTCGTTGATGAGACGGTCGAACTCGGTATTGGCCAGATGCTGGACCTGGAAGAAATCGAACAGCTTGTACTCGATCACCTGCCCCGACGCGACCGACGCCTGTACCCAGGTATCGTTCTCCAGATAGAAACGCACCAGGGTTTCGCCTTGCCCCAGATCGACCGTACCGACGGCCGCAATATGCAGGTCCTGTCCTCCCATGCTGCTGTCGAAGAGCAGGTCACTGTAGGGAGCCAGCGCGAGCAGATCGAAGGTCACACGCCCATCCAGCCGCATGCCGGCAAAATCCTCAGGCGACATGCCCATCGGTAAGCCGCGTGCAAGCCGGGCATGCTGGTGGTCATAGGCTTCCTGCCCCTTGTGATCGGGGGCCGCGCCTTTTAACAGGGTCTTGATCTTGTCGAACATGCCGAAGGTTCCTCGGATGCGTTAGGGGGTGACGGCATCTGATGGTGCCAGCAGCCTGACCAGTTCTTGTTCGGAAAGGCGCTTGTTGCCCATGTAGAAAATCACATCTCCCTCTTGCAGCACGACGTCTCCCGGAGGGTTCAAAAGATTACCGTCATCTTCATTGCTGTCGCTGATGCCGAGCAGGGTGACATCGCACTGGCGCTTGGCTCGGGTAAACAGCTCGCCATAGGTCATGCCATTGGCCGCCGGCAAGCAAGCCTGATACTGGGTCGCACCATGCGTCACAGAGAGCAGCTCATTGACCACCCGACTGATGCCTGCATCCGTCGAGGAGCGTACCAGCATCTCGATGGCGAGTGCCTCGGTACATTCGATGCCGGGCAGCGTACGACGCAGCATGTCCGCCGTATGCGGGTCGCCGCAGTGGGCGACGATATGGCAATGGCTCGACTTGAGGGGATAGACCGAGAGAGCGATGGTGGCGACCCGCTCGTCGCTGTCATCATAGATGATGATGCGACTGGCGCCGGTGACGCCCGCTCGCTGCAGAAGATCGGCACTGGCGAAGCTCTCGCCACGGACGAACTTGATATCACCAGGCATCGGGTTACTGATGTCCTGGCAGACACAGAGCACGATGTCGTCGGGCAGCTCGGTGTCGGCACGCAGGATATTGATGATGTTGCGCGTGGTCTCGCCATGCCAGCCAATGACCAGGGTATGACCGGTCAGAGAGCGATAGTCACTTTTCCCTTCCACGAGGTGCCTCCAATAGGTACTGATGGTCATGGTTGCCTTACCGATCAGCGCGGCAAAGATGGCAATACCACCGGGAATCAGCCAGAGCGCGGCGACAAGCTGGCCGCCGGCCGTCACGGGAGAATAGTCTCCATAGCCGACAGTGGAGGCCGTTGTGATATAGAAGTACAACCACTTTATCGGACTGGATGCCACTTCTTCACCGGCGACCACCATGGCGAGCCATGAAAGCAAGAGATGGCCCAGGGTGACGAAGAGAAGGAAGCTCCAGCTCACCTGAAACATTGACGCTTTCAGCGCCTTCAGGAGACGTAGAATTACAGGCATCACATAACCTCGACGCCTACTCCATCACTGGAGCAGGCGTCTCTTCATCGAGATGATTTTTCGTTGTAGCAAATCGATCAGCTGCCGTTTTCTGTGTTCGAAGCCCGCGCCTTGAGGCGTGACATCACATCACTGGCTTGACGGTTGCTGGAACCGATTCCCGCCTTCTTGAGGCGCTCGTCGAGATCCGTACCGCTGGCTTCCTTCTCCATCTGTGACGCGGCTTCCATCTGAGCGGCGCGATGTTCCTGCTTCTTCTTGATGCGATCCAGAGAATCCATGGCATTGCTCATGGAAGCATTCTGCCCGGAGTGCTTCTCGGCAACGGCGGCTTGAGCTTTCTGAGCCGACTCGGTGGCTTTCACCACACTGATTTGCTGCTTGATCTGCCTCTGATTATTCTGCGACTTGCGAATCGTCGACTGCAGCGTCTCGATACTGCCATCGAACTGGGCGACCACCGCTTCTTCGGAGCTCTTTTCTTCCTCTAGCGAAGCAATACGTTCGGCCACTTCCTGGGCCAGTGCTTCATCTCCCTTTTCCAGGGCCGCAATGGCACTCGCCTCATACTCGCTGATGCTCTCATCGAGAGTATCGACCTTCTTTTGAGCCAGGGAGCGATCCGCCATGATCGAGGTCAGCTGGGTCTTGGCATCGTTCAGTTCTTTTTCCGCATCACGCATCTCCTGCTCCAGGATACGGATGGCTTGATGATCGATGATGGCTTCGCCGGTTTCACTGGCGGCACCGCGAAAGGCTGTAAAGATTTTACGCAACATGGCTATGCTTCCGTGCAGATTTAGTCGATGTAATCCTGGACAAGATCGGCGATATCGATGGCGGCTGATGCACAGGCATGCACCTCGGCGCTGATCGCCTCCGGTCGGGAGTCAACGTAGAGCTGCCCATACACCACATAGTGGGGTTCTCCGTTGAGGGTCATGACACCGGCAGACACCAGCGGAACCGCGATGCCCTGCTCCAGCAGAAGGCGATTCAGCGTGGCGGTATCGCTCACGGCGGCGACGGGGGCAATATCGGCCAGCACGATCCACTGATCATCGCTGCGCGTCAATGTCACGACCAAATCGCCGTAGTCTTCCAGGGTCCATACGATCGTCTGTGAATCAGACACCAACTCGGCCTCGCCCTTGGGCCACGCGGCCTCGCTTCCTTCTACCGACTGCTGCGCGTGGATATCCTCGAGCAGAGCATTTGCTGATGAGTAGCTGGTTACCAAGTCTAATCTCCTTTTATATCGTCGGCGTCCTTATGCCATGACGCCCAGCCCATCGTTTACCATTCGTCGAGCCGCGTAACGCGGCGTAGCAGGCGGTTATCCGCCCGGTTGGATAATGCCTTCATCGGCAAGTTCCACACGAAGGACGGTCATCGACTTCCGCTTCGCAACATTTATCGACATTCGGGCCGAGGATCGCCCGGGGTCATGTCGCCTTTTTGCCCTTTAGGTCGGGGCCAAGCCATCTCGGTTACCGGCTCGTTATCTCGAAGCCCGAGATTCCATCCACTCCGAAGCGCCCAGCGCGTTCAGCAACGAGACCATAGGGCGTCACATCAACCTGTTACGGAGAACTCCCTGCATGCCGAGCCGGCACACTATCTTGTCTCTGTCGGACAGCGATGAAGCAGCATATCGAGAGTATGTGTCACGGTAAATAATGCACTGGGCCATGACGGCATATTCGAACGATTTCCGTGCAGCAGGCCGATATGCCGCTTCCAGCGCCATGTTGATGAAGCAAGTCGTGCACCAGGCGTTCGGGGCCGGTTTCATGCAGGCTCCGCTGTCAGGCCTTCCACCGCCCTGCCAGTCATGATGGAATTGCCCCTTCCTTCTTCCATCACGGCTCCAGAGCCGGGAGCACCAGGCCGCCGATGAAACGCTACGAACGCTTCGCCGACGAGATCGCCGAGTTGATCCGCGATGGCGTGCTGGCCCCGGGCGAGCGGGTGCCCTCGGTGCGACAGGCCAGCCGCGAGTATGGCATCAGCCCCTCCACCGTTTTCCAGGCCTATTACCTGCTGGAGGATCGCGGGCTGATCGTGGCCAGGGCGCGCTCCGGCTATTACGTGCGCGAGCAGGCGCGGCGCGTGCTGCACGAGCCGCGGATGACGCCGCCGCGCCAGGAGACCGCCGACGTGGCGGTCAGCGAACTGGCGTTCTCGGTGCTCGACTCGCTGCAGGACCCCGAGACCGTGCCGTTCGGCTCGGCCTTTCCCAGCCCCGAGCTGTTTCCGCTGGCGCGCCTGTCTCGCAGCATGGCCAAGGGACTGCGCGGCATGGCCGGCAGCGACGTGCTCAAGGACATGACGGCGGGCGACGCCGACCTGCGCCGCCAGATCGTACTGCGCTACACGCTGAAGGGCATGCCGCTACCCTCCGAGGAACTGGTGATCACCAGCGGCGCCATGGAAGCGCTGAACCTCGGGCTGCAATCCGTGACCTCGCCCGGCGACCTGGTCGCCATCGAGTCGCCGGCCTTCTATGCCAGCCTGCAGATCCTGGAGCGCTTGAAGCTGCGAGCGGTGGAGATTCCCGTGCATCCCCGCGAGGGCATCGATCTGGACGTGCTGGCGGACAGCCTGGCCCGGCTGCCTATCAAGGCCTGCTGGTTCATGAGCCACCTGCAGAATCCGCTGGGGGCGAGTCTCGACGACGGCAGCAAGCGCGAACTGTACGCGCTGATCAAGCGCCACCGGGTGCCACTGATCGAGGACGACGCTTACGCGGAGCTGCACTTCGGCACCACGCCGCCGAAGCCGGTGAAACAGTTCGATGACGAGGGCCTGGTCATCCACTGCGGGTCGTTCTCGAAGTGCCTGGCACCGGGCTATCGGGTCGGCTGGGTGGCGGGCGGTCACTTCGCCGAGCCGATCTCGCGGCTCAAGCTGATGACCACCATCTCGCCCTCGATGCCGGCTCAGGCGGCCATCGCCGACTACCTCCAGCACGGCGGCTATGACCGCCACCTCCGCCAGCTGCGCCATGCCCTGGAGACCCAACAGAGGGAAATGCTGGACGCGGCCTCGCGCCACTTCCCGGACGAGACGCGCGCCACACACCCCGCCGGCGGCTACTTCCTGTGGTTCGAATTCCCCGAGCGGGTGGACTCGCTGCAGCTGTTTCGCCAGGCGCGGGAGCGGGGCATCAGCGTGGCGCCGGGTCCGATCTTCTCGGCGACCCAAGGCTTTCGACACTGCCTGCGCCTGAGCTACGGCCATCCCTGGACGCCGCGCAGCGAAGCGGCCATGGCGACGCTGGGCGAGCTGATCGACGCCTTCTGATATCGCCCAGGGCCTCATCCGGTCGTGCCGTGGGCGAGCAGGTCCTGAGTCAGGCATCGAGCATCATGCGCCGTCATCGCGACGGCCTCTTTCCCCGTGACTGTTCGCGAAGTCCCGCTTGCGATCACGCTTTGTCGCCCCCTGGCGCGCCAAGGCGATACGCATCAGGCGCTGAAAGGTCGGGCATTCCAGGTGGCTGGGGGCGGTGCAGGACGCCGCATGGCGCAAACCATCACGCAGGGCGCTCAATTCCTTGATATGGCGATCCAGAGAATCCGCCTTGGCGCTCAGCATGTCTCGGTCAATGCTTGGCGTGCCTTCCTGCCCCAGCATGTCGCGGATCTCGGCCAGCGAGAATCCCGCGGCCTGCCCCAGCGCGACCAGGGAAAGGCGCGGCAGCACGCGGTCATCGAAGACACGGCGCAGGCCATTTCGCCCAACGGAACGAATCAGCCCGACTTCTTCGTAATAACGCAGTTTCGAGGCGGAAACCCCGCTTTTTCGTGCAAGTTCGGAAATATCGAGCATACGAGTTGACTTCAAGTTGACTTGAAGTAGTAGGTTACGGGTCCTCTACCAAGCTTTCCAGTGAGGACACATCACATGGCGAATCTCGCGATCCATCATCGCGCCCTGCAAGCGGACGCAACACTGGTGGCAGGAGTTCATCCATGACGCAGCTGATGATCGAGGCCATCGTCATAGGGGGCGGTGCGACGATCTTCATGGATATCGTCGCCCTACTGCGCCATCGCCTGTTCGGCATCTCTTCCCTGGATTACGCGATGGTGGGGCGCTGGCTTGGCCATCTTACCGGCGGCACGCTTATCCATCGCCCTATCGGCAAGAGCGCGCGGATCCGGGGAGAATCGGCCCTCGGCTGGGCCGCGCACTACATGATCGGGATCGCATTCGCCGCGGCCTTTCTGGCCCTGGCAGGGGAACAATGGCTCGATCAAATGACACTCTTGCCGCCGCTGGTGTTTGGCATGCTGACGGTACTCTTCCCCTTTGCCGTCCTGCAGCCCTGTCTGGGGGCGGGGATGGCCGCTCGCAAGATGCCTCAGCCGAACGTCGCCAGGCGGCGTAGCCTGTTTGCACATGCCAGTTTCGGCCTGGGGCTGTGGGTTGCGGGGCTGGGATACGCGCATATGCTCCAGGCGTAGGGATCAGCGCCCCTGCTCGCCGGCCTTCAGGCGCCGTTCCAGCCGACCAATCTGCTGGATGTCGTGCAGGTAGAAGTCGAGCTTCGAGGCACCGTAGGCCAGCAGCGCCGAGGCATAGACCAGCGCCGTGAGCACAGCCAGGTCGTTGGCCCAGGCCAGCGCCGGCACGGCCACCGGATAGGCCAGGGTGAAGATACTCATCCCGCCCCAGAACAACGCCAGCAGGCTGCAGGCCATCACCAGTACCAGCACCGGCCCGCGCCGATAGTGCATCGGCGGACGGGTCTTCCAGAACGGCAGGTGGGCGATGGTCAGCTCGCCGGCCGTCTCGATCCTGCCCTTGCGGCGCAGCAGCGGCTCGGCAAAGGCCTTGCGCCTGCCGGACGCCATCGCCGCCAGCACCAGCCGCGGGTCGACGCCATTGCCGACGATACGCTGCACCGCCTGCACGAAGCCCGGCGACGGCTCGTTGCCGGCACATCCTTTGGCTTCCTCGGCCAGCGTCTTCAGGGCCTGGTTGACCTGCGCCGGGCGCTCCTCCTCGTCCTCGAAGTTGATCGCGTAGTGCACGCTGTACACCTGATGGAGCGCGAACGTCACGCCGACGAAGATCAGGAAGAACGCCACATAGATCATCATCACCCCTCAACACCCTGGATACCGGCCCGAACACTTGGCCACCAATGGGGCCCGTCGACGCGGCCCCTATCGTAGGCGAACAAGATGACAGAAGGGGCAAAAGCATAACAGGGTCAGAAGTTGGCCAAAAAAGCGTATCAGTTGGAGCGTCGAAGCCGGCCTGGGCGTGAACGCCTCCATGGTAGTGGCTCACTCCTTCCCCTGAGACTTTTGCCCCCGGGCCGAGCCGGCATGCAGGCTGCTATTGCCCCAGCTCTGCAGTGCCAGCTGCTTGATGCCCGCTATCTTCCATTCGCCTCTCACCTGGCGCAGCTGGAATTCATAGCTTCCGCAGGAGTGAAAGAAGTTCTCTTCATCGGTCGCGAGCTCTCGCGACAGCTCGAATCGCAGGATCAGGTAGTGGCAACTGGCCATGGCCGCGTGGCCATCGCCCTCCCGGGTGACCCGCAGGTTAGAGAAGCTGTGCTGCTTGGACAGGGTATCGACGGCTTCTCGGCGGCGCCTGACGAAGGCCTCGCCGGGCATCGTCGAGGGCGGTTCCCGCCCCGAGGAGGCATAGTCGACCGTCACCTCCGGCATGAGGCACTCGGTCATGGCCGGCCAGTCCCGCCGGTCGAAGCAGTGGAAGAAACGACACAGCAGGTCGTTGACCGGTACGAAGACATCGGGCTCGACGGTGTTCACGGCAGACTCCTTCACAGGGCCGGATGGGAAGACGCTACAGCGCGGCAAGGCTCATGCAGGCACCGACCAGGAGCGCACCGCCGGCCGCCAGCAGAGAGCCCTGGAAACTGTGGCTGATGGCATGGAGGGCGGTGGCGGCCAGGGGGCCGATGATCTGCCCGATGCTATAGGTGAGAGTCATGCTGGCCAGCAGGTTGCCGCGAGCGTGACGGGCGGCCTGCTGCGCGGCCGGCATGGCGATGGTCACGGTGCCCATGAAGGTACCACCGACCAGCAGGGCACTGGCCATGTAGCCCACACCGCCGGGAAGCAGGACGGGCAGCACGACGCCGAACGCCTGGAGGCCCAGGTTGCACGCCAGTGATCGCCGGGTGCCAAGCCGCAGGTGCAGGCGATGCCAGAGGAAACAGGACGGCGCGGCGCCGAGGCCGAACACGGCCCAGACATGGGCGGCGTCGACGTCGGGCAGCGCCGTCTTGACCAGCAGCGGCAGATAGGTCGCAGTGACGATGTAGCCGAAGCCTGCCAGGCCATAGATCGTCACCAGCGGCAGCGCCTTGACCGACTCGGCCCGCCGTGGCGCCGCCGATGACGAAGGCCGTTCGGGCGCCGCCCTGGTCGTCAGCCCCGGCACGGCCAGGCCGCCCAGCACGAGGCTGACGACGCCGAGCATCAGCCACAGCCCCGGGCTCGCAAGCCCCAGCCTCGCCGCCACCACGACGAGCTCGGCCGACAGGGCGACGCCGATGCCCACCCCGGCGTAAAGCAGTGGCGCTCCCTGCAGGTGCTGGCGGTGCTCGAGCAGCCACAGCGACGCGGCGACCATGGAGATGGCACTGAAGATGCCGGCGACACCGCGCACGGCGACGATGGCCCAGGTGGCGTCGATCACGGCCAGCATGGCCAGGCACGCCGCCGTGCCTCCCACCGCCCACAGGCAGAAGCGATGGGCGCTCGCCGGCCTGGCCTTGACCGCCAGCAGCGCCCCGACCAGATAGCCCGCATAATTGGCGGACGCTGCCATGCTGCCACCGCTCAGGCTCAGCACGCCTTCCTCCACCATGTGCGGATAGAGCGCGGTGTAGGCGAAACGGCCGAAGCCCATGCCGATGGCCATGACCAGCGCGGCGTCGATGGCGGAGCGCAGCCACGCGGGCGCGCGGGTCATGCGTCCCCCAGGAACTGACCCGCGAACGCCTGGAACGCGGGCGTCTCGTAGCCGCGGCGCCACAGCAAATGAGTGCTGACGGTGCCCATCGCCAGCGTGGCCAGATCGTCCGGCACGCGGCTCAACTCCAGCACGCTGCGCGGCATCAGGGTGACGCAGGAGCCTGCAGCGACGGCCGCCACCATGGAGTGGTAGGACCCCAGCTCCTGGATGCGCCACTCACTTCCGGCGACGATGCCGAGCCGCTGCTCCGCCATGGCCCGATACGTGCAGCCCGGCTTGAAGGCCGCCAGGGCGCGGGTACGCAGTTCCGCCGGCGCAGTGGCTTCGGCGTCGACGGGCGGCAACAGCAGCAGCAGCGACTCCTCCCAGACCGGCGCGCTTTGCAGCCCCATCTCGGCCAGGCCGGACTCGTCCTCCAGCTCGGCGGGCAAGGCCACGAAGGCGCAGTCCAGCCGCCCGTCGCGCACCTCATCCATCAGGAGCCCAGAGGGGCCGGTGCTGACCTCGAGCCGGGTCGCCGGATGGGCTCGGTTGAAGGCCGCCAGCGGCGACGGCAACCGGCTGGCCGCCGTGCTCTCCATGCTGCCGATGCGCAGGCTGCCGCCACCACCGCCGCCCACGGCCTGCCGGGCCTCGTCCTCCAGCGCCAGCAGGCGCTGCGCGTAAGCGAGGAAGCGCTGCCCCGCCGTCGAGAGCGTGATGCGCTTGCCGAGGCGAACGAACAGCTCCGCGTCCAGCTCCGCCTCCAGCTGCTGTATGCGCGTCGTGACGTTGGATGGCGCACGCCCGAGCCGCGCGGCGGCGCGGGTCACGCTCAGCTCGGCGGCAACGGCCTCGAAGATTTTCAGGGTTTCCAGATCCACATCATTCGCCTTTTGGAAACATTTTTTCTATTATATTCTCATTTTGAGAATCAATGAAAGCCCATCGTTTCGCAGTCGTGGAGGCCGTTCACATGGCATCGCCGAACTCTCTTACTACCCGGCTTGGCATCCAACCCATCATCCAGGCGCCAATGGCCGGCGTGGCAACGCCCGAGCTGGCCGCGGCCGTGTCGAATGCCGGAGGCCTGGGCTCCCTGGGCATCGGTGCGAGCAGCGTCGCCCAGGCCCGGAAGATGATCGAGCGAACCCAGGCGCTGACGACCCGCCCGTTCAACGTCAACGTCTTCTGTCATGCCCCCGCACGGCGTGACGCAGCTCGTGAATCGTCCTGGCTCGAGCACCTCGCGCCGCTATTCCAGGAAAGCGGCAGCGAGCCGCCGGCCGAGCTCGATGAGATCTACCGCAGCTTCGTCGAGGACGATGAGGCCTTCGAGATGCTGCTCGAGACGCGCCCCGCCGTGGTCAGCTTTCACTTTGGCTTGCCGTGCGAAGCGCGTATACGCGCCCTGCGGGAGGCCGGCATTTACACGCTGGCGACGGCCACCAGCCTGCATGAGGCGCGGTGGATCCAGGCGCGGGGCATAGACGCGATAGTGGCCCAAGGCCATGAAGCGGGCGGGCACCGAGGCTGCTTCGACCCGGAAGCGAACGATGAACGCTTGAACACTTCCGTGCTCGTCCGCCTGCTCGTCAAGGAGACGACGCTGCCGATCGTCGCGGCCGGCGGCATCATGGATGGCCATGGGGTCCAATCGACCCTGGCGCTGGGCGCATCCGCTGCCCAGTTGGGAACCGCCTTTATCCTATGTCCCGAATCGGCGGCCAACGAGGGCTATCGCGCGAACCTGAAGAGCGAGCGCGCCGGAGAGACCCGCATGACCACGGCGCTATCGGGGCGACCGGCTCGCGGCATCCTCAATCGCTTGATTCGCCATGCTGATTCAGCGACCAGCCTAACGCCCCCTGCTTACCCCGTGGCGTACGACGCGGCCAAGCGGCTCAACGCGGCGGCAGCCAGGCTCGGCCATCATGAATTCGCGGCACACTGGGCCGGACAGGGCGCGCCGCTGGCACGCGAACTGCCCGCCGGCGAACTCGTGAAACGGCTGATACAAGAATGGCGGGACGGCAATCCACACAGTCGTTCGACAAGCTGACGCCGCAGGTCACAGCCGGTGGTGGATGATCAGCGTTCTGCGCTCCAGATCCTGTACTCATCCCCACTGACAACAATGGCCTGTGCATTGCTGATGGGCCAAAGCGGCAACCGCTCTTCGTAGGTCGAGAGGATGCTCTCGACTGTCGCCTTGAACGGTGGATTCGTGTGGTGAGGCACCGGATAGATATCGATCAGCCCTAGCGAGGCAAAAGAGCCCATCCCAGGAGCAGCAGCGACATCATCCATTTCTGCCACATATTCGATATCGTGCGTCAGCACGATGGCGCCGGCAGACTCCCCGATATAGACCTTTCCCAGCGCCACCTGCTCGGCGATGAGTCGGTCGGTCCCTTTCCTCCTCAGCTCCTGAAGCAGGAAGAAGCTATTCCCTCCCGAGACATAGATATAGTCATTCGCCATCAGCTTGCTTGCTATCTCGTCATCTTCAGCCGTGGATATCTCAAGCTCGTCGACGATCATTCCGAGGTTTTCTAGTGACTCCTTGCCTGCCGCCACGTAGAAATTCACTTCCTCCGTGAGACTTGCCGTGGGAATGAAGGTCACGCGCTTTCCAGCGCACTCGCCACCCACCGATTCCACGAACAGGCTTGCCACATCCTTGAAAGAGGAAGCCAAGAACATCTTCTTCATTACCTATCCTTGTCAGAGACCCGAAGCAACCTGATTATGCCACCTGTTCGGCGACTCTCCCCATCGAACGGAAAATACCGACGCTCACTCATGCTGCAGGATGTTGAGGAGTCGGCCGAAGGGGTCGCGGACGTAGAAGCGCCGCACGCCCCAGGGCTCACTGACGGGCCCGTACTCGATGGCCACGCCCGCCTCCTCGAAGCGTGCCAGCGCCGCCTCGAGGTCATCGACCTCGATGGAGAAGTCGGGCACTGGCGTGTCCGAGCCGCCCTGCGAGGCGAAGCTGACCTGAACCCGCATTCGCTCGTCCGAGCCGTAGGTGCGAAACCAGCCGTGATCCATCAGACGTTCCAGGCCGAGAATGCCCCCGTAGAAGGCCTCCGCCTTGTCGAGCTCTTGCGTGGCCATATTGGCCATGATCCGCTTGACCTTCATCCCTCACCTCGTCTGTCGTGTCCCTATCATGTTGAGGCGACGCCCCGCGCCGTGATCGGCCTACGGGTGCGTCAACCACCTCCAGCCAGCCTAGAAGCCGGCGGCAGAGCTGTCAGGTGACCCATGATCGGGCACACCCGCCCCGCCGGCTCAGGCCAGCGGGGTTTCTAGCGTCCGATCATCGCCTGTCAGGCCGTCACGGCCGGCTCACGACTGGCTTGGAACTGCGCGTGCAGCTGGTCGATCAGCGCCTCGATGCGGCGCTCCGCGGCTTGGATGGAGGCTGCCAGGGGCTCACCGCCCTCTTCCTGGTGCTCGATGGCCACCCGGTGGATGCGGGTGATGCCGATGAATTCCAGCACCGTGGAAAGCCCCGGCTCCAGATGGTTCATGTGGGCCAGCTCGCCGCCGGGGTCGAAGCCGGCACCGCCTCGTGACGACAGGATGATGGCGTGGCGCGGCCGGTCGGCCAGCAGCGGCGTGAAGGGATCGTCTGGGCGGCTCGGGTCGTAGTCCACCGTGCGCCCCATGCGCACCACCTGGTCCACCCAGGCCTTCAGCGCCGCCGGCATGCCGAAGTTGTACAGCGGCGCGCCAATCACCACGATGTCGGCGGCCGTGAGTTCGTCGATCAGCCGGTCGCTCTCGGCGAGCACCGCGGCCATCCAGGGTTCCTGGCGCTCCGGGGGCGTGAAGGCAGACTGGATCCATCGCTGGTCGATGAAAGACGGCGGGGCACCGCCCACGTCACGCCGGGTCACGGTGGCGTCCGGTTGGCGGGCCTGCCAGCCACTGACGAAACGGTGGGTGAGGCGACGGCTGAGGGAGCCATGCTCGTCGGTACCGGCAAGGCCGGGGCGGGCGCTGGCGTCGAGATGCAGGAGATGGGGCATGTCGGGCTCCTTGTTTTATGAGATGAACTCACTCATCGTTGATGGTGAACTGAGCCTATTCCCAGTCCAGCAGTGCCACAAACGATGAATATTTGCCGATACAAATGAGTTGATCTCAGCCATGAATCCTCGCCGACTCCCTTCGCTGTCTGCCCTGCGAGCCTTCGAGGCCGCCGCCCGCCACGAGAGCGCGAAGCAGGCCGCTCAAGAGCTGTCCGTGACCGCCACGGCCATCAGCCACCACATCCGCGCCCTGGAGGATGCCCTCGAGGTGGCGCTGTTCGTGCGCAAGCCCCGGCAATTGCTGCTCACGCCCCAGGGGCGAGAGCTCTTCCAGACGCTGGAGACGGCCTTCGACAGCATCGGGGAAACCCTGGCGCGGCTGCAGGCGCCCCCCGCCCGCCAGGCCGCCACGCTCAGCACCACCCCGGCGGTGGCGGTGCGCTGGCTGCTTCCTTGGGTGTGCATGCTGCGAGAGTCGCACCCCGAGATCGACCTGCGCATCCACGCCTCCCACGAGCCGGTGGCGCTGGACGGCGTGACCGCGGACCTGGCGATTCGCTACGGCGACGGTCAGTGGCCGGGGCTGGTGGCGGAAAGGCTGTTCGACAACACCTTTATCCCGGCCTGCAGCCCGCAGTTGAGGCTGAGCGAGCCGTCCGAACTGCCCGAACACCCCTTGATCCACTTCCGCCCCCAGGGGGGCTCGGTGACGCCCCTGGACTGGGCCGGCTGGCAGAAGCGGGCCGAAGTGCCGGGGCTGGACGTGAGCGCTGGGCTGGTGTTCTCCGATGAGACCCACGCCATTTCCGCCGCCATCGGCGGCCAGGGCGTGGCGCTGATGAGCCGCCAGCTGATCGCCGATGAGCTGATGGAGGGGAGATTGGTGCAACCCTTCGGGCCGGAGCTGGAAGGCAAGCCGTTCCACCTGGCCTACTCGCAGGGCCGCCGCGATGATCCGACGATACGGGCGATCCGCGACTGGATACTGCGGGTGCCCGGCGGGCTGTGCCAATCATCCGACGACATCCGAGGGCGCTCGGAGTAGCACAGGCGGCACCGTCGAACTCACGCTTCGGCGATGCGATAACCGTCCTTGCTGCCGGACTTCACCGCGTACATGGCCATGTCGGCCTGATGGATGATGCCGGACACGCTCATGCCTGGATAAGGAAACAGGCAGACGCCGACGCTGGCGTGGAGAGAAAGATCGTCCGGCACCTCCGGAAAGGGCCTGCGCAGGGCCGCCAACAGCTTCTCCGCCAAGTGCTCGGCGTCTCGTGCGTTTTCCAGACCGATGGCCAGTACGAAGAACTCGTCGCCGCCGATGCGCGCCACGGTATCGACCTTGCGCACGCAACCTTGCAGCCGTTCGCCCACCTGAATCAGCAAGCGATCGCCCACCTCATGGCCCAGACAATCGTTGAGGGCCTTGAAGCCATCCAGATCGAGGAAGAAACCGGCGTGCCGCATGTCACCGCGGGGACTGGCGGCCACCGCCCGTTCGATCCGCTCATGGAGCAGCTCGCGGTTGGGCAGCCCAGTGAGCCGATCGTGCAGGGAGCGGTCCAGATGATACTGGCCCTGCTGCCAGAGCTCGCGCTCTCTCAAGAACAGCCGTCGGCGCTGGTGTTCCACCAGGTAGCCGGTGGTGCCGCCGATCAGGTTGGAAGAGACGATGAAGACGTCATGGCCGAGCAGGATGTGAAGCGGGTAGTCCAGCCACAGGCCGCAGACCAGGTTGTAGGAGGCCAGCAGCATCAAGTCGATGCCCAGCGCATAGGGAAACCGCACCCCGATGAAGTTATAGGTATAGAAGGTCAGCAGCATCAGGGCAGGATAATAATAGTGCGCACTGGCCACCGGCAGCTGCGCCTGGATGCCGATCAGGCCGACGCCAGCGGCCACGCAGACGCTGGACAGCAGCCATTGGGAGCCCCTGGCAAACACCGGCGTGAAACTCACCGCCAGTACCAGGGTCGGCACCATCAGGGCGGTCAGCCGCGTCATCCACACCCCGCGCGACGCCTCAGGCGGCACGTGCCACACGTCCAGCAGACCGCACAGCAGGTAGACCAGCATCCCGACGGCGATCGCCGTGCGTCCGTGCAGTTTCACCCGCTCGAGCGAGTTCAGGCGAAATGCCCGCTCCAGTTCAGGATCGCGAAAGCGCAGCGTCAGCCGCTCCAGGGAAGTGCGTTGCTGCCGATGGGCACTCATCGAGGTGGTATCCGTGGTCGTCAGGACACCATGCACGCATTCATCGCCCGGCGGTCTACCGGGGGAGGCACATCCATGGCGTCGCCAGCAGTCTCTAGATAGCCACTTTATGGCACAAAACCCGAAGCGTTGTTAGCACAAGCGCTCCATGCCCCGCTAACGAACGACTGCCAAGCGGGCACTATCGTCCGGGAATAACGAACCTCACCTTGCCCGCGGAGCCAGCCCGGCAATCTGGCGATCCTGCACCCTGGAGAGCAGCACGACCGCGCAGAACGCCCCGAGCAAGGCCAGCGCCATGTCCGATTGTGTATCCCAAACATACCCCTGCGTGCCCAGGAAGGCGTCGGCCGCTTCGCGGGACACCAGCGCCACCCACCATTCGATGAGCTCGTAGAAGGCGCTGATGGCCAGCACCACGGAAACCACGAACAGCCTGAGCCACCCTCGCCCGTTGACCACGCGTTTTCTGATGAGGATTTCCCTGGCGATCAGCGCCGGCACGAAGCCCTGAAAGAAGTGGCCAAGCTTGTCGTAGTTATTCCGTTCGAACCCTAGCCAGCCATCAAAGAAGGGCACCTCGGCGTAGGTGTAATGCCCGCCGATCATCAGCACGATGCAATGCACCAGGATCATCCAGTACACCAGGGGCGTCAGCCGAAAGGTGCGGTAGGTGCCCCACAGGACGACGGCACCGAGAAGGGCCGGAAACACCTCGAGCCACCAGGTGGCGCGATCCGCGGGATGGATGCCCGACCAGACCAGCACCACGAGGAACACGCCTGCCCAGATGTACTTGATCGCGGTCACCTCGCTAGACGACGGGACCCAGTCGACGCGGACCGCGCCCCCTGAGCGGCGGCGACGCGCCGCCGTAGACGGCGCCTGCGGCTCGGGTCACTGCATGGTGCTGCCTGTCGGCCGCATGATTCACTCTTAGCCGAGCGTCCTGCTCCCGGCAAGGCAGCGCAACAAGGAAGGCTGACCGCCTGCCTTCACTTCATCTCGAAGCCGCGCTCGATCAGGAAGTCGCGCATATGAGGGCGCAGCTTGGTATCGAACAGCGGGGTGAGGTTGCGCGACCAGTCGGATTCCTTGTTGCCGCCGCTGCGCTGGCGATAGTACTGCTGCATGGTGTCGTCGAAGGCCGCCACCTGCTTGTTGTCCGCATCGTAGCGATCCGTCTTGAGGATCGCCTCCACCGGCAGCCGCGGCTTAAGGTCCGGCGTCTGGGCCGGGTAGCCGAGGCACATGCCGAATACCGGGAAGACATGCTCGGGCAGATGCAGCAGGTCGCTGATGGCCTGAGGGTTGTTGCGAATACCGCCGATGTAGCAGATGCCCAGGCCCTCGGACTCGGCAGCCACCGCCACGTTCTGCGCCATCAGCGCGGTATCGACGCTGGCCACCAGCATCTGCTCGGTCATGCCACGCACGACGTTGGCGCCGGTGCGCTCGGAAGCCTCGGTGGGACGCTTCATGTCGGCGCAGAACACCAGGAAGTCGGAGGCGCTGGCCACATAGCCCTGGCCGCCGGCCAGCTCGGCGATCGCCTCGCGATTGGCCGGGTCGGTGACGTGAATGACGCTGTAGGCCTGGACGTGGCTGGAGGTCGCCGCGGCCTGGCCGGCGCGGACCAGCTCCAGCAGCAGCTCATGGGGAATCTTCTGCTCGGTGAACTTGCGCACTGAGCGGTGGGACTTGAGCAGTTCGATGGTCGGGTTCATGGGGCCTCGTGGAAGTCGGTACGACAATGTCGGCCCCCAAGATACTTAACCGGCTCACGATCTTCCATCACTCTGACGAGATGGCGGCCTTCGATGCGGCCGAATTCCTGCAGGCGAGTTGCGCAAGGGCCCCGGTCACCCGAGCGAGGCCCAGCACCGACCCGAAACGGCTCACCGCCTGGATCAGGCGAAACCGCCGTTGGCTCGCAGGATCTGTCCGTTGACCCAGCGACCTGACGGACCGGCCAGGAAGGCGACCACATCGGCGATGTCCTCCGGCTGCCCCAGTCGCTCCAGCGGTGTCAGGCCGGCGAGACGCTGCACCTGTTCGTCGCTCTTGCCCTCGAGGAACAGCTCTGTCTCGACGGGGCCGGGTGCCACGCCGTTGACGGTGATCTGCCGGCCGCGCAGCTCGTTGGCCAGCACCTTTACCAGGCCTTCGACTCCCGCCTTGCTGGCGATGTAAGCGCCATAGCCGGGAAAGGACTTGGCCAGCACGCTGGATGAAAGGGCAATGATGCGACCGCCCTCGCCCAGGGTCTCGGCGGCCTTGGCCATGACCAGCCAACTGCCGCGCAGGTTGGTATTCCACATGCGATCCAGCGCCGCGACGTTATCGGTAGCGATGTCGGCCATTTCCATGCTGCCGGCATTGTTGATCACCACATCGAGGCGCCCCCAGGTCTCCAGCACGCGCTCGAAGAGACGCGTGACCGACGTCGCGTCACGGATATCCGCCTGCACGGCCAATGCCTGGCCGCCTTGGTCATGGATATCGGCCACCACCTGGTTGGCCAACGCCTCGTTGCCGGCATAATTCACGACCACCCTGAAGCCATCCTCAACCAGCTTAAGGGCGATGGAGCGGCCGATGCCGCGCGAAGCCCCCGTCACGAGAGCGACTTTCCCGACTGCCTCCGCCATGTTTCATCTCCTGTCTCGGTGAACGCCGTCGAGTATCGGCATTCCATCAGGATGGATAAATCATCTAATCTGAGAACTCTATTCATCTGAGAAAAACAATCTCCATGGACCGATTCGACGCCATGACGCTGTTCGTTCGCATCGTCGAGACCGGCAGTTTCACCAAGGCAGCCAACGGGCTCGACATGCCGAGGGCGACGGCGACCCTGACCATCCAGAAGCTGGAGCAGCGGCTGGGCGTGCGGCTGCTGGAACGCACGACGCGCCAGGTACGTCCGACCTTCGAGGGCAAGGCCTTCCATGAGCGCTGCGTGCATCTGCTGGCCGAGCTGGAGGACGCCGAAGCGCTGCTGAAGCCCGTCACCCGCCAGCCATCCGGCATATTGCGCGTCGAGATGCACGGCACCCAGGCCCGCAAAATCGTGCTGCCTCACATTCAGGATTTCCATCGCCGCTATCCCGAACTGAGCCTGGTACTGACCAGCGGCGACCGCCGCGTCGACCTGATCGGTGAAGGCGTGGACTGTGCGCTGCGTTCCGGTGCCCCCGAGGACTCCAGCCTTGTTGCCCGCAAGCTGGCCGACATGCCCCAGGTGATCTGCGCCAGCCCGGCGTACCTGGAGCACCTAGGCGTGCCGGCGCATCCGGACGAGCTGCACGCCCATGGCGTGGTGCGGTTCTTTTCCGGCAGCCAGGCAACCGACAGCACCCTGGACCTGCTCGTCGACGGACAACCCCGGAGCTTCGAGGCCGGAGGCTGGATCACGGTCAACGACGGCGCGAACTACGTGGAATGCGCGCGACAGGGCTGCGGACTGATCCAGCTGCCTCGCTTCTCGGTCGCCCCGCTACTGGCCAGCGGCGAACTGGTGGAGGTGCTGGCCGAATGGCCCAAGCCCGTCCTGCCGCTGTATGCGGTCTACCCCGAGCGGCGCCAGCTATCGCCCCGGGTGCGCGTCTTCCTGGACTGGATCGTGTCGCTCTATGGCGGGCGCTTCGAGGGCCCTGCGCCGGCCACATAGGCGTGAAGATACCGCGGGTAACGCTGTGCCGCCGAAGGTCGGCGCCTCACCCCAGGTCGGCGGTGAGCGGCAGCCAGACGTGCTCATAGCCGATCGATACGGAGACTCCCACCAGCAGGGCCGACATCGCCAGGCTGAAGCCCGAGAGCACCCTGGGATTCTCGATGCGCCGCCCCAGCAAGGCCCCCATCAGCGCGTAGCTGCCGGGCGCTCCGGTCGCCAGCATGGCCAGCGCGAGCGACCACAGCAGCAGGCCGACGCCATGGATGCCGGCGGCGGGAAACTGGATCGTGACGATCGGCAGGGTCGCGATGATGGCCTTGGGGTTGCAGAGCTGCATGATCAGCCCATCGCGCAGGCTCAGCACCCGCGGCGCCTGTCGCGGTACGGCAAGCTCGATGCTCGAGCGCGCAACCTTGATGGCCAGATAAAGGATGTAGCCGCAGCCCAGGGCGGCCACCAGCGCCAGCATGTCGCCCCCGACCCAGGCCGCGCCGACCCAGCCGAACATCACGAACAGTACCAGCATGGCCAGCCCGACCCCGACAAAGAACCCCAGTGAGGTCCTGGCCTGACCATGGAGCCCGGCATTCAGGCCGAGCAGATTGACTGGCCCAGGGGTGTACATGACGCCCAGGGCATAGGCGACGATCTCCAGCATGGGGGAACCTCGATCAGTTGATGACGCTTCGCTGGTACTGGTGGGGCGTCATGCCGTAGATGCGCTTGAAGCGGCGATTGAAATGGCTGAGGTCGGCAAAGCCGAAGCGAATGGCGACGTCGCTGGGGACGGCGCCGGCCTCCAGGGCACTGCGCGCGGCGTTGATTCGGCAGTTGAGCACGTACTGGTGCGGCGTGATGCCGAACTGCTGACGAAACAGGCGCAGGAAGTGATACTTCGAGAGATGAGCGGCCTGACTGATGTCATCCAGCGATACGTCATCCGCCAGATGCGCGAGGATGTAGTCCTTGGCGCGCAGCAGCAGGGCATCCGCCCGGCGTGCCGGGCCTCCCGGCTGGCACTGCCCGGCACGCTGCACGAGCGCCGTCGCCACCCGATAGAGGGCATGCTCCTGATCGAGGCGATTGCCGACCCCACGTGTCACCAGTTGCACCAGCTCCAGGATGGCAGCACGCAGCACGGGATCCGACATCAGCGTCTCGCTGTTCCTGTATCCGCCAGCGCGCTCGTTCCCCAGCGCCGCGGCAAACAATGCCTCCAGCGACGCCGGGGAGACATAGGCCATGACGTATCCAAGCGGACTCTCGCCACCCGGGTGGCCGTCATGCACTTCCTCGGGATTGAACTGGATGACGTGGCCGGGCGGGCTGCGATGAAACTCGCCGCCGCTGAAGAAGTCCTGACGCCCGCACAGGGTGACCCCGAAGGCGTACTCTTCGTGGGCGTGCCGATCGTAGCTGAAGTCGCTCATTTGCGCATGGAGCACCGTGAGTTCGGGAATGAACCGACTCTTCACGTAGTGAAACCGGCTGGACCGTGTCGCCATGCCATCTCTCCTTGAGCACCAACCCTTCGAAGCTTAAGACGTCTCCCACGCCCCAGGCTTGGACATTATTGCGGATTCTCCCGGCCAGCCGACGCCGGCGCGATGCGCATTCCCCCCACCCATCGCTCGCTGGCGACGTGCGCCAGCCAGTCGCGGCGCCCCTCGAGCAGCTCACATCCCAGCGCCGTCAGGCTGAGGCGACGATGGGGCCATTCGCGCTGGGTCTCGGCGATCTCCAGCGCCGGCCGTGGCGCCAAGATCAGCGGTTGGAGCAGCCACCAGAACATCAGGTCTCCCAGGTAGGGCAGCGGTTCACGCTCACGCATCAGGTGAGCGAAGGCCTGGCCGACCGCCAGCGGGCCGTGGTCACGCACGATTTCCAGGGTGAGCCGCTCGGTGAGGCCGAGGCCGCTGTTCCCCGCCGGCAGTTCCTGCAAGTGGCGCGCGAGCGCCCGCCCCATCATCGGCAAGGCCGGCGTGCCGGTGGCGACCAGCGCCTCCAGTGGCCCGGCATCCTCGGCCGTGAGCGCAGCCCAGGCCCGACTGCCAAGCTCGAGCAGCGGTGCCTCGATGGGCACTCGCCGACGCCACAGCCAGGCCAGCAGGTCCGGAGCGAGCTGTCCGATGCCGATGAAGCGCTCGACGCCAGGCACGGCATCCACTGCCACCAGCTCGAGCCTGGCCCTGGACGAACGCTCACCCAAGCGATGCAGCAGGTAGGCCAGCAGCAGTTGGTCGTAGCTGTCGTGCTCGAACCACAGCACGATGCGGGCGTAGCGTTCGAGATCATCCAGCGCCGAGTAGCTCTTGCGCAGGCGCGCAAGGGCATCGCGCTCGGCCATGCCCGAGACCTCCGCCAGGTAGCGTGCCCGCCGCCGCATCAGTTGCTCGGGGGGCAGGTCGTGCAACGGTCCCATGCAGAAGGGATCGGAGAACTCCAGGAAATCGCCTTCGAAGCCGGCGCTGCGCAGGCTGCGCTCGATGTCGGAACCGCAGCGGATGTGCAGGGTCGCCAGGTCGCGATCGCCGCGCTCGGCCATCAGACGGCGCGAGGCATCCAGCGATTCGATGTGGGACTTGAGCCTGGGCCAGCTGGGAAAACCGCACTCCCTGGCGATCACGAACTGGGCATCGGCGAGTCGCAAGGGCTCGGCTCGCGGCGGAAGATGCCTCAGCAGACGCGCCAGCGCCTCAGGATCATCGGCACGAACCGACTTCAGCAGCTCCTTAGCGCGCTTGCGTTGCTGCTCAAGGTTGAAACGGCCATGAGACCTGGCATCAGGCCGGGTTTGCGTGGTCATACGAGACCCTCCGAGTGCCTGTGTCCGCCGGACAGGCCGGGAATCGTATGGAATCTTCAGCAGTAAGCGATGGGCGCAGCCCTTTCCGCGGACGGGGACGCCTGTGCGGCGTGCCACAAGCCTCGCTCGGCGATGCGGACGTGTCAACGCCGGCGTGAAAAGCGGCGGGACGACCTCTCGCTGTGATCGCCCCGGCATCGGCAGGCGGACGCTACGGGCACTATATTAGGAGGCCATGTACCGCAACGCAGGGAGGACGCGCGTGCCATGTCATTGACCTTCAAGCCTCGCCCCCGCGGCGGCCGCTGGCCGGTGGCACTGGCCTGGCTGGCCGTCGTGTTGCTGGCCGTAGCGGCGCTGCTGATGGGCGGCGTGGGGCCGGCCTATCGCCTGGAGTGGCTGTCGCTCGGCGAGTCGTTCTCGCTGCTGCGTCGCGGCGCCCTGCTGAGCCTGGGCGCGGCCGGACTCGGCGTGATGGCCTTCCTGGTGGCTGGCCTGTGTCGACGCTGGAAGCCGGCCCTGGTCGGCATGCTGGTGATCGTCGCGGTGGTAGCGCTGGTGGCACAGCCCCTGCAACTGCGCGAGCTGGCCCGCAGCGTGCCGCCGATCCACGACATCACTACCGACCTGGCCAACCCGCCGGCCTTCGAGGCGCTGGCCGAGGCACGCCGGACCGCGCCCAATGCGCTCGCCTACCCGCGCGACTTCGCCGAGGCCCAGCGAGCCGGCTATCCGGACCTGAGGCCGCTCGATATCGCTCACCCACTCCCCGAGGTGCACGCCGCCGCCGAGGCTCTGGCCCGGGAACGCGGCTGGGAGAACGCGGCGGCCTCGGAGCAGCGGCTGGAAGCGGTGGCCACCACCCGCTGGTTCGGTTTCAAGGACGATATCGTGATTCGCCTGACGCCAACCGACGCAGGCACGAGGGTGGACATGCGTTCGGCCTCGCGCATTGGCAAGAGCGACCTTGGCACCAATGCGTCGCGTATCCAGAACTTCCTCGAAGCACTGACCGCTCGCCTTTCCTCCTGACGCCGCCGGACGACAACGATTCGTCATCAAATAGTGAACACGCTACCATCGTGGACCGGCTCACGCCGGGCTCATCGCCACTCACAGGGAGCATCCTTCATGGCGGCCACCTACCGCGCCCCGGGTCAGATCATCACCTCGCTGCTGGATACCGACTGGTACAAGCTCACCATGATGCAGGGGGTACACCACAAGTATCCCAATGCCAGCGTGGCCTGGGAGTTCCGCTGCCGCGACGCCGAAGACCTCGCTCCCTACCTCGACGAGATCCGCGCCCAGATCGACAGCCTCGCGGCGCTGTCGCTCAGCGAGACGGAGTCGGCCTACCTGGGCGACTTCGCCTACCTGTCGCCGGATTTCATCCGCTTCCTGGAGCTGTATCGCTTCCGCCCGGAGTACGTTGACCTGTACATGGAAGGCAGCGAGCTGTGCATCATCATCGACGGCCCCTGGACGCACAGCATCCTGTTCGAGATCGTGATCTTGGCTATCATCAGCGAAGTGCGTAACCACACGCTGAACCCCGAGGCGAGCGTCGACCAGGCCGTGGCGCGGCTGCGCGAGAAGATGGCCCGGCTGCGCCGCGACTATACGCCGGCCCAGCTGGCGGACTTCCGGCTGGCCGACTTCGGCACCCGGCGGCGGCTCTCCCAGCCGGTGCAGGAAGCCATCGTCGAGGTGCTGGCCGAGGAATTTCCCGGCCAGTTCGTCGGCACCAGCAACGTCGATATCGCGCGGCGCCATGGCTTGGCCCCCATGGGCACCATGGCCCACGAGTGGGTGATGGCCCACCAACAGCTCGGCAGCCGCCTGGTGGACAGTCAGCGCGCTGCCCTCGAGGCCTGGGTCCAGGAGTATCGCGGCCACCTCGGCGTCGCGCTGACCGACACCATCACCCTGGATGCCTTTCTGGCCGACTTCGACCTGTACTTCGCCAAGCTGTTCGACGGCCTGCGCCACGATAGCGGCGATCCCATGGTGTTCGCCGAGAAGTGCATCCACCATTACGAGACGCTGGGCATCGACCCGCGGGGCAAGACCCTGATCTTCAGCGATGCGCTGACCTTCGATTCGGCGATGGCGATCAAGACCACGCTGAACGGCCGCATCCGCACCAGCTTCGGGATCGGCACCAGCCTGACCTGCGACTTGCCCGGGGTACGACCGATGAACATCGTGATCAAGATGGTGGCCTGCAACGGCCAGCCGGTGGCCAAGATCTCCGATGCTCCAGGCAAGGCGACGACCCGCGACCCGGAATACGTGAACTATCTGAAGAGCGTGTTCGGGGTGCCGCCCGCTGCCTGAGGGCGGCTCCGGCGCCGGGAAATGGGCGAGACGCGAACCCTGGACCGAATGCGAATCGCACGCAAAGATAGTCTCAACCAGCTGAAAATAAAAGAAAAATTGACCAATCACCGGACGCACACTAGGATGCCTGCCAGACATTCTCGCCAGGGAAGGACACCATGCAAGGCAACCCGCAGATCATCGACGCCCTGAACGGCCTGCTCGCCGCCGAACTCGCCGCCATGGACCAGTACTTCGTGCACGCCGAGATGTACGCCGACATGGGGCTGAGCAAGCTCCACGAGCGCATCGACCACGAGTTCTACGACGAGAAGGGCCACGCCCAGAAGCTGATCGAGCGGATCCTGATGCTCGAGGGCAAGCCGGACATCCACACCCGCACCCCGGTGCGCATCGGCCAGGACGTGGAAGAGATGCTCACCAACGACCTGCAGCTGGAGTATGAGGTGGGCGACGCGCTCAAGGCCGCCATCGCCCTGTGCGAGCGCGAGCGCGACTTCAACACTCGCGCCATCCTGCTGCCGCTGCTCTCCGACACCGAGGAAGACCACGCCCACTGGCTGGAGCAGCAGCTGCGGCTGATCAAGCTGGTCGGCCGCGAGAACTACCTCGTCGCCCAGATGTAAACCGGGCGCCCCTACCCGCCTCACCTCGCGCCGTCCGGCCCTTCACGCCGCCGGCGCCCAGCACAGCGTGGTGCGCACCGCCCCCGCTCGGCTGGCCGAACAGGCCGAAGCCGAGTGGGTAGACGTGTGCAAGGAGGCCGAGATCGCCTGAGGCCGGATCCGATTCAGCCGGTGCCGCCCAGCCCGTAGCGATGGGTGGCGCGGCGCAGCCGCCAGATGGTGATCAGGTTGGTCACGAGTATCAGCGTCTCGGCGAGGGTGCCGCCGATGGAGCCGGCCAGCAGGTTGCTGATAATCCAGCAGAAGGCAGCCGCGGCCAGCACCGCGCGCATGGCGATGCCGCGCAGCATGAACATGCCATAGGTGCCCAGCAGCCCTGCCATCAGGGCTGGCACGTCGCGCGGGCCGCTCCAGGTCAGCGCGGCAATTACCAGGGTCGCGACCAGCACCGCTGCCATGATGCCGACGTGGCCCGGATAGCGGCGCACCAGGGCGATGCGCAGCACGATCAGCGCCGAGATTCCTGCCGCCACCCAGCTCTGGAACAGCGCAAACTGGAGGGCAAAAGCCACGTTGGCGACCAGCAGCAGCCCGAACAGCCGCTGGTCGCGTTGGCTGGCGAAGCCGATCACGCACAGCGCCAGCGCCACCAGGCTCACGCCTTGCCCCAACAGCTCTCTCAGGCCGATGTCGTCCATTGACGGCTCCGATAGTGGAAATGGCACGACAGGTTAGCATGCCGCCGACTCGGCCATGGCTCCGAGTCCGGTGGGAACGATCTTCAATCTTCAGATCGCAAAAGTAGGGTGCCTACCCAGACAGGCGCTGCCCGGGCTATCAATCCCTCGCGCAGCGAGCTGCGCTCCCACGAACACCTGATCAGTGGCACGCAATCGCTATAGGACCGCCCTTGCGCGATGATGTCTCTCAGGGCCTGCAGCCCCGAGTCGTGAGGTGTCGCCCATGACCCAGATGGAGCGACGCTGCGAACGCTACGGCCCCCGCTAGCGACTATGGGTCACCCTCACGGTGAAGCAGGGGCTGGTGGAACGTGGCACGTCGATCACCATCGTCAACGTGGCGATTCCCTACATCTAGGGCGCCCAGGCCCCTCGCCCATGAACAAGCCATGTTGCCTGACACATCCGCACGCAATCCCTGGGCATCCTGCCTTCAGTTCGCGCTTTGCCTTCAGTTCATGTCAGAGGGGCCGATAGTCGACACAGTGCCATCGTTCAGTGACCGGTCGACCGTGCCGACACGGCAAGACGAAACTCCTCCTGCCAGGCCATGACTTGGGCATTCGAGCCCTCGGGGAAACGCCCCAGTTCGACCGCCAACTCGAAGAATCCCACCCGTGGCAGCCCTTCGCCCTGCCGGCCGACCACCAGGGCCGCGAGAAAGGGGCGCTTGGCCCGGGCGTCCTCGCGCATCAGCGCCTCCAGCGCCAGGGCCACGCGGCGGATGGTACGCGGTGGCGTGAGCTCGAGGGCCTCGGCGAGCTGCTGGTAGGTCAGCGGCAACGCGGTCTCGGGGGCGCTCTCGAGCAGGTGGCGGACGCGCCGGGTCAGTTCTTCGTCGGCGAGGGTGTCAGTCATGCGAGCTCCTGGGAAAACGGTTGGGCGCCGATGATGCCGACAAGGCGCCAGGACGTCGAGGGCACGCCAAATACTTGTACAGAAATAGTACAAAAACGATACTTAGCAACGAAACACATCTATCTGCCATCCCTTTCCCCTGCCTGGGCCGAGAGATGGCACATCGCCGGGGAACCACCATGGCACACTGTGCACGGGTCACGGGCCACTGCCGTCGCTGCGAGGGAGCGCTGCCCTTCGACTTCACCATGGCCTTTCAGCCCATCGTCGACGTCAACCGTCGACACATCCACGCCTATGAAGCGTTGGTGCGCGGCGCCAGTGGAGAGCCGGCGGGCCAGGTGCTGGACAGCATCACCGATGCCGAGCTCTACCGTTTTGATCAGGCCTGTCGGGTCAAGGCCATCGAGCAGGCCAGTCGGCTAGGCATGCGGGAGTCCCTGTCGATCAACTTCCTGCCCAACGCGGTCTACGAGCCCGAGGCCTGCCTCGAGGCCACCCTCGAGGTCTCGCAGCGAGTCGGATGGCCGCCGGAGAGGCTGATCTTCGAGATCGTCGAGTCGGAGCACGTCAGCGACCGCGATCATCTGATGGCCATCATCACCGCCTACCGCCGACACGGGTTCCGGGTCGCCCTGGACGACTTCGGCACCGGCTACGCCAACCTGGACATGCTGGCCGACCTGCACCCGGACAAGCTCAAGCTGGATCGCCGGCTGGTGGCGGACTGCGACCGGGACCCGCGCCGCCAGGCGCTGATCGAGGCCACCGTCGTGATGGCGTGCCGGCTCGGGCTGACCCTGATCGCCGAGGGCGTGGAAACCGCGGCGGAGGGCCGCTGGCTACTCGAGACCGGCATCGGGCTTCAGCAGGGCTACTATTTCGCCCGGCCGGCACTGGATGCCCTGGCAACGGTCCCGGACGAACGCTTCGAGGCGATCCACGCCGCCCCCCTGCCAAGAAGGGGGGCCGCATGCCGCTGACCTTGACCGGGCCCGACGACATTCCCCGACTGATCCGAGCGGCACCGATCGGCATCTCCATCACCGATGCCGCGGGCCGCTACGAGATGGTCAATCCCGCCTACTGCGACTTCTACGGCTATACGGAACAGGAACTACTGGGCCAGCCCTTCACCATGATGGTGCCGAGTGAGCAGCGTCGGCGACTGCTCGAGATGCACCAGCGGCTGATCCGCGGTGAGGAGGATCTGGCGCGACGCCAGGAGTGGGAGGTGAGACGCAAGAACGGTGAGCGGCGCACGGTCATCGCCGAGGCGGCGCGCATCTTCGACAACACCGGCGAGGCGAAGAAGGTCACCTTCGTCACCGACATCACCGAGCGCAAGGCCCTGGAACGCCGGCTCGACTACCTAGCCCGCCACGACGAGCTCACCGGTCTGCTCAACCGACGCGCCGGACTGGCCCGCCTGGAAGAAGAGCTGGAACGACACCGCCGACTCGGCGGGGCGCTGTGCGTGGCCATCTGCGACCTGGACCATTTCAAGCAGGTCAACGACCGGCACGGTCACGCGGTGGGCGACGAGGCCCTGCAGGGCGCCGCCGACGTGTTGCTGCGTGGCTTGCGCCACTATGACGTGCTGGCCCGCCTGGGCGGAGAGGAGTTCCTGGTGATTCTGCCCGGAGTGACCCGGCCGGGTGCCGAAACCAGTCTGGAACGACTGCGCTGCAAGCTGTCGGCGACGCCGTTGGCCAGGCCGAGGCTCCACCTGACCTTCTCGGCCGGTGTTGCGGCATTGGCCGGCAACGAAGAAGCCAGCCATGCCCTGCTGGAACGCGCCGACCGGGCGCTGTATCGCGCCAAGGCCTCAGGGCGTAACTGCATCCGGGCAGCCCAGAACGACTGAACCAACCTTGCGCCGCTCAGCTCAGCGCCTCGGCGATCTCGCGCTCGCCGTCCAGCAGGAGGAACTCGCGGCCCGACAGGTCATCGGCCTGCACCAGGTGCAGCAACGCCTCGGCCACGTTGGCCCGGGACACGGTGTTCTCGCCCCCGGTCTCGGCCAGCGAGGTCGCGACGCGGCGGGTGGCGGGCTCATCGATCAGCCGCCCCGGCTTGAGAATCGTCCAGGGCATGCCGGAGGCCTTGAGATAGGCGTCGGCGGCCAGCTTGGCAGCCATATAAGGACGTAGCTTCTCGGGCGCCGCCTGGGGATTCTCGGCACGCAGGGCGCTGACCATCACGAAGCGCCGCAGTACCCGCTCGGCCGCCAGGTCAACGGCCCGCATGGCACCGTAGAGGTCGATCAGCAGCGTCTTGTCGGGGCCAGTATGCGGCCCGGAGCCGGCGGTGAACACCAGCTGATCGCAGCCCTCGAAGGCATGGGCGAAGTCGCCTTCCAGGTCGGCGACAACGCTGGGAATGCCACGCTCCTCGAACCAGGCACGCTGGGCCTCGCCTCGCACCATGGCCTTGATGGGCTCCCCGGCCGCCTGGGCAAGTTCGCAGAATTGCCGGCCGATCTGGCCGTTGGCACCGATCACCAGTGTCGTCATGAGTTCTCCTCGTGGGAATGGCTGCCTTCACTGCATGCGGGCCGGCAGCCCGAAGTTCAAGGGCACCAGCCGCGATGCGCGGTTCAGCGCGCCCCCGCCGGCACCGGTAACGGGCTGGCCCCACGCGCTGCGGTGGCGTAACCTGCCACGTCATTTCGCCAACCCCATGATGAAGGAGCGGCGCCTTGCACCCCGAGGACCTGCAACGCCTGGTCACCCTGCGCATGCCCTTCGGCAAGCACGCGGGTACCCTGATCGCCGACCTGCCCGGCCCCTACTTGGCGTGGTTCGCCCGCGAGGGCTTCCCCGAGGGCCAGATCGGCCGGCTGCTGGCGCTGATGCACGAGATCGATCACAACGGTCTCAATGAGCTCCTCGAGCCGCTCCGGCATCAAGACTGAACGTCGACCGACGAGGTGATCATGCTGCGCATCTCCAACACCGTGGAGCTCCCCGATCACGAGCTCGAGATCCACCAGATCCGCGCCCAGGGCTCTGGCGGCCAGAATGTCAACAAGGTCGCCTCGGCGGTGCACCTTCGCTTCGACATCCGCGCCTCAAGCCTGCCGGAGTTCTACAAGGAGCGCCTGATGGCGCTCTCCGACCAGCGCATCAGCAAGGACGGGGTGGTGGTCATCAAGGCCCAGTCCCACCGCGCTCTGGAGCTGAACAAGGAAGAAGCGCTGGGCCGGCTGCGCGAGCTGATCCGCCAGGCCATCCGGCAGCGCAAGACCCGCAAGCCGACCCGGCCCACCAAGGGCTCCCAGCGTCGCCGGGTCGACAAGAAGGTGAAGAAAGGCAAGACCAAGGCGCTGCGCGGCAAGGTCAAGCCCTGAGCGACTCGGGTCCTGGCCGGCCCTGGAATTCGGCCGTGAGGGCCACGCCGGCTCAGCGGAAGGTGTCGCAGACCGCGGTCTGCGCCGAGGGATCGTGTTGCTCGGTATGGGTCACCGGGCCGCCGGTGGGCTCGATGGCCACGCTCCACTGGTGGTCGTGCTGCATGTCGTCACAGTTGCCGGCGGTGCCGCCACCGAAGTTGGAATCGATCCAGTAGTGCACGGCGTAGTCGCCGCCTTCCATCAGCACCCCGGGGAAGGTGAACGAGAAGCTTGGATCGGCTTCGGCGGAGACCTCACCGGTCTTCACTGCGATGGTGTCGCCATTGGCGGCATCCACCAGCGCCGCCTGCAGGGCCTGGCCGCCGTGGGGGCCGTGGAAGCTGGCATCGCCCTGAAAGGTCAGGTCCTGTCCTTCGCTGGCGAGCGCCGCACCGGCGAGCAGCAGCGTCAGCGATAGGCCCAGACCGAGCCGAGTGGTGAAAAGCGGTGTGCGGTTCATGCGATGTCTCCTCTAGCGGATCATGATCTGCGATGCGTACCTGCAGCGTAGCGTCTGTCACCGGCCAATGCCGTGGCCCCGTCAGCTCCTCAGCCAGCCTGCAGGATCACTCTGTCACGGGGCCAGCGTACCTTCTTGAGCCCGGCGAGCCAGTCGGTGTCTCCATCGCGGTAACCCAACGCCACCACCACGACACTGGAGAGCCCTTGCTCCCGTAGCCCCAGCACCTCATCCAGGGCGACCGGATCGAAGCCTTCCATGGGCGTGGCATCGACCCGCTCCAGGGCGGCCGCGGCCAACACCATGCCCATGGCCAGGTAGGCCTGCTTGGCAGCCCAGTGGCGCCGGGCCTCCGGGCTCTCGAAACCGTTAACCACGCCCTTCAGGGTAGCGCGATAGCCGTCGAGGCTGGATTCCTCGACTTCCCGCTCTCGCGCCATCAGACGAATCAGGTCATCGACCTCACCATCGCCGGTGGCCTGCCAGGTGGCGAATACCAACAGGTGTGAGCATTCGGCGATCTGGGGCTGGTCGAAAGCGGCAGGCCGGCAGCGCTCACGCAGCGACGGGTCGTCGACGACCACCACCGAGTATGGCTGAAGGCCGTAGGAGGACGGCGACAAGTGGGCCGCATCGAGGATGCGCGCCAGGGCGGCCTCGGGAACGCGCTGACCGTTCATGCGCTTGGCGGCATAGCGCCACTGCAGGGCCGCTTGGAGGGTGGTCGGGGTCAGGGACATGTCATTTCTCCGCTGTGATGGGACGTTATGCATTTCGGGATTGGGCTGGCGTGGTCGCCTCAGCAGGGCGATCGGCCGGCCCGCGTTGAAAAATCAGGGTGCCGACAATGACCAGTGCGGCGGCCGGCAGCAGGTTGGGCGGCGTTGATTCGCCCAGCGCCAGCACGGCGAAGGCGGTACCCATTACCGCGGCGACGGTACCGATCTGGCTCAGGTACACCGGGCCGGCCAGCCGCTGCAGGATGAAGAAGAACAGGTAGAGCACGGTGAAGATGCCGACCTCCACCAGCAGCAATCCCAGTGCCCGAGGCGCGGCGAACAGCTCGCCGATTCGCCCGGGCTCCATCGCCAGGCTGAACGGCAGCAGGGTCAGGGCGGCGCCGATCAGCACCAGGGCGGTCAGGAAAGCCACCGGCACGCCCTGGGGCCAGCGCAGGGTGCGATAGATGTTGCCTGCGGCCAGGGTCAGCGGCATCAGCAGGATCAACAGCGACCAGCCGAGGGAGCCTTCACTACCACCGGCTTTGGACAGCGCCAGCACGATACCGCCGGCCAGCCCCAGCGACACGCCGCCCAGGCGGCTCCAGCGCAGGGGCTCGAGGCGCAGCACCACGGCCAGCACCCAGGTCGCCAGGATCGGAAAGGCGAAGCTCAGCGAGATGAAGCCGGCGCCGACGTGGCGCACCGCCAGGAAGCCGAGGGCATTGGGCAAGGCCAGCAGACTCCCGGCCACGAGGGCGTACTCGAGGATGCGGCGGTCGAGTCGCCAATCGGCACGGCGTCGCAGCGACAACATCAGCAGGCCGGCGCTCGCACCGAGCAGCGACGCCATCAGGAAGGTCAGTCGCGGCAGGTTCGCCGTGTCGGCGACCTTGGCCACGCTCAGCGACATCGCCAGCAAGGTCCCCACCAGCAGCAGGCAGCCCAGGGCCTTCAGCCCGGTGCGCTGATCGCGCTTGTGTCCCACGGTCGGCTTCGTCATCCTTACACTCCTATAGTTCGCCATCGTGTATCACGATGAAAAGAATCTTAGTGTAAAGATAAATAGGTAGCAAGAGCCATGAACCGAGTCAGTGTGGCCATCGACCAGTGGCGCCAGGAAATTCCCGAACTGGATCTGTTGCCCATGGAGCTGACGGCGCGGCTGAACACCGTCAGCCGACACGTCAGCGCCCAGTATTTGGAGCCCTTCTTCCAGCAACGTGGCGTGCAGCCAAGGGAGTTCGACGTGCTGGCGACGCTGCGCCGGGCGGGCGAGCCCTACGCGCTGACCCCGACACAGCTGTTCGAAGTGCTGATGATGTCTTCCGGGGGCATGACCAACCAGCTGGACCGCCTGCAGAAGGCCGGACTGATCGAACGCCGGCCCAATCCGGCGGACCGTCGCAGCATGCTGGTCAGCCTGACCGACGCGGGCCTGGCGCTGGTGAACGAGACCATCCCGCAGCACGTGGAGAACGAGGCGCGTGCCTTTGCACCGCTGAGTCGCGAAGAGCAGCAGACCCTCAATGCCCTGCTCGCCAAGCTGATGGACCATCTCGAGACGGAGTGAGCCCTCGGCGCAGCTCCGCCAGGCGAGCGACCATGTAGCACAGCGGCGGCTGCGGCACTGCCGCCTGCGCCTCGGCGAAGCCCAGGCGGCGGTAGAGACGCCGGGCCGGGTTATCGGGAAACACCCACAGCGAGCAGGTCTCGACGCCCAGAGCCTCCCCCCCGCGCGATGCCAAGCGTCGGATCAGCTCGCCGCCCAGCCCCCGCCCCCGGGCGTGGGGCGCGACGGCGAGCCGCATCAGATGGCAACGCCCCCAGCGCTCGGCGTACTGGCCGACGCCCAGCAATTCCCCCGCGTCGCCCAGCAGGCCGAAGCTCGCCAATTCGTCGAACCCCAGGTCTTCTCGAAAGCCTTGCGCCGTGAAGGGGTAACGAAAGGCCGGGCCACCCCAGCGCCGACAGCTGTCGGCGTCGGGAAACCAGTCCCGCAGGGTAGCCAACTGTTGCCTCTCGAGCGGTCGCAGATCGTGAGTCTTCTGATTCATTATGGCTTATATTCCATCATGTTATTCGCGACCCGCACCTCGCCGGCAGGAAGCCTGACCGGGCAGGGATAAATAAAACGATCGTTTGCATTTCTGCAGAGAGCGGCTAGACTCGTTTTCGAACAGCGTTTCCAAACCCCAGCACCCCTCCATGGAAAGGAGAACCTCACCGTGTCATCCACCGCCCGCCCATGCCAACGCGAGGTCACCCCATGACCACCGATGCGCTGCTGGTCCAGGTCCTGCTCTACGTCTTCTTGCCGCTCTGGGGCATCGCCGGCTTCGTCGACTGGTGCTGCCACCGTGCGACCCGCATCGAGGCCACCTCAGGGCTCAAGGAATCGCTGGTCCACTCGCTGATGGGCCTTCAGGTCGGCATTCCGATCCTTCTGTGCCTGCTCTTCGAAGTCAACGTGCTGGTGCTGCTGATCTGCCTGGCGGCCTGGGTGCTGCACGAGCTGGTCGCCCACTGGGATGTGCACTATGCCGCCCCGCGCCGGCACATCAGCATCTGGGAGATGCATGCCCACAACTACCTGGCCAGCCTGCCGCTCTACATGCTGGCGCTGATCGCGGTGATCAACGGCCCGACGGTGGCGGACCTGCTGACCCTGGACTGGGCCGGCCAACTGTCACTGGTACCGCTGGAAACCCCTCACGGCGGCGCCGGCTACTTGCCCGGCTATCTCACCTTCATGGCGGTGCTGGCGGTGTTCCCCTACGCGGAGGAGAACCTGCGCTGCCTGGTCTATGCCCTGAAGCGCGGGAGGTCGGCATGAGTGTCTATATCACCAGCACCGGCCACCATCTGCCCGGCGAGGCGGTGGACAACGACCGCATCGAGCAGGTGCTGGGCCTGGTCCATGGTAAGCCCAGCCGGCTCAAGCGTCGCATCCTCGAGGCCAACGGCATCCGCACGCGCCACTACGCCATCGACGCCGCACATCGCACCACCATCAGCAACGGCGAGATGGCCGCCCTGGCCGGCCGCGACTGCCTGGACCAGGGCTACGTTCCCGACGCCCGCCTCGACATGCTCAGCGTGGCCACCAGCCAGGGCGACCTGGTACTGCCGGGCTTCGGCAGCATGGTCCAGGCCGAGCTGGGCCTGCCAAGCCTGGAGCTGCACACCAGCCACGGCATCTGCTCGAGCAGCATGATGGCGCTGAAAGCGGCCTACACGGCTATCCGCGCCGGCGAGCACGGCAACGCCCTGGTGGTCGCCAGCGAGCTGGCCTCGAGGCTGTTCAAGGCCAGCCGTTTCGAAGCCGCCGGCGCCACGCCGGACTTCAACGCCGAGTTCCTGCGCTGGATGCTCTCCGACGGCGCCGGCGCCCTGCTGCTGGAGGACCGGCCGCGCGGCCTGAGTTTCCGCATCGACTGGATCCGCGGCGTGTCCCACGCCGACGCCTTCCCGGTGTGCATGAGCGTGGGCCGGGCCAACGGTCAGGGGCGCCACCCGAGTTGGCAGGACTACCCCACCTACGCCGAGGCCGAGGCCGACGGCGCGCTGCTGATCCGCCAGGACGTGCGACTGCTCGACCATCTGGTGAAGCTCGGCGTCGACGGCCTGCTGCGGCTGATCGACGAGGGCCGGGTGAGGGTCGACGAGGTCGACCACCTGCTGTGCCACTATTCGTCGCACCACTTCCGCGGCCAGATCTACGACATGCTCACCCAGGCCGGCGCCGCCATTCCCGAGGAGAAGTGGTACACCAACCTCTACACCCGCGGTAATACCGGCTGCGCCTCGCTGTTCATCATGCTCGACGAGTTCCGCCGCACCCACGAGCTCGCCGAGGGCGAAACCCTGCTGTGCTTCGTGCCCGAGAGCGGGCGCTTCAACAACGTCTATATGCATCTCACCGTGGTCAGGGAGGCCACCTCATGAGCGACAAGGTCACCACCCCCGAGGGCCAGGCCTGCCTGCAGGGCCTGATGCGCGTCTGGTTCGACTTCGAGCGCCAGCTTGGCCGGGTGCCGATCCTCCAGCGCCTGGAACGCGACCGCTTCACCGACGAGGACTATCGCCGCCTACTGTGCCACCTGCGTCAGCAGGTGATCGAGGGCGCGCGCTGGATCACCCGCGGTGCCTCGAGCTTCGAGCGCGACTTCGCCGACGTGCGCTCGATGGTCATCGAGCATGCCCGGGAAGAACACCGCGACTACGAGATGCTGGAAGCCGACTACGTGGCGGCCGGCGGCGAGCGTTCAGTGATCGTCGCAGCCGAGCGCAATGCCGGCAGCGAGGCACTCCACGCCTTCATGATGTATCGCGCCGGCCAGCCCAACCCCGTCGACCTGATCGGCGCCATGTGGATCATCGAGGGGCTCGGCCACAAGATGGCCGACGACTGGGCCCGGCGCATCGATGCAGCCCTGGGCGGCGACGGCAGCGCCACGCGCTTCATGCGCTATCACGGCGCCAACGACGACGCCCACCTGGACAAGCTCTACGCGCTGCTCGACCGGGTCTGCCGCGGCGAGGCCGAGCGACGTGCCATCCTGCGCACCGCCCGGGTGGTGGCGCGGCTGTATGCCCTGCAGCTCGAGGAGATCGACCATGAGCCGGCGTAGCCCCTTCCTGCGCGCCCTCGAGGCCGACGACACCCTACCCATCGAGCGCGAGGCGCTGACGCTGTGGCTCAACGATCTGGAACGCCCCACCCGCTGGTCGTTGCGCCCGCTGCTGCAGCTGGTGCTGGGCGCGCTGCTGCATCTGACCTGGTTCTTCAAGCGCCTACCGCTGCCCCAGTTCCGCGCTCACGGCCTGCTGCAGCGGCTGATCTGCTGGTTCTGCCGCCACGTGGTCAGCCCCGAGGCCAACCTGCTGATCCTGCGACACTACGCCACCGAGTCCAACGTGATCAACTTCCTGATCGACAACGGCGCTGCCGGGAAAGTCGAGCCGCTGACGCTGTATCCCCAACGCATCGAGGACATGCTGACGGCGAGCTTCGTCGACCACGATCAGGAGCTGTTTCGCGCCTTCGCCGAACTCGGCGAGCATGGCCAGGATACCCAGCCTCGGCCCCCGGAGGCGCTGCACTGGGACCACTGGCGGCCGCTGGACATGGGTGAATTCACGCTCGAACGCCGACGCACCCAGGTGCTCGACTTCGAGAGCGCCCATGTGCTGTTCATGTGCCTGTTCTGCCTGCTGCTGACCCGCGAGGAGTACCGCGACGCCATCAACGGCTTCAACCTCGACCAGTCGATCGCCCTGCGCATCGGCCGGATAATCGACGACCCGAGCCTCGCCGAACTGGCCTACAACAAGTATCCGCACTATCTGGTCGGGCCCTGGAACCTCAGCCAGCGCTTCCTGATGCACGGCTTCTTCACCGAGCACCTCTACGCCCGCCTGGAGCGCCTGCGCCGAGAGGCCACCTCGGCGTGACTTTCCGGGGGGGCTGAGTACTATGACCGGGTGCGCCACGCACCATGACTTGAAAAAATCGCAGGGAACAGGACTATGCTGTCGTCAACTCATCGCAGGGCCGCCCTCGTGGCCCTTCCACTTCTGTGTTTCAGTGTCGGCGTCCAGGCTCTGGACTGGGAGGCGACTCCCACCTACGGCACCGTGAACCTCAACTCAGGCTTCCAGCCCGATCCCTACGTGACCGCGCTCTCCGCTGGCGGCAGCCGCTCGGCCGGCGAGGCCGGTGCCAACTGCAGCGGCTACGTCAGCGACAAGCCCGACCTGGATCTCAACTACGAGGCCGGACAGTACACCCTGAGCATCTACGCCGAGGCCCAGGAAGACATCACCCTGGTAGTCTACGACGCCGCGGGCAACTGGCACTGCAACGACGACTTCTCCACGGCGGCCGGCACCAACCCGGGGATCAAGTGGAGCAACCCGCCCTCGGGCAACTACAACATCTGGATCGGCACCTACGCCTCGGGCGGCCTGCCGGAAGCGACCCTCTACATCTCCGAGGCCGATCCCTCCTGGGGCAGCGGCGGCGGCACGTCCGCCAGGAGCGACGACACCGGCATCGAATGGGGCGACAACACCAGCCAGTGGGCCAACGACGGCGAGTGCGACGATCCGCGCTTCGACGGGCCGGGCGTGCACTCGATCAACCTGGACGAAGACCGCTATCACGATGCCAACGACTGCCGCTCACTGCATGAACAGGGGCAGATCTACCTGAAATAGCCCTCGGCGCACGACGCCAGAGCACCCCGTTCCGACCTGGCGCCGACCATTCGATCGGCGCCATCCTTTCCCCCGCTAGTGGTGACGTTTTACCCGCCAGATCCGCCAAGCCAGCACGGCGATCACCAGGATGGCCAGCGGCGCGAAGATCGCCGTCGCCCGCCATGGGGCGATCGGCATGCCCAGCGCCTCGAGGCTGTCCAGCGCCAACTTGATCAGGCTGAAGATGTAGTAGCTGATGACGATGATCGACAGGCCCTCTACGGCCTTCTGGATCTTCAACTGGCTGCTGGTGCGCTCGTTGAGGCTGCGCAGCATCTCGACGTTCTGTTCCTCGATCTCTACCTGGGCACGAGTCCGCAGCAAGTCGTTGAGGCGCGCCACATTCTCGGCCAGCCGCTCCTGGCGGCGATCCACCGCAGCACAGTAGCGTACCGTGGGCTGGAAACGGCGCATCAGAAAGATGCCCAGCCGCTGGCAGTCGCCGACCCGTGTCTCGCGCAGTTCCTCGACGCGGGCAAAGACGATCCGCGCATAGGCCTCAGTGGCGGCGAAGCGGTGGCGGCTGCGCGCCCCGCTGCGCTCGAGCCTGGCCGAGAGCGAGGCGATTGCCGCCAGCAGGGGGCGCGGCCCCTCGGGGCGATCCTCGGCGTTGCGGTCAGAGAGCTCGCCCAGCTCCGCCTCGAAGGCCGCCAGCTCGATGCCCAACGTCTTGGCCTGGGGCAGCGCCAGCGAGGCCATCATGCGATAGGTCTCTATCTCCAGCAGCCGCCGGGCGATACGTCCAAGGCGGAAGTCGTTGAGGGCACGATTGACGATCAGCAGTCGGTTGACGCCGCTCTCATCGAGACGGAAATCGCTCCAGGCCGTGGCATCGCCGCCGGCGACCCGCGAGCCGGCGGGATCGCGAAAGCCATAGTGGGCGGTGTCACCGGCCCAACTGGCCTCGGTCTCGATCCGGATCAGGGTGGCATTGATCAGCGCCTCGTGATGGGTCTCGGCGATCTCCGCCAGCCGGGGCGGCGGCGCGGGCCATAGCTGGCCGCCGTCGGCGATCGGCACCATCAGCGTCAGGGTGAAGAACTCGGTGTGGCGTTCCCACTTCAGCACTTGGCCGCCGTCGAGGGTCAGGATGCCCTGGACGGCATCGGGCGCCGGGGAGGTACCGGTCAGCTCGCACAGCCGATGGACGATGCCGTCGCAGACGCCGTCGGTGTCGAGAAAGGCGTAGTGGTGAAGGTGGGCCGGCCCGGCGAAGTAGATCGACGGCCGGGCATGCAGCTCGTTGTGCAGTTGTTCGCGCTGGGGATGCATGGTCAGGGGCTTGATAAGAGTGGAAGCCCTCGAGACTACGGGGCCTGACGGCGGCGTCCACCCTGCAGCGCCGCATGAGAAACCGCCGAACGACCGGAGCTCGAGGCCATAACTCGGTGAAATCATGGGGTTAGAACATGACATCGGGGCCGACGCAGCGTGAGAGCCACTCACGCTGCGTCACTATGCCCTACCCCGGAGTCACGGTCACAGCCATTTAACGCGCCGGAACCACCATAGCAGGCCGCCGCCGATCGCCAGCATCACGCCCATTACGATGAAGTAACCGTAGCGGTAGGCCAGCTCCGGCATGTGGCTGAAGTTCATGCCATAGATGCCGGCGATGAAGGTCAACGGCACGAAGATGGCGGTAATCACCGTCAGCACCCGCATGGTCTGGTTGAGCTGGTGCGACGACAGCGACAGGTAGCCGTCGATCAGGTCGCCGCAGATGTCGTAGTACATCTGGGTCAGGCTGTGCAGGCGTTCGAAGCGCTCATGCACGTCGTTGATGGCGTGCAGTGTTTCCTCGTTGCCACGCGGCAGGTGGGCATAATCGTAGGCGGTAAGCTCCTGGGTGATGCCCAGGTGATAGTTGAATACCCGGCGCATCTTCACCAGCCGGGAGCGATAGCCGATCACCCGGCGCATCAGGGCATCGCTGCCGTCCTCGATCAGGGCATCCTCCAGGTCGCTCAGCTCGTTCTCGAAGGCCAGCAAGCTATCCAGGTAGTAACCGGCGGAGGCGTACATGACCCGCAGCGCCACGTATTCCGGCGAGCGTGCCAGCAGGTGGCCGGCATCCTGGGCCATCAGCCGATCGATGCTCAACGCCAGCCCCGGATGCAGGCTGATCAGGAAACGTTCACCGAGGAAGAAGGCGATTCGCTGGGGCTGGTAGGAGAGATCGGCATCGAAGGAAGAGATGCCGCGATAGAGGATCAAGGTATGGTCCTCGAACTCCTCGATCTTGGGCGGGTGGCGGTCGCGGTGGGCATCATCGATGGCCAGCGGATGGCAACCGAAGGCTTCAAGCAGGGCCCGCTCAGCTTCCAGGGGTTCTCCCTGCAAGTCGATCCAGATGCGGCTTTCCGGCTCAGCCCGCCAGCGCTCGATCAGCGACTCGTCGCCTTGGTCGAGACGACCCGCGGCATCCACCAGCAGCGTGCGTATCATCGAGTGGTCATCCTGTACCGGGACAATGGAACGCATCATGCGGCAAAGCTCACCGCCTTGCCCACCCCCTAGCCAATGGAGACAACATGACCGACACATCACGGCAACCCGGCGAAGTCTTCCGCGCCTTCCTGCTGCTGGGCCTGAGCGCCTTCGGCGGGCCCATCGCCCATCTGGGCTACTTCCGCCAAGAGTTCGTGGCCCGGCGCCGCTGGCTCGACGAGCATGCCTATGCCGACCTGGTGGCGCTGTGCCAGTTCCTGCCGGGGCCGGCCAGCAGTCAGGTGGGCTTCGCCCTCGGGCTGATGCGCGCCGGCCCCCTAGGCGGCCTGGCCGCCTGGACGGCCTTCACCCTGCCCTCGGCGCTGCTGCTGATGGGCTTTGCGCTGGGGGCAGCGAGCCTGACGGGCCCGCTCGGCAGCGGGCTGCTGCACGGCCTCAAGGTCGTGGCGGTAGCGATCGTCGCCCATGCTGTGTGGGGCATGGCTCGGACCCTATGCCCCGATCGCACCCGGGCCACGATCGCCGTGGGCGCCGCCCTGCTGGTGACCGCCACCAGCGGCGCGGGCAGCCAGGTGATGGCCATTGCCCTCGGAGGACTCATCGGGCTGGCCGCCTGTCGAGAGGCCAGCCGCGCGTCGCCCACGATGCTGGACTTCGGCCTCTCGCGACGCACAGGGATAGCGTGTCTGGCAGTTTTCACCCTGCTGCTGCTGGGGCTTCCGCTGCTGGCGATGGCCGGCGCCGGCCAGGGCGTGGCGCTGTTCGATGCTTTCTATCGCGCGGGCGCGCTGGTATTCGGCGGCGGCCACGTGGTATTGCCGCTGCTGGAGGCCGAAGTCGTGCGCACCGGCTGGGTGAGCGCCGATGACTTCCTGGCCGGCTACGGGGCGGCCCAAGCAGTTCCGGGGCCATTGTTCACCTTCGCCGCCTATCTGGGCATGACGACGGCTGGTGTAGTGGGGGCGCTGCTGGCCCTGATGGCCATCTTCCTGCCGGGCCTGCTGCTGGTAGTGGGCATCGTGCCATTCTGGAACCAGTTGCGGGCTCGGCCCGCGGTCCAGGCGCTGATGCGCGGCGCCAATGCCGCCGTGGTGGGCCTGCTCGCGGCGACGCTGTATCAGCCTGTGTGGACGAGCGCCATCCTGGGTCCGGCAGAGTTCGCCCTGGCACTGGCGGGCTTCGCCTTGCTGTCGGTGTGGCAGCGGCCGGCCTGGACGGTAGTGTTGGTCTGCGGCCTGGGCGGCATGCTGCTGAGCCTGCCCTCGACACCCTGACGCCGTGGCCACCCAGGCGGGCGGTCATCGGCAGGCCGCGAGGCCCGGCGAAGCCCGCCTGGGGTCAGGCGTCAGCCTCGTGGGCCGCCTTGAGACGGTAGAACTCCTCGACCACGGCATCCATGGCATCCGAGTCGTAGTCGCACAGTCCGCTGACGACCAGCTTCTTGGAGCCGATGCCAACTTCCTCGCCGCCGGCGCGGATACGGAACTCGAGCAATACGTCGCCCCGCTTGCCGGCCACCTCCAGGGAGGCATCGATCAGCTCCAGGCCAGGCTCGATGCCGTCCAGGCGCTCCAGCGAAAAACCCATGCTGTCGTAGATCACCAGCGGGCGCTTGGGGTTGAACATCACGCCCTTGTCTTCCATCAGCGGCTTCAGATAGTGAGGGAAGTTCTTGCCTGAGAAAGCCACATAGCAGCGCGTGAAGGCCTCCACCACCGACTCGTCATGGGTCGTTTGGCCACTACGCTCGACTTCCAGATAGCACTTGCCGCTGTCGTCTCGCACCCGAATGCGACCGTCATCGTCCTCGGTAAAGTCCAGCGGTACACCGGCACCGACCATGCTCAAGAAACGGAACGTCATGTGCCGGGAGAGGCCGAAGTGCGCCAGTACCAGGGCGAAAAGCAGGTCGCCGGGCACGCAGAAGCGCCGCGCATCCGGGTTGTGGATGGGGTTGAAGTCACCGGCGACGCGCTTGGCGAAGCGGCTTGCCTGCTCTGACGAGATGCAGAGACGCGAACCCGCGCGCGAGTGGTAATCATCGAGAAACATGCGTCTGGAGCCTGCCCTGAAGTCGTTGGCGATGCGTAGCTGGTCACGGCCGAAGCCGGAGGAGGCCAGATGATGCCATATATTTGCCTGGTTCGGGCAGCCGATCCTTCCATAGTGCATCGTCGTTAGCGTTGATCCAAGCCCGTGTCCCCCTACCAAAGAGGCAAGCACATCAGAGCCTTGGCTGGGTACGCTGAGAGGTGATTCTTCTCACTCCATCAACCTTGGATGACATTCGCCATGCAGCCCCTAAGCCGCGTCTCACCCAGCTCCCATCACGCCACGCGACGACTCGGTCGCCGCCGTGCGCTCTCCGGACTCGTCCTGGCGACAATCCCCGCCTCGCCGGCCATCGCTGCCACCGGCTCGCTCGACCTGACGCAGTCCTTCGTCGGCGGCCTGGCGGTGGTGATCTTCGTTCTCGCCTATGCGCTGGTCATGGCCGAAGAGAAGATCCATATGCGCAAGTCCAAGCCGGTGCTGGTGGCGGCCGGCATCATCTGGGGATTGATCGGCTGGATCTACGTGCAGTCCGGCATGTCGAGCGAATCCGAGCATGCCTTCCGAATGACGCTGCTCGAGTTCACCGAGCTGATGCTGTTCCTGCTGGTCGCAATGACCTACATCAATGCCATGGACGAGCGTGGCGTCTTCGATGCCCTGCGTGCCTGGATGGTGCGCAAGGGCTTCAGCTACCGAACCCTGTTCTGGATGACCGGCGTGCTGTCGTTCGTGATCTCGCCGGTGGCCGACAACCTGACCACGGCGCTGCTGATGTGTGCCGTGGTCACCAAGGTGGCCGAGGGCGACAAGCGGTTCATCAACCTGGCCTGCATCAACATCGTGGTAGCCGCCAACGCCGGCGGCGCCTTCAGTCCCTTCGGCGACATCACCACCCTGATGGTCTGGCAGGCCGGCATCGTGCATTTCCAGGAATTCTTCGACCTGCTGGTCCCGTCGCTGGTGAACTTCCTGATCCCCGCCGTGGTAATGAGCGCCTTCATCAAGAACCGCGTGCCGGCAGGCCTCGAGGACAACGTCTATCTCAAGCGCGGGGCCCGGCGCATTATCGGGCTGTTCCTGCTCACCGTGACCACCGCCGTGGCCTGCCATACCCTGCTGCACCTGCCGCCGGTGCTGGGCATGATGACCGGCTTGGGCTACCTGCAATTCTTCGGCTACTACCTGCGCCAGACCCTGCCGCGCTCGATCGAGCGCAAGCGCACCCTCTACACTCAGCGCGGCGACTGGAAGATGCTCGAGCAGTTGGGCAGCGTGGTGCCCTTCGACGTCTACAAACGGGTAGCCCGGGCCGAGTGGGACACCCTGCTGTTCTTCTACGGCGTGGTGATGTGCGTGGGAGGCCTGGGCTTCATGGGCTACCTCGCTCTGCTCTCCGATGCCCTCTACTCCGGATGGAACGCCACCGGCGCCAACATCGTGCTGGGCGTCGTCTCGGCGGTAATCGACAACATCCCGGTGATGTTCGCGGTGCTGACCATGGAGCCGGAGATGTCCCACGGCCACTGGCTGCTGATCACCCTGACCGCCGGGGTCGGCGGCAGTCTGCTGTCGGTCGGCTCGGCGGCCGGCGTGGCGGTGATGGGCCAGGCTCGGGGCAGCTACACCTTCATGGGGCACCTGCGCTGGACGCCGGTGATCGCCCTGGGCTATGCCGCCAGCGTGGTCACTCACCTGTGGCTGAACGCCGGCAGCTTCGCCGTCTACAGCTGACGGGCCGGCAGGAGGTCGCCATGCGCATGGCTTTCATTGCCTTCCCGTTATATAGCGAATGAGGGTAAGCTGTGTCGAAACGTACGCTCAATCGCACGCGCCAGCGCGGTCAATGCTTACGTCTCGATAACAATGACGCCCGGACAGGGCCGCAGGGAGATAGCGCTATCGCCCCCTTCCCCATGCCACTGCCGACAGCCCGCCTCAGGCATCACTTCCCGGCTGGCCACCCAGGCCCGGCCGGGAAGCGCGGCAAGCGCAAGCGCCATGTGGAGGCCACCCGATGATGCGGCGGCTGGCCAACGCCCTTTGGCTGGCGGTGCTGATCGGCCTGTCCTCCTGGACCATGGCCGATGAGCCCTCCGTCCTGCTAGTGGCTAATGCCGGCGTCGAGACTCACCACCTGACTCGAGACACTACCCGGGCGCTTTTCGCCATGCGCCAGCGCACCTGGCCCGACGGCCAGGCCGCCCGCATCTTCGTGCTACCCAACCGTCACCCCGTCCATGCCCGATTCGTCAAGCAGCGCCTCTCCGTCTACCCCCACCAACTTCAACTGGCCTGGGACCGAGTGGTGTTCTCGGGCACCGGACAGGCCCCCAATCGCGTCCTCACCCAGGCCGAGATGCTCGAGCAGATCGCCAGCACTCCCGGCGCCCTGGGCTACCTGGAAAGGGAGTATGTGGATGACCGCGTCCAAGTCCTTACGATGGAGTGAGCCGCGCCTCGCCCTGCTCCTGGGCGCGCTGTCGCTGGCCGCCATCCCCCCGGCCTACGGTGAAGAAACCGGCGTTCTGGATACGCTGCAGCTGCATGGATTCCTGAGCCAGGCGCTGGTGATCACCGACGACAATGATTTCTTCGGCCCCAGTAGCGAAGGGGGCGGCAGCCTGAAATTCACCGAGGTAGGCGCCAACGTGTCCTTGCGCCCTCATCAGGACGTGCTGATCGCGGCCCAGGTCTTGAGTCGCCGCGCCGGCGGCGACGCCAGCGATGCCAGCCCCGAGCTGGATTATGGCCTGATCGACTATCAAGTTCTGTCTGACCAGAAGCGCAATATCGGCCTCCAACTGGGACGTTTCAAGAACCCTTTCGGCTTTTACAACCAGACCCGGGACGTGGCCTTCACTCGCCCCAGCATCCTGCTGCCGCAGTCGATCTACTTCGACCGCACTCGGTCGCTGGCCCTGTCGGCCGATGGCGTGCTTGGCTACTACGAGGAACGCCTGTCCCAGGGCACGCTGCGCTTCCAGGCCGGCGTGGGTCGCGTCCAGGCTGGCGACGACCTGCGCCGAACCCTGCGTCTCGATCAAATTCCCGGTGATCTCGAGCCGGAAACCTCGGCCATCGGTCAGGTCCGCTACGAACACGACGGAGGCCGTATCGTCGCGGCCCTGAGTACCGCCGACGTCGGCGCCCATTTCGACTCACGCCAGGCCGGGCTAAGCGATGGCGACTTCTACTTTCGGCCCTGGGTCCTGTCGCTGCAGTACAACGCCGAACTATGGAGCCTCACGGGTGAATATGCGCTGCGCCGGTCGGGACTCGAGGACTTCAACGATCCTCGATTCAACTTCGATACCACCGGCGAGAGCTGGTACCTGCAGTACACCCGTCGCTTCCACGACGACTGGCAGTGGCTGGTGCGCTACGACAGCCTGGTCGCCAACCGCAACGACCGCTCCGGCGAGCAATTCGAGGACAGGAGCGGCAGCCCCGCCTACTCGCAGTTCGCCAAGGACTGGACGTTCGGACTACAGTGGACCCCTCATCCTAGGGTCCTGCTCGCCGGGGAGTATCACCACGTCGACGGTACCGGCTGGCTGCCGGCCCGAGACAACCCGGATCCCGAGGAGACGGTCGAGCAATGGAACATGCTGCTGTTCCAGATGTCGCTGCGCTTCTAGCCACTCTCCGAGCCTGTCGCCAACTTTTTCGTAGGAATCGGAGACATGTCCTTCATCACGCAGTTCAGGAACCGTCGACCGCTGAGCCTGACCTGGCGCGTGATCGCGCTCAGCAGCCTGCTGCTGCTGGTACTGGTGTCGCTGTTCACCTGGCTAGGCCACACCAACCTGACCCGGCAGTTTCAGGACAGTCGCCAACAGCACCATGCTCGTCAGCAACGCGAGGTCCGACTCGCCCTGCAACGCTCCGAGGAGGGGCTGCGCCAGCTCACCAGCCTGGCCGCGGCCGCGCCTGAACTCGGCCCTGCTATGGAGGCCAACGATGAAGACGCCGTGCGCGCCTCTCTGGCCTCCCAATGGCCGACTCTCCAACTCGACTCGGGCATCGACGAGATCCAGGTCTTCGACCGCCGGGGCGACCCCCTGGCGTCATGGGGACAGCGCCAGTCCAGCCCACAGCCCGTTCAGTCCTGGGTCAGACGCGTGCTGAGTACCGAGATGCCGCTCACCACTCTGCGCTGCTCGACCGGCTGCCGGCAGTATGCCGCCGTACCGGTGCTGGTGGATGGCACCAGCGTAGGCCTGGTCATCCTGTCGCGCTCCCTGGCCGACGTCATCCGTCAGGCCAAGTCGGTCTCCGGCAGCGAAATCGCCCTGCTGGTCACCGGGGCAGAGGAGGATGAGATCCCACCGTCGGCACGCAGCCTGCCGGCCTGGGATGGCCAGCTGCTGGCACTGACTCAGGAGGAACGAGGGCTGCCACTGCTGCAGCGGGCCGCCGCGCATACCTCCCTGGAGGGCCTCACCGACGCTCCCCTGGTCCTGCAGTACGGCGACCGCCGGGAAGAGCTCTCGGCCATTCGCGTGGAGGAGAATCGAGACCGCCACAGTACCGGCTATTTCCTGTTGATCTCCGATATCACCGCCCAGCTCCAGGCCATCAATCACGATACCCGTACCCTGCTGGTGGCGGGGGTGGCCGGCTGGCTCGCCGCCGAGCTGCTGCTGCTGGTGATCCTGCTCGGCCCCATGGCACGTCTGCGTCGAGTCGCCGGCGTGCTGCCGGCACTGGCCAGGGGCGGCTTCGCCGAAGCCCGTCGTGCCATTCCCGCATCGACGCGCCGCTGGCCGGATGAGATCGACGTTCTCGAGGGCACCACCATCGAGCTCTCCAAGCAGCTCGAACTGCTCGAGGAAGAGGTCCAGGCCCGGGGCGAACAGCTCGCCGAGCGCGTCGACGAGCTGGCCAAGGAGCGCGACTTCGTCGGCGGGCTGCTCGATACCGCCCGAGTCTTCATCATCGCCCTGGATGGAGCGGGGCGCATCAACCTGGTCAATGCCTATGCCCTGACAGTCCTCAAGGTAGAGGAAGAGACACTGATCGGCCGCCGTTTCGACGATATCTTCACACTGCCCGGCCAATCGCCGGTCGCGGATGCCAGGACGACCGAACAGGAGGAACGTACCCTGCTGACGCCTGAGGGTCAGAGGTACACCATCGCCTGGTATCACGCCCCGCTCCCGGGCGGCGGCGATACCGGGCTGGCCTGGATCTCGGTGGGGCTCGATATCACCGAGCGCAAAGCGGCCGAGGGTCGCCTGACCTGGCTCGCCGAGCGCGACCCACTCACCGAGCTCTACAACCGCCGATACTTCCAGGAAGCCATTCAACGCACCCTGCAGCGAGGCCGCCAGGGCGCGCTGCTGCTGCTGGATCTCGACCAGTTCAAGGAAGTCAACGAGCTCAGCGGTCACCACGCCGGCGACATGCTGCTGCGCCAGGTGGCCGAGGTGCTGCGACTCCACATCGGCCATCGCGGCCACATCGCGCGACTGGGCGGCGACGAGTTCGCGATTCTGCTCGAACATGTCGATGCCGATCAGGCGATTGGTATCGCCCAGCAGTGCAACCAACTGCTCGAGGGCCTGCATTTCAGCGCCGGCGGCCGTCGTCACCGTGTCGTGGCCAGTATCGGTATCGCCCAGTATCCCATTCATGGCGACAATCCTGCCGACCTCCTGGCCAGTGCCGATGTCGCCATGTACAAGGCCAAGGAGCACGGCCCGCAGCGCTGGCACCTGCTGTCGACGCTGGAGAGCGCCAAGAACGAGCTGCAGGAACGCGTCTACTGGGGCGAACGCTTGCGCAAGGCGTTGCAGGAGGAAGGCTTCGCACTGATGGTGCAACCCATCGTGCGACTCGCCGACCAGGACGTGAAGCACTACGAGGTGCTGATCCGCATGCGCGAGGAGGACGGCCGCCTGGTCTCTCCCGCCCACTTCATCCCCGTGGCCGAGCGTAACGGCATGATCGTACAGCTGGACCGCTGGGTGCTGCATCACAGCCTCAAGGCCCTGCGCCGCATCCAGGATCAGGGCATCAGCCTGGCGGTCAACCTGTCGGGGCAGTCGTTGCACGACAAGGGGCTCGAGCAGTTCCTGGCCGATGAGCTGGCCAGCAGCGGCGCCGATCCCCACCACCTGATCCTCGAGATCACGGAAACCGCCGCCATCACCGACTTTTCGACGGCTCGCGGCGTGCTACAGTCGATGCGCGACCTGGGCTGCCGGACCGCTCTCGACGACTTCGGCGTCGGTTTCAGCAGCTTCCACTATCTGGGGCAGCTGCCGGTCGACTACATCAAGATCGATGGCTCCTTCATCCGCAGTCTGGCGCTGAGCGCGGACAGTCGGGTCATCGTCAAGGCCATCGCCGATATCGCCGCCGGATTCGGCAAGCAGGCCATCGCCGAGTTCGTCGACAGCGACAAGGTGATTCCACTACTGAACGCCTATGGCATCGCCTACGGGCAGGGCTTTCATCTCGGCAAACCACAGCCGCTCGCTGTTATCTTCGATGCCGAGCCCTGATTCATGGACCCCAGCTCACGCTCATCGACCCAGGGACGTACCGCCATGACTTCGCCACCTCCGGAAGCATCTCCTCGCAAACTTCGCATCGAGCCCGAGCTCTACACACGCTTTCGTGAAGAATTCATGTTCCGGCTTGCCGGGGACGCAGAGACACAACGCCGCATCTTCCGACTGCGCTACGACATCTACTGCGAGGAACTGGGCTATGAAGCGCCGGCGGACCCCAAGCACCACCTGGAATTCGATGCCTACGACGAACGAGCCATCCTGTGCCTGATCGAGCATAGAAAGAGCGGACTCGCCGCCGGCTGCATGCGTTTGGTGCTCCCCGATACCACCCCCGACGGCCGCAGCTGCCGGCTGCCACTGCAGGAACACGGCGATGACAGCCTCACCCATCCCAATCTGCATCCGGCCCGGCTGTGCCTCGATCACGTCTGCGAGATCTCGCGTCTGGCGATTTCGCCGCTGTTCCGCAAGCACTCGACCATCGACGAGATCGACAGCATCGTCCGTCACCAACAGCCTTTCAGCGCCACGGATCGCGAAACCTTTCCCCTCATCGTCATCGGCCTGTTCCTGGCCACCTACGCCTTGCTGGGGCTGTCGAACCGCCCCCATGCCTTCGCCATGATGGAGCCACGCCTGCCACGCCTGCTGAGGATGTCCGGATTCCACTTCACCCGAGTCGGCGAGACCATCGAGTTCCACGGCAAGCGCAACGCCTTCTACATCGACCAGCGGCGCGTCGAGGAGGAGATGAGCCGCGACCTGATGCCACTTTACCGGCACATCATGGAGACGCTGGCGCCGCAGTTGGAGGGCGCCCTGCCCCGCCAGGCCATCGCGACCTCTTCCTGAACGGGAAGCGACAGGATTGGCCCGGGATGCAGTCTTTCGGGCCAGTCAAGCAGCATGATCGCCAGCACATTGCGGTGCTCGCCATGCGCGAGGTCGGTGCCACCCGACTCCGACGGCACCATGCCAGCCACCGGGTCATAGGCCGCGACCAGGGCGTCACGCAGGCGCCGCAGCGCGGGCGTCTCGTCCCGACCTGCCAGCAGGAAGCTGATGCCCACTTCGATGTAGATGTCTTCCTTGGTGTCGGCGAGGATCCGCCCTACGTTGGCGGCGAAATAGTCCAGAACCCAGGCAAACTCGTCCGCGGACACCGGGCGCTGGTAATAGTCGCTGGCGGCGATCACGAAGTGCGTCATGCCATAGATCTTGTTGCGAAACAGCGCGCGATCGAGGTTCGCATCCCGGGACGGCGGAAAGCGTGCGCGGAAGGCGGCGATGGTCTCGTCGCGCAGGTCCGCCACCCCCAGGTCGTGCAGATAATAGACCAGGTTGGCCACCTGGGCCGCATAGACATCGAGCACATCAGGGTCGGTAAGAAAGGGACGAAAGTCGACCCCGGCCAGATAATCCAGGGCCCGCCGATAACCGGGCAGAGCATCATCATTGAGCAGGCCATGATAGTGCGCCTGGGTCAGATCGAAGGCCAGGCTCTTGGCATAGAGGATCTCTTCCCAGTCGCCGAGCAGGCGCTTGCGACGCCGCTGCTTGGGGGTCCGCTGCGGATAGTGGGCCAGCATATGCCGGGCGCGACGTGACACATGACCGGGCATGGACAGCCCGTCGATCTCGTCGCGCAGCGATTCGACCAGCCGCTCACCGTAGTCCCGGTTCAAGGGCAGGTAGCGTGCCTCACCAGTCATGCGATAGAGCCGTTGGGCATAGTGGCGCTGTTGGCCGCCCGGCAGACCGGGCAAGGCACGCTCATAGGTGGCACGGATCTCGGCGGCCACCGCTTCATCGGCGGGAGGCGTCGGCGGGGCAAGAGCACAGCCGGTCAGCAGGAGTGGCAGCAGCCAACCCAGCAGACAGGCTCGCCATCGAAACAGGCTCACGAGGATCTCCTGCGACGACGCGACCGCTCAGGGGGAATCATCTTGACCCGAACCTTGGGCCGGCGAGGCGGCGGAGGCGGCTCGCCCGTGCCATCAACCTCAGCCGAGGGTGGCGCGGGGCGCGCCACGGTCACCCAGGCGAAGACCGGCAGCGCCAGATGCCAGTGGATGGCCGACAGCCGCAGGGCCAGCGTGGTCGCCAGGGACGCCGCCACCGCGGCCACTACGGGCACCCCCAAGGCCTCGAGGGAGACCAGCACCACCCCTCCGGCGATGGAGGCGGTGGCATAGATCTCCTGGCGCAGCACCATCGGCACCCGCCGGGCCAGCACGTCGCGCACCATGCCGCCGGCCACCCCGGTCAGCAGCCCCATCAGTACCGCCACCACACCGGGTGCCCCCAGGCTCTGGGCCTTGAGGGTGCCGATCACCGTGAACAGCGCCAGGCCGAAGGCATCGGCCACCGGCAGGAAGACCCGTGACAGGCGATGAATGTAATGAAAGCCGAGGATCGCCAGTCCCACGGTGATCAGGATCACCCACAGGTAGGCGGGATCGCTGACCCAGAACACCGGCCGCACGCCGAGCACCAGGTCGCGCAGGGTGCCGCCACCGATACCGGTCACGGCGGCCAGCACCAGCATGCCGAAGGGATCCATCCGCGAGCGACAGGCCAGGATCACCCCCGAAAGCGCGAAGACGATCACCCCCGCCATGTCCAGCCAGTAGACCCACCCTGCCACATCGACTCTCCCTTGCCGTTTTAACCGCCATCATAGCAGGGGCAACCGCAAAACCCCGGATGCCCTGGAGCGGCGCGGCCGTGGCTTTGACGTTCGTCGTAGTGATCCCCGTCTGGGCCGTCACGTCGGGCATAATAACCGGCTAGCTATGTTCGTCTCGGGACCCCGGATGCCATTGATACAGGAAAAACTCGCCTCTCCCCTGCTGCCACTGACGCTGGTCGCCCGCCCTCGTCTCAACGACCACTTCGTGCTTGATGAGCGTGTACGCGTGCTGCTGGTCAAGGCACCGCCGGGCTACGGCAAGAGCACCCTGGTGGCGGAACGACTACCCGCCCTCGAACAGCGGGCCACCTGGCTGTGCCTGGACGCCCGCGATGATAGGCCGGAACGCTTCGCCTCTTATTTCGCCGCCGCTCTGGACCGATTGTGTAGAGAGCATTTGGCAGTTTCACTACCGGCCGTGGACGCTACCCTCTCCCTAGACGCCCAGTTGGAGTCCTGGCTGGCCGAGCTTCCGACCGAGGCCAGCCCATGCCGCTTAGTCCTCGACAACGTCGAACACCTGCACCATCCGGTCATTCTCGACGGTCTCAACTACTGGCTTCGCCACCAGCCACGCTGGCTTACCCTGACGCTCATCTCGACAACCCAACCACCTCTGGGCCTGCCAGGGCTACGGCTTCGCGGCGGACTGGAGGAAATCGGCCCGATGGAGCTGGCCTTCGACTCCGAGGAAGCCCAGACCCTGTGCGATGAACAGCTCAGTTTCCCGCCCACACGCGTCAGCCTCGAACGGGCCCTGCGACTGACCGAAGGCTGGCCAATGGCGCTCAACTGGCTGGTCGAGCGAACCACTACCCGAGCCGGCTTCGATGCCCTGATCGAGCGGCTGTCCGGGGCCCATCCGGACTTCGTCGCCTGGTTCGACGACCTCCTGCAAGATACCCTCGACTCAACCGACCACGAGTTCCTGCTGCAGCTCGGCGTGCTGGAGCGCTTCTCGCCGCAGCTGGTGGCCCGGCTACTGGAGGGAGACCGGGTCACTCAGCGCCTGGCCGCCTTGGATCGAACAGGGCTGTTCCTGCAGCGCATCGATCCCCACGACCAGTGGTGCCGCTTCCATGCCTTGTTCGCCCAGTACCTGCACCATCGTCGCCACGAGCTGAGCCTGGAGGCCCAACGCCGGCTGCATCGCCGCGCCAGCGAGGCCTGGCTGGCCCTGGACGCCCCTGCCCTCGCGCTGTCCCAAGCCATCGAAGCCGACGATCCCGAGGCGCTGACAGCCCTGCTCGAAGCCCAAGGCCCCACGATGCTGGGTCAGGGGCACTTTGCGCTCCTGGCGCGGGCCCTGGCGACGCTCGGTGAGCCGCGTGTCGTCGCCTCGCCACATCTGACCCTGCTCCACGGCTGGGTCTCTCACGCCCAGTACCAGTTCGACCGCACCGCACAGGCCATCGCCTGGATCGAGGCCCAGCTTGACGAGCCGGCCTGGCAAGAGCTCGCCGCCGAATTCGCCACCTTGCGCGCGCAGTTGGCGATCAACCGGGGCGACGCCGAACGAGCCGCACCGTTGGCCGAACAAGCGCTGGCCCTTCCGGCCCGCTACCTGGCCGCCACCCCGGTATCGGCCGGTGCCATCTTCTGCGAGGCACGCTTTGTCCAGGGGCAACTGGAAGACTCGCTATCGCGAATTCGAGTGGTAGAGCAGGACGCTCGGCGTATCGGCGATGATCAGCTGATGCTGTGGGCCCTGTGTCACCATTCGGAAACCCTGGTCGCCCAGGGACGATTGCAGGCGGCCTATGACATCCAGGAGCGCGCTTACGCTCATATCGAGCACTGCGGCCTCGATCGTCTGCCGGTCGCCGAATTCCTGCATCGCATCCGCAGTCAACTGCTGTGGGAATGGCATCGGCTGGACGAGGCCGAACAGGCTGCACTGGACGGCATCGCGGTGCTCGACAATCAGGGGGAAAGCTGGACCCTGCAGTGCCATATCAGCCTGGCCAAGGTGGCCCTGGCACGCGGCGACCAGGCACAGTGCGCCGACCATGTCCGGAGAATCCGCAAGATCCTTGCCGAGGGCCACTACCACATCGACTGGCGGGCCAATGCCCACGCCACTCTGCTGACATGGTGGCAGGCCAACGACGACCGCGACGCCGTGGCCCGCTGGCTGCAGGAGGCGCCAACCGCCGAGCCCGCGACCGCCAGCAACCACTTCGCCCAGGCCAACGTCCGCAATCATGCCCGCGCGCTGATGCTGCTCGAGCGACCGGACGAGGCTCGGCCCCTGCTGGAGGCGCTTGAAGCGCAAACCGAGCGCTTCGGCCTGGTGACCGACGCCAATCGCAACCGACTATGCCTGGCAGCACTGGAGTGGCAATGCAGCCACGAGGAAGCGGCGCTGGATCATCTGGCGAGCGCTCTGGAGCTGGCCTCGCGCACGGGGCTCATCGGCAGCTTCCTGCGTCTGGGCCACCCCCTCACCGCCATGCTCGTGCGGCTGCTCGAGCACCACGAGCTAGATGAGCTGGCGCGGCGTCGCGCCGAGCGACTGATCGAACTGGCCGGCCGCCAGCGCGACTTCGGCCGCGCCGTGCGACTGATACTCGACGAGGCGGTGATCGCCGATATCGTCGCCCGTCCCGACGTCCCCGAGTTGATCCGCACTTCGCCGCTGACCCGCCGGGAATGGCAGATCCTGGGGCTGATCCATGCGGGGCTGTCCAACGAGCAGATCGCCGAGCAGCTCTCGGTGGCACCGACCACCGTCAAGACACACATCCGAAGCCTCTACCAGAAACAGAACATTCGCCGTCGCGAAGAGGCCATCGCCCTGGCCGGCGACCTGCTGGCCCGCATAGAGGGGGAGTAGGCGCCGGCCCGCCTGCCCACTCCTCCCCCCGACTACGCCCATCCTCCTCTTGAAGGGAGGATGTCTCCCGCTGCCCCCGCCGCCACCATGAGCCTGACGCTATTCCCCGCGGGTGCGGCCCAACGCCGACGCCTGCGCATGTCCACGACGAGAACCCGGCTCATGATCACAGAAACTCCCCAGTACCTCGGCCGTCAGGGCGCCGACTGGTGGCGCGGCGCAGTCATCTATCAGATCTACCCCCGCAGCTTTCAGGACGCCAACGGCGACGGCATCGGTGACCTCCAGGGCGTGATCGACAGGCTCGATTACATTGCCTCGCTCAACGTCGATGCCATCTGGCTGTCGCCTTTCTTCACCTCACCGATGAAGGACTTCGGCTACGACGTCAGCGACTACCGCGGCGTCGACCCCATGTTCGGCACCCTCGAGGACTTCGACCGCCTGGTCGAGGCCGCCCATGCCCGCGGCCTCAAGGTCACCATCGACCAGGTGCTCTCCCATACCTCCGACCAGCACCCCTGGTTCCGGGCAAGCCGACAGAGTCGTGACAATCCGAAAGCCGACTGGTACGTGTGGGCCGACCCCAAGCCCGACGGCGCCCCACCCACCAACTGGCAGGCGATCTTCGGCGGCAGCGCCTGGCAGTGGGATACCCGGCGTTGCCAGTACTATCTGCACAACTTCCTGATCGAGCAACCGGACCTCAACTTCCGCAATCCGGAAGTGGTCGAGGCCATCCTCGGCGAGGTGCGTTTCTGGCTGGAACGCGGCGTCGACGGTTTCCGCCTGGACGCGATCAACTTCTGCACCCATGGCGAGCTGAAGGACAACCCGCCACGGGACGACGTCGCCGAGGGTTTCATCGGCGTACGCCCCGATAACCCCTACGGCTATCAGCGCCACCTTTACGACAAGACCCAGTCGGAGAATCTGGTCTTCCTGGAGAAACTGCGTGCGCTGCTCGACGAGTATCCCGGCACCACCAGCGTCGGCGAGGTCGGCGACGACGACTCGCTTGGCGTGATGGCCGCCTACACCCAAGGCGGTAACCGCCTGCACATGGCCTACTCCTTCGACCTGCTCGGTGAGCGCCATGATCCGACCTTCCTGCACGACACGCTCACCGCCATGGAAGCGCGCATCGGCGATGGCTGGCCATGCTGGGCGCTTGGCAACCACGACGTCACCCGCCTGGCCACCCGCTGGGGGGCCGAAGGCAACGCCGCGGCGCTGCGGCTGTACATGGCCTTCCTGCTCACTCAACGCGGCAGCGTCTGCCTGTACCAGGGCGAGGAACTGGGCCTGACCGAAGCCGAGCTGACCTTCGATCAACTGGTCGACCCCGCCGGCATCACCTTCTGGCCGGCCTACAAGGGTCGCGACGGCTGCCGCACGCCCCTGCCGTGGCAGGCCGATGCGCTCAACGGCGGCTTCTCCCCGACCACGCCCTGGCTGCCGGTGTCGGACGAGCACCTCGACCTGGCCGTGGACCGGCAGGACAGCGACCCACAATCGCTGCTCAACGCCATCCGCGACCTGCTGGCCTTCCGCCGCGAGCACCCGGCGCTGGTCAAGGGCGAGGTCCGTTACCACCCGGTACGCGACGAGGTGCTGTGCCTCGAACGCACCTACCGCGACCAGCGGCTGCTGGTAGCACTGAATTTCGCCGACACTCCCCGCGAGCTGCCGGCCCCGCGTGCCGCCCGAAACCTCGCCAACGCACCGACCCTGGTCAACGGCCGCTGGCAGGCCGGCACTCTTGAGCTGCCGGCCTACGGCATCGCCATCGCCCGCTGCACCACCGATTCGGAGGAAGCCTCATGGGACGACTGACACTCGAAGGCATCGGCAAGGACTATGACGGCGTCGAGATCTCGCGCGACATCGACCTGACCATCGACGACGGCGAGTTCGTGGTGTTTGTCGGCCCCTCGGGCTGCGGCAAGTCGACCCTGCTGCGCATGGTCGCCGGGCTCGAGGACATCACCCGCGGCGAGATGTGCCTGGACGGCGAGCGGATCAACGAGATCCCGCCCCAGGAGCGCGACATCGGCATGGTCTTCCAGTCCTATGCGCTCTACCCGCACATGACGGTGGCAGAGAACATGGCCTTCGGCCTCAAGCTGGCGCGCACCGACAAGGGAGAGATCCGCCGCCGCGTCGAGCACGCCGCCGACATCCTGCAGCTCACCCCGCTGCTCAAGCGCAAGCCCAAGGACCTCTCCGGCGGCCAGCGCCAGCGGGTGGCGATCGGCCGCACCCTGGTCAAGGAGCCGGCGGTGTTCCTGTTCGACGAGCCGCTGTCCAACCTCGATGCCTCGCTGCGGGTCGAGATGCGGGTGCAGATCGCCGAGCTGCACAAGCGCCTGGGCGCCACCATGATCTACGTCACCCACGACCAGGTCGAGGCCATGACGCTGGCCGACCGCATCGTGCTGCTCTCGGGTGGGCGCATCGCCCAGGTCGGTGCGCCGCTGTCGCTCTACCATTTCCCGCAGTCTCTCGAAGTGGCCGAGTTCATCGGCTCGCCGCGCATCAATACCTTGCCGGTGACGGTGGTCGATCCGGGCCCGCGGCGCACGGGAGTGCGCCTGCCCTCCGGCGAGACGCTCGCCGTGGCAGTGGACGGACGCGGCCTGGCGGCGGGCGAGACCGCCACCCTGGGGATTCGTGCCGAGGACTTCGTCACTCCGGACCTGGGCGAATCGCGACTGACGGCGCAGCTGATGGTGGCCGAGAAGCTCGGCTACGAGACACTCGCCCACCTACGAGTGGAGGGGGTCGAAGGCACGATTACCCAGCGTCTCGACGGTCTGGCGCATCTTGAGGAACATCAGGTCGTCACCCTGGGGCTGGCCGGCGACCACTGCCACCTGTTCGCGTCGGACGGTACGGCCTGCCCACGCCAGGTGGAAATCCCCGGCATCGTCGCCTGAACGCCCCTGGAACCTGGCGGTCCCGGATGTTCCAGGGCCGCCAGGCGTCCGCCGCTAGCGGAAGGAAAACCCGGGCGGATACTGGTGGTAACCATCGAAGTCCGCCTTGCCCAGCGGGACGCCGGCCGCCCTGGCGATCGCATAGACCATCGACAGATGAAAGAAGAAGTTCGGCAGGGCAAAGGCGTGAACGTATTCGTCCATGGGCAAGGAGATGGCGGCGTCACCCGCCGTATCCTGCCCTATGGGCAAGGCACGCGGCTCTCCCGGAATGACGAGGGACACGATGTACTCCCGACTGCGGCGAAGCTGCTCCTCCAGACCCACGTAGGTATCATCGGTATCGTCGAAGCTGACCACCGGGACCGCCGCCAACTGACAGCAGGCCCGGAGTGCAAAGTTCGCGGTGATCCGTGCCTGGGTCAGCAACGGGAACATGTCCGGCGCCAGGCTAGCATGGAGCACACCGCCGCCCTGCGTATCATGACGCTCGATCGTCCCCATGAGCCTGGACAGCCGTTCCAGGTAGCGCACGAACAGGTCTCGCGGCAACATTTCTCTCTCCTTCGTGTTCAAGGGCGTGCTCCGCCCCAGAGGCCCATGCTTGCCGGCGCAGCGGTCATCAGCGTCGCTCCAGCTGTTGTGCCAACCAGCGTCGAGTGCCCGTTTCACCGGCCAGCTCGGCTCGCTCGGCCAGCGACATCGCCAGATCCAGGTCACCGGCCGCCAGGGCGGCTCGGATGGTACGCCGCCAGTCCAGCGGCGCCGGCGTCGGTTGCCCGTGGGGCACCGTATCGGCCGTCTTCGCCATCCCGGCGTCCGCGGGGGGCGACACAGGCGCCGGCTCATCGCCTCCGCCTGCCATCAGTGGCGCCAACAGACCGGCCGTCTCGCCGATGGGGTGGACCCGCAGCGTCACCTCGCCCCTGGCCCTGTGAACGGCCAGCGGATTGAGCACCGCCGGCTCGGCCAGGTGGCGGGCCCGGGCCAAGGCCCGCGCAGGATGCAGCAGCTCGGTCTCGGCGGACAGCGCCGCCTCGGTCGTCAACACGACCAGGCGATCGGCATCGCTCGAGGGCATCACATCGAGACTCAGCGTCAGGCGATCGCCCTTCAGCCCTTGAGCGGGACGGTAGGTGAACTCCTGCCAGTCATGGCGACGACGAATGCGCCCGGCCTCGTCGAGGATCAGCAGCGTCGGCGCAAACAACGCGGGCTGGCCCCGGACGTCTCGCTGTACGGCACTCACCAGCTCGAGTCGCAGCGGACCTGAGCTGCGGGGCAATCGCAGCGCCCGGAAAGCACTCACGCCGGTATCGAAGCGATGAACCGGTGCCATGGGACCGAACTCGAGTTCCTGCGAGCCGCGGGTGGACAGGTCCATCAGGGGCAGGTCGGCGAGTTCCGCACAACAGTCGCTTGCGCGATCGAGCCATTCAGCATCGGCGGGCATGGAGGATGGCGATGTCGAGGTAGCACAGCCGCTCAGCCAGAGCGTTCCCAGCGCCACCGCCACCAGGGTCTTTGCCGGAATCATGAAGAAGCCTCCTGTCACGGCGACCAGAAAAAATGCCGACCCCGCCTCGGGCGGTGTCGGCCAAGTATCAGCAGGCATTGCTGACATCACGATCTTGCTTACCACCAGGCCTCGACCTGCAGGCCGACGGTGACACCATCGTCCTCGCCCATGTCGATGGACTCGCTGGCCGCGTTGTAGACATCACCATCCCAGTTCGCATAGGTAGCGAAGGCACGCAGCACCGGGCGGGCAAAGGCACCGCGGCCCGCCGACCATTGCTGGGCCAGCGTCAGCTTGGTCAGATCGACCGTGTCCAGATCGCCCTGCTGGGGATCGATCCGATCGTAGCCAAGCTCCAGCGCCGTACTCTGGGTATCGCTCCAGTAATAGGTCGGGCGGATACCGGAAGACATCCAGGTCTGTCCCTGGCCGTTGTCGAGGTCACGATCCTCATAGATGGCCGCGTACAGCATGTCGACATTGGGCGAGAGCTCGACGAGGCCGTGATCGATCACTCGTACCATGCTGCCCTCGGGCGTGGCCGACGCCGTGGTGGGACGACCGGCGCTGCCGATGATGCCGTCGGTGGCATATTGGAAGACCAGCTTGTTGAAACCGCCGAACCAGTCCCCCTGAGTGTGTTCGAGGGTCAGCATGTGTCCCTTTTCAGGATCGATACCGGCTCGATCCTGGGCCTCGGTCAGTGTTGCGGCGCCATAGTCGTAACCGATCTCGAGGCTACCGCCCGGATTGGTGGCGATTCCCGCCAGGCGTACGTCGAAGGTATTGTTGGCCAGATTCTGGCTGGCGTCGGGAAACTCGGAGTCGGTGCTGGTGTTGCGCAACCAGGCCAGGCTCAGCTTGGCAAATCCCAGGTCGACGTTCTCTATGCCACCACCGGGACCGGAAAGATCCCAGTAGTAGAAGTCATTCATGTGGATGTCGTGACGCTGGTAGAACCGCTTGCCGGCCCACAGCGTGGCTTCGGGAAGCGACTCGATGACCCCCTTGGCCTGGACGTTGAGCTGGCGCAGGGCGATGGTGTTGCCATCGTCGCTCGCGCCATCCAGGGATTCGAAGTCGTTGGCCTGTTCGTTGACGTAGGCCACCAGGCTGTCGAAATAGAACGACTTTCCATCTTCCTCGTAGAGCGTCGAGCCGAGCCCCAGTTCGGCGTAGGTCTCGCACTCATTGCCGAGGCGATACTTGGCCGGTGCCCCGGCCGCCTGGAAGCAAGCCTGATCGCCGCCGCCACTGGTCGAGCCGATGCCGGAACGGGCATAGCCATGGAAATCGACGTCGGCTGCCTGTGCCGCTGTCGTGCCCAGAACCATGGCGGCCGCCGCCATGGAGAGCCGAAATGACGTGTGATGCGAGAGACGCATGATGATCCCCTTGTTGTTGTCTCGTTCCCATCCCCAGACCATCGTTTGGCCCCGGGGGCGTGCATGAAGTCAGCGCCGCTGGCGCTGCAGCCACTTTCGCCCGGATGCCATCTGCCTTGACCCTCCCCACGCCCCCGAGCGAGGGAGGGGACGAGGGGCGTAGGGAAGGGGGATGTCGGGTGTAAGCCTTTGGTGGAAAGTCATGCGAGACCGGTGATCGGCGACAGCGCGAGACCATCCCACGGCCGGTGCCGGCATCGACCGACACGTGTCTGTGGCGGGATAAGCGAAAAAAACCCGGCACATGGCCGGGGAAGCGAGCGTTACGGGGCAAGCAAGGAGCGATGGGGAAAGAGCGATGGAGAACGGGGGACTCAGCCCTTTACCCCCCCCGAGGTGAGGCCACCTACGATCCAGCGCTGGCAGAGCAGGAAGACCAGGGTGATGGGTAACCCCGAGAGCACCGCCGCGGCGGCGAAGTCGCCCCAGCGCTGATTGTGGTCGGCGAGGTACTGCTGGGCGCCCACGGCAAGCGTCAGCTTGTCCTCGTCGAGCAGCAGCACCGAGGCCATGGGGTACTCCATGATCGACATGATGAAGGCAAGGATGAACACCACCATCAGGATCGGCACCGACAGCGGTAGCAGGATGTGGTAGAAGGCCTGCCAGGTGCTGGCGCCGTCGACCACCGCCGCCTCCTCCAGGGAGCCGTCGATGGACTCGAAGTAGCCCTTGATGGTCCATATGTGCAGTGCTACCGCGCCCAGCGAAGCGAGGATCAACGCACCGTGGGTGTTGATACCCAGCCAGGGCACCAGTTGCCCGAGGCGGTCGAACAGCGCATAGAGCGCCACCAGCGACAGCACCGCCGGGAACATCTGGAAGATCAGCATGCCCTTGAGGATCGGCGCCTTGCCCTTGAAGCGCATGCGCGCGAAGGCGTAGGCGCTGGTAGTGGAGAGCGCGAGGATCATCAGCGATGACACCAGCGCCACCTTGATCGAGTTCCACAGCCACAGCAGCACGGGGAACGGCGGCTGGACGATGCTGCCGTCGGCACGCTCCCAGGGGATGCCGAATGCCAGCGCCCAGTGCTCCAGAGAGAAACGCTCGGGAATCAGGCTGCCGGTGGCGAAGTTGCCCTCACGGAAGGAAATCGAGATCACCAGCAGCAGCGGAAACACCACCAGGCTGACGAAGCCCAACAGGGCGAGGTGAGCGCCCAGCTTGCGGGCGCGGATCGTACGGGGTTGAACCATGGCCATGATGAAGCTCCTCAGACCTTGACCTTGGAAAGCCGCAGATTGAGCAATGACAGCCCCACCACCAGCAGGAAGATCAGGGTGGCGATGGCCGCCGCCAGGCCGAAGTTCTGGCCGGCATCCTGGAAGGCGATGCGGTAGGTGTAGCTGACCAGCAGGTCGGTGGTGCCCGCCGGGGTGCTGGCGCCGAGGATGCCCGGCTTGCCGCCGGTGAGCAGGGCGATCAGCACGAAGTTATTGAAGTTGAAGGCGAAGGCGGCGATCAGCAGCGGCGTCAGCGGCTTGAGGATCAGCGGCAGCGTGATCCTGAACATGTTGGTCAGCGGCCCGCCGCCGTCCACCGCCGAGGCTTCGAAGAGGTCACGGGGGATAGACTGGATCAGCCCCATGCACAGCAGCAGCATGTACGGATAGCCCAGCCAGGTGTTGACCACCAGCAGCATGGTGCGCGCCAGCGCCGGGTCGGTGAACCAGTCGGGGCTAATGCCGAAGACATTCTCGAGGATCAGATTGATCTCACCGTAGTGCTGGTTGAACATCCCCTTGAAGATCAGGATCGAGATGAAGGCCGGCACCGCATAGGGCAGGATCAACAGGGTGCGGTAGATGGCCTTGCCGCGCAGCTGCTCCCACTGCAGCAGCGACGCCAGCACGAAGCCCACCGCCAGGGTGAACGCCACCGTCAGCCCGGCGAAGACGAAGGTCCAGACGAATATCTGCAGGAAGGGCCCGCGGATGTCGGGGTCGGTGAAGATCTTGGCGTAGTTGTCGAGGCCCACCGCCACCGGCCAGCCGGGGGTCAGGCGCTCGCCATCTTCTGTGACGAAGAAACCTGTCTCGCGGTCGGGCGTCAGGGTAGTGCCGTCGCGCAGGTCGGTGAGGCTGCCATCGGAATTCGACTCGAAGCGCGGCAGCATCGGTGCGAAGCGACGCAGGCCGGCCATACGCAGCTCCGTGCCGTCAGGCGTCACCAGGGTCAGGCCCTCGAGGACATCACGCCGGGCGATCACTTCGCGCAAGCCCAGCGCCTCGCCGGCCGGTGCCGCCTCGACCGGACGCACCGCCAACGGCTCCCCGTCGCCAGCCTCGGCCAGCGGCACCGAGGCCAGGCGCCGAGCCCCTTCCAGCCCGGCTCCCGGAGTCTCGAGGTAGAGCCGCACCTGACCGCCATCCTGGTACAGCCGGAAGTCGAAGGCCTGGCCCTCGGCCTGGTAGGTCTGCTCGAGGAACTGAGCGCGAACCCGCTCCTCGCTGAGCAGGTTGCTCGAGCTGTAGTTGCTGAAGCTGATGCCGAAGGTATAGAGCAACGGGAAGATCACGAACACGCCCATCCCGGCCAGCGCCGGGAAGATGTAGCGGTGGCTCATCAGCTGGCGCTTGCCGAAGACGATCGCCAACGAGGCGCCCAGCACCAGGAACAGCAGCGCGAACATCCACTGGCCGCGCAGGTGGAAGGCCACCACCAGCCACAGGGTGGCAAGCACCAGCGCCACCGTCAGGGCGCGCAGGGCCCAGCGGGTGTAGCGCTCAGTGGGGTAGCGGGAACGATGGCGCGGCAGGCCGCGCGACGCATTGGTCGTGTACATGGCGAGTCCCTCCCCGGGCCATCGACCGTGCCTCAGCGGCACGGCCGGCGGCACCAGGTGCGGCGTTGTGGTTACTGGATGGCGTTGTGGATGCGCTCGGCGGCGGCATCGAGGGCCGCCTGCGGGGCCTGGCGGCCGCTGCCGATGTTCTGCAGGGCCGGCTCCATGGCCGACCAGAAGGCGCCCATCTCGGGGATATTGGGCATCGGCTCGCCGAGCTCGGCGTTCTCCAGGGTCGCGGCGATCCGCGGGTCGCTCTCCAGCTCCTGCTGGTAGACCTTGTGGGCCACGGCCCCCAGCGAGCCATCGCTATTGAAGGTGCGCAGGCCTTGCTCGCTGAGCAGGTAGCTCTCGAGGAACTCGGTGGCCAGAAAGTCGTTGGGCGAGGCCGAATTGATCATCGCCGTCGTCACCCCGAACATCGGCTTGGCCCGCTCGTCGCCGACCCTGGGCAGCAGGGTCACGCCGTAGTCGATGCCGCTCTTGTCCAGATTGCCCCAGGCCCAGGGACCGCTGATCATGGCGGCCACCTCGCCGCGGTTGAAGCGGGTATCCATCATGCTGTAGTCAGTGCCCTCGGGCAGCACCCCGCTCTCGATGAGTTCCTGAAGATGCTCGGCCCCCGCCAGCGCACCGGCGTTGTTGACGCCGATATCGTCGACGTCGTAGCCGCCTTCGGTGCGCCGAAAGGGGTAACCGCCGTTGGCCGCCAGCAGCGTCCAGCCGTAATACGGCTCGCCATAGTCGAAGAGAATCGCCTTCTTGCCCTCTTGCTCGAGTTCGGCATCGAGCTCTGCCAGCTCGGCGAAACTCTCGGGCGGCGTCTTCACCAGGGCCTTGTTATAGATCAGGCCCAGCGACTCCACCGAGATGGGATAGCCGTAGGTCTCGCCGTTCCAGACCACGGCGTCCCAGGTGAAGTCGAAGTAACGCTCACGGTAGGCATCACCCGGTGCGACGCGCTTGAGCAGCCCACTCTGGGCCCACTCACCCATGCGATCGTGAGCCCAGATGACAATGTCCGGCCCTTGGCCGCTACCGGCGGCTTGCTGGAAGCGGTCGGTGAGGTTATCGGGGTGGACGATGTCGATGGCGATCCCGGTGTCGGCGGTGAAGCGATCGGCCACCTCGCGGATGCCCTCGGGCCCCTTGTTGTCCCCCATCCAGATGGTCAGTGAGTCATCCTCGAAGGCCATCGCCGGCAACGCGGACCCGGCACCTAGCGTGGCGACCAGCAGTGGAGTGAGGAAGGCGTGGCGTCGTGTCATGTCGAGCCCCTTGTTGTTGTGAACCGTCGTCTTTCAGCGAGAAAGCCCGATCCGGCAGGCGGCGGTCTTTCTCTGCGACAAGGGTCGCCAATCGCCCCCCGACCCGCCTCCTCCCCGCGGGGCGCAGGGGTGGCGTATGGGTGGGGCGTAGGGAGGGGGAAGCCAGTCATCCTGCAGGAGGAGGCCAGGTTCGATGCTCGCCGCTAGCATGGGTCGGACCATGCCTTCCCTCCACGACAACCACAACGGAATACCCATGACAGCACAGCAATTGCCCGGTTCGATCGCCCTGGCCGCGACCCTGGCCCTGTCGGCCCCGCCGGCCATAGCCGCCACCGACACCTCCCCTTCCCGGGGCGATCCCCTGCGCCTGGGCGACGCGCAAGCGGTGATGGTGCATCTGTTCGAATGGCGCTGGGACGATATCGCCGCCGAGTGCGAGACCCATCTCGGCCCGGCCGGCATCAACGCCGTACAGGTCTCACCGGCCAACGAGCATATCGCCCTCGACGCCGTCGACGGGGCCTGGTGGGCCCGCTACCAGCCGGTGAGCTATGCGCTGACCTCGCGCAGCGGCGACCGCGAGGGCTTCGCCGAGATGGTCGCGCGCTGCGACGCCGCCGGGGTCGTCATCGTCGCCGATGCGGTGATCAACCATATGGCCGGCATCGGCGAAGGGGTCGGCATCGCCGGTACCGTCTACTCCCCCTTCCACTACGGCGAGCTGTACCGGCCCGACCACTTCCACCACTGCGACCGTCACGGCAACGACCAGATCCAGAACTATCAAGACCGCTACGAGGTGCAGACCTGCCACCTGCTGGGGCTGGCCGACTTGGCCACCGAGCGCGAGGCGATACGCGAGAGCATCGCCGGCTATCTGCAGTCGCTGCTCGACCTCGGCGTAGGCGGACTGCGCATCGACGCTGCCAAGCACATGCCGGCGGCGGATATCGCGGCGATACTCGACCGTCTCGAAGGCGAACCCTATGTGTTCCAGGAGGTGATCGATCCGGGCAGCGAGCCGATCAAGAAGCGGGAATATGCCCCTGCCGCCGCGGTCACCGAATTCGGCTACTCCCAGGACCTGGCCCGGGCCATCAAGGAGGGCGACCTGGCCAGCCTCGAGACGCTGGGCCGGGGCAATGGCTGGCTGACCGGCGACGAGGCCCTGGTGTTCGTCGACAATCACGACAAGCAGCGCGGCCATGTGGGGGGCGACATGCTGATGCACCGCGATGCCCTCTACCCGCTGGCCAACGTCTTCATGCTGGCCTGGCCCTATGGCACGCCCAAGCTGATGTCGAGCTATACCTTCGACAATGGCGACCAGGGCCCGCCCGCACTGGCCGAGGAGGGCTGGCGCACCCGGCCGGTGCATGGCGAGGAGGGCCTGGGCTGCCTGGCCCGCGACGAGCTGGAGCGACACGGCTGGGTCTGCGAGCATCGTTGGCCCGAGATCACCGCCATGGTCGGCTTCCGCGAGGCGGTCGGCGACGCCCCGCTCGCCCACTGGCAGGCGGACGGCGACTCGCGCATCGCCTTCGCGCGCGGCGCGCGCGGCTTTCTGGCCATGAATCGTGCCGATACGACCTGGGCGGCCACGCTCGACACCGGCCTGCCGGCGGGCGAGTACTGCAACCTGCTGGATGACTGCACCACCCGGGTGACGGTGGACGCGGCCGGCCGGGCCGAGTTCGCGGTCCCCCGCGACGATGCCGTGGCGCTGCGCGCCGACCGGCCCGCGCCATGACAACGGCCGGAGCCGTCAGCCGCACCCGAAGCGCGCCAGCTGCATCTCGCCGAGCCGGCTCAGGGTGCGGCGGAAGGGAAAGGACAGGTGCCCGACCCGGTAGAGCTCCTCGAGCGGGACCTCCGCCTCGAGGTAGAGCGGCACGCCCCGGTCATAGCACTCATCGACCAGGGCGATGAAACGCCGCACGCCATCGTCCTGGCGGGTCAGCGCCGGCAGCTCGCGATCGCCGGCCACCACGCGACGGCTGGCATCTTCCGTGCCTCGGGCAATGCTGCCCAGGGCCGGCCCGCCATCAAGCCGCGGCAACTCCCCGATCAGCACATGACGGAAACGATCGCACAGGTCGATGAAGTCCAGCGCCGACAGCGGAGCCTCACACAGGGCAGCAAAGCGACACCACAGCACCGTCTCGCTTCTCGCCTCCACCGGAATGGGCCGGTGGCCGATCTCGACGGGATCGGGCACCCAGCCCTCGCCGGCGCTCAGCGTATCGAAGACTGCCGCCAGGGACGTCGGCTGGTCCGGCTCGAGCACCCAGTAGCGGCGCTGTCCCGCCCCGGGATGACGGCGATGGTCCTGGTCGCCGTCCAGGTGCACCACGCCCATGTGGCGATTGATCGCGTCGATCGCCGGCAGGAAGCGCTCACGGTTGAAGCCGTCCGCATAGAGCTGCTCCGGCGCCTGGTTGGAGGTCGCCACCAGCACCAGTCCCCGTTCGAACAGGGCCTCGAACAGACGCCCCAGCAGCATGGCATCGGCGATATCGTTGACGAACAGCTCGTCGAGACACAGCACCCGCACCTCGGCGGCGAGCTCCGCCGCCAGATGACGCAGCGGATCGGGCGTGCCGGAGAGCTGGAACTGCCGCCGATGCACCCAGCGCATGAAGTGATGGAAGTGCAGTCGGCGCGACGGCACCGTCAGCCCGTCATGGAAGCGATCCATCAGCCAGGTCTTGCCCCGCCCGACCGAGCCCCATAAGTAGACGCCGTCCGGCGCAGGCTCTCCGCGCGCCAGGGCCCGGTGGGTCGCCTCCAACGCCTCGACGGCCCGCCACTGGGCGGGATCTTCGACAAAGCCATGCCGCTCGAGAGCCTCACGATAGACCGACTCGGGGCCGACTGGAGAAGACCGAGCCATCAATGCCATCTCAGCCCCGACGCAGCTTCTGGATCAGCGTCACAGAACCCAGCACCAGTGCGCCGGCCACAAGCCCGATCACCAGATTGAGCAGCATCGGCCCCACACCGTGAACGACAGCCTCGAGTCCCGGCACGGCCAGGTCCGCCTCGGCCACGCCCTGGACGAGATGATGCAGAGCGGGCACGCCGTGGCCGAGGATACCGCCGCCGACCAGGAACATGGCGGCGGTGCCGACTACCGACAGCAGCTTCATCAGCCAAGGCGCGGCAGTGACCAGGCCACGGCCCAATCCGGCCAGGGCACCGTCGTGGCGGCTCAGGTAGAGCCCCAGGTCATCCAGCTTGACGATGCCGGCGACCAGGCCATAGACGCCGGCGGTCATCAGCACCGCGATGCCGACCAGCACCGTCACCTGCTGGCCCAGGGCCGCCCCGGCCACGCTGCCCAGGGTGATGACGATGACCTCGGCGGAGAGAACGAAGTCGGTGCGGATGGCGCCCTTGATGCGCTGACGCTCGAACTCGCGCATGTCGACGCCCTCCCCGGCCAACGCCTCGACGCGGCGCGCATGCTCGGCCTCGTCTTCCTCGCCGTGCAAGAACTTGTGGGCCAGTTTCTCGGCCCCTTCGTAGCAGAGGTAGGCGCCACCCAGCATCAGCAACACCGTCACCAGCACCGGCAGGAAGGCGCTGATCGCGAGCGCCGCGGGGATCAGGATCGCCTTGTTGCGCAGCGAGCCCTTGGCCACCGCCCACACGACCGGCAGCTCGCGGTCGGCATGTACGCCGGTCACCTGCTGGGCGTTGAGGGCCAGGTCATCGCCCAGTACCCCCGCGGTCTTCTTGGCCGCCACCTTGGTCATCAGCGAGACGTCATCGAGCAGGGTCGCGATGTCGTCGATCAGGGTCAGCAGGCTGCTTCCGGCCACGGCGGCCTCCTCGGGTAGGCAATGGGCGAATCGTTCACAGCATAACCGCCCGCTCAGACAAAAAAAGCCCCGCCGGAGGGCGAGGCAACGAGAGAGCATCAGGGGGCAAGGGACATCACAGCTGGAAGGGATAGACGCTGCCCAGCTTGAGCAGGCGGGTCAGCTCGTCCAGGGCGGTGAGCGTCTCGTGGGCGAGCGCCGGGTCGGCTAGGTCGGCCGGCGCCAGGCGATCGCGGTAGTGACGCTCGACCCAGGCGGTGAGTTCACCGTGCAGGGCATCGTCGAGCAGCACACGGCCCGATACCGCGGCCCGCTCCTCATCGGAGAGCGCCACCCGCAGCCGCAGGCAGGCGGGGCCGCCGCCGTTGCGCATCGACTGCTTGACGTCCTTGACCACCACCTCGGCGATGGGGTTGTTGCCCGCCAGCAGGTGATCCTGCAGGCAGCGCCACACCGCCTCGCGCTCCTGGCACTCGCCGGGCACCACCAGGGTCATGGTGCCGTCCGGGTTGCTGAGCAGCTGGGAGTTGAACAGGTACGAGGCCACGGCGTCGTCCAGGCTCACCGCCTCCACCGGCACCCGCACCGGGATCAGCGGCGACGCCATCCTCGCGCGCAGCGCGTCGAGGGTGCCCTGCTCGTCGCGGAAGGCGTATTCGTGGTAGAGCAGCACCGGCCCGTTGCCCACGGCGATGACGTCGTTATGGAAGACGCCGGCGTCGATGGCCTCGGGGTGCTGCTGGGCGAACACCGTCTGCGACGCCTCCAGGCCGTGCTGGCGAGCCACCGCCTGACTGGCCTCCAGGGTCTGGCGGGCCGGGAAGCGCTTGGGCTCGACGCCGTCTCCGCCGAATGCCTGGCGACCGTAGACGTAGAGGTGCACGCCGGGCTCGCCGTGGTCACCGGCCAGTCGGGTGTGGTTGGCCGCGCCCTCATCGGAGAAGGCCGGGGTCGATGGCAGCACCGGGTGATGGGCGAAGAAGCGCTCGTCGCGGAACATCGATGCCAGCACTCGGCCGGTGGTGGCCGGCTCCAGGTAGCGATGGAAGCTCGACTGAAGGTTGGCCGGCGTGAAGTGCACCCGGCGGTCCGGGGCGTCGACGCTCGGCGTCACCGTGGCGGCGTTGGCGGTCCACATGCTGGATGCCGAGCACACCGCGCGCAGCACCTGGGGCGCCTCCTCGGCGGCCCGGGCCAGCACTCGGGCATCGCTGCCGGTGAAGCCCAGCGCGCGCAGGGCGCCCAGGTCCGGCCGCTGCTGTGGCGGCAGCACGCCCTGGGCGTAGCCGGCATCCATCAGCGACTTCATCTTCTCGAGGCCCTGCAGGGCGGCCTCGCGGGGATTGGCCACCAGCCCCTCATGGGTCATCGAGGCCACGTTGCCGTGGGCCAGCCCGGAATAGTTATGGGTCGGTCCTACCAGGCCGTCGAAGTTGACCTCGCGCACGGTCGGATTCGGTGTCTGGCTCACAGCGTCACCCCCGGCGGCAGCTTGTCGGGCAGGCTCAGCGCTTCGCTCTCCATGGAGGCCACCGGATAGGCGCAGTAGTCGGCGGCGTAATAGGCGCTCGGTCGATGGTTACCGCTGTCGCCCACTCCACCGAAGGGCGCGTCGCCGGAGGCGCCGGTGGTCTGGCGATTCCAGTTGACGATGCCGGCGCGGATGCGCAGCAGGAAATCGTCCCAGTCGGCCCGCTCGCCGCCGATCAGGCCGGCGGAGAGACCGTAGCGGGTGTCGTTGGCCAGCCGGAGAGCCTCATCCCAGTCGCGGTAGCGATACACCTTGAGCAGCGGACCGAAGTGCTCCTCGTCGGGAATCTCCAGGCCGGTGACGTCAATCAGCGCCGGAGACAGCAGGCTGGTGCCCTCCTCCAGGCGATGCATGCGCGACAGCACCGTGCCGCCACGGGCCTCCAGGTCGTCCTGGGCGGCCAGCAGGCCGTCGGCGGCCGCCACGCTCACCAGGCCGCCGTAGAACGGAGCATCCTCGCTGAACTGGCCGGCCACGCGAAGCCGCGAGATGGCGTCGGACAGGGCGTCCAGCAGATGGTCGCCCACCTGGCCTTCCGGCACGATCAGCCGGCGTGCGCAGGTGCAGCGCTGGCCACCGGACAGGAAGGCCGACTGCAGGATGGTCAGCACGGCCGCGTCCTGATCGGGCACGTCCTTGATCACCAGCGGGTTGTTGCCGCCGAGCTCCAGGGCCAGGATCTTGTCGAGCTGGCCGGCGAACTGACGCTGCAGCAGGCCGCCGACCTTGGCGCTGCCGGTGAACAGCAGGCCGTCGATGCCGGGATGAGCGGACAGCGCCTGGCCCACCGGGGCCCCGCCCTGCACCAGATTGATCACGCCCTCCGGCAGGCCGGCCTCGCGCCAGCACTGCAGGGTCAGGTCGGCGGTCAGCGGCGTCTGCTCGCTGGGCTTGAAGACCACGGTATTGCCGGCCAGCAGCGCCGGCACCATGTGTCCGTTGGGCAGGTGGCCGGGGAAGTTGTAGGGCCCGAATACCGCCATCACGCCGTGGGGCCGGTGGCGCAGCACGGCCCGGGCATCGCCCAGGTCGCGCTCGCGCTCGCCGGTGCGCTCCTGGTAGGCGCGGATCGAGATCGCCACCTTGCCGATCATCGCGCCGACCTCGGTGCGCGCCTCCCACAGCGGTTTGCCGGTTTCGGCGGCGATCGCCGTGGCAAGATCCTCGCGGTGGTTTTCCAGCACCTCGCGGAAGCGTTCGACCATGGCCTGGCGTGCCTCGAAGGGCTGTCGCGCCCAGCCCGGGAAGGCGGCGCGTGCGGCGTCGACGGCGGCACCCACCTGGGCCTCGGAGGCGGCGTAGCCATGCCACAGCGCCTCGCCGGAGACCGGATCCTGCTTAGAGAAGCCCTCGGCCTCGCCGTCCTGCCACTGGCTGCCAATCAGCAGTCGTTGCATCGCCTTCATCATGCCTCCTCGTCGCTATCCAGAATGCGCAGGGTGTCGCCGGAGCCGACCTCGAGAAGCGCCGCCTCGGCCTCGCTCAGGGTCACCACGCCGTCATCGTCGGGGCCACGCCCCAGCCAGGCCGCGCGGAACCCGGCCATGGAGGTGGTGGCGGCCAGCCAGCGCGGCCGCTCGGCCTGGGCAAGCTCGCCGGCCTTGACCTCCACTCGGCAGGCCCGCGACAGGCGCACGCCGCGCACGTCGTCGACATAGGCTTCCACGGTGGGGCCACCGTCGAAGATGTCGATGAATCCTTCCCAGCGCAGGCCCTCCTTCTTGAGCATCGCCAGCGCCGGGCGGGTGTGCTCGTGGACCTGGCCGATGCAGGCCCGGGCCTCCTCGGAGAGGAAGGGGGTGTAGATCGGGAACTTGGGCATCAGCTCGCCGATAAAGCTCTTCTGGCCTAATCCCGTCAGCCTGTCCGCTTCATTGAAGTCCATGGGGAAGAAGTTGCTGCCCAGGCACTCCCAGAAGGGGCTGCGGCCCTCGGCGTCGAACACCCCGCGCATCTCCGCCAGCACCTTGTCGGGGAAGCTGTCGCGAAACTCGGCCATGAACAGCCAACGCATCATCGACAGCAGCGCGCCGTTGCGCTCGTGCCGACGATCGGCGCCGCGATACTCGGGACGCAGGAACAGCGAGGCCACCTCGGCGTCACCGGTATGGTCCGAACTCAGGAACAGGGTGTCGATGGTGCGGTGCAGGTCGAGCTGCACCGAAGAGTGAGCCAGGGTACCCACCCGATAATGGTAGAAGGGCACCTCGCGGCCCACCTGGCCCTCGATGGCGCAGCAGCCGGCCAGCTTGCCGGTGGCATCGTCCTCGAGCACGAAGAAGTAGAGACGCTGGTCCACCGGGGTCTGCTGATTGAAGGCACTGACCGCGGTATCGATCTTGGCGGCCAGGAAGTCGCGGTTGTCGGGCAGCGAGGTGAAGCCCACCCCGGTTTCTCGGGCCAGGGCCTGCAGCTCGTCCAGGTCGGACGGGGCAATGGGTCGGATGCGCATCACAGCTCTCCCTCGTCGTAGCCCGGGTCATGCGCATCGCCCGGCAGGGCGAGCGGCGCGGCCAGCACGGCGCGGCCCTCCTCCACGCCGAGCTGCTCGGCGTGTTCCGGCGACAGCATCAGCTGGCCGGTGGGCGACAGCGCGTAGCGCGCCACCACACAGCGGAAGTCGCGCAGCCGCTGGTTGGCCACCATCGCCGGTTCGGCGTCCGGCAGCGAGTGGGCCGGGCGGATGCGTACCGGGTGCCAGGCGGCGCGCCGGAAGCTCGAGAGGCGGTCGCGCTCGGCCTTGATCACCGGGCCGGCGTCGAAGATGTCGACGTGGCGCGAACGCAGGAAGCCCTCGCCCAGCATCTCGTCCATGGCCGACTCGTGGTCCGGGTGCTCACGGCCGATGGCGGCCCGCGCCTGGGGCGTGAGCAGCGCCAGGTAGAGCGGGAACTGGGGCATCACCTCGGCGATGAAGCTCTTCGAGCGCACCCCGGCCACGTAGTTGATCTCCTGGTAGTCGCGCACGAAGAAGTGGCGCCCCACGCTGTTCCAGAACGGCGACTGGCCGCCCTCGTCCAGGTAGCCGGGAAAGGCCATGGCCAGGATCTCGGCGAAACGCTCAGGGTACTGGGCAATGAACATCAGCCGCGCCCGGCGCAACAGGCTCTCGGCGCTGGTGCCGCGATAACGCGGGTCCAGCGAGTAGGCGCACAGCAGGCTCGCCTCGGAGACCTCATGGGACAGCGACAGGGTCTGCACCTCGCGGCGCACGTCGAGCTGCTGCGAGGCGTGGATCAGGGTCTCCTGCCGGTAGGTGTAGTAGGCCTCACGGGCACCGGCCTGGGCGCGCACGGTGGCAGTGCCCACCACCTCGCCGCGCTCCTGGTCCTCGAGCACGAAGGTGTAGTGCTCGTCGCCGGGGAATTCCACCTCGGCCTCGAAGGCCCGCTGGGAGCGCGTGATGCGCTCCTCCAGGCGGTCCCGATGGGCCGGCAGGTTGGTCAGGCGCGGCGTGGCGTTGCTCGCCAGCCGCTCCAGGGCCGGCAGGTCCGCCGGCCGGGTGGGACGTACGACCAGCATGGCTTGGCCTCCCGCGGGTGGTTCCGGATCTCGCATGGCGTGGCCGCGGCTCACTGGGCGGCCACCAGCCGGGCAATGGCCCGCTCCAGGCGCGCCATGCCCTCGGCGATGTCGGCCTCGGGGATCACCAGCGAGGGCGCCATGCGCAGCACGTTGGGGCCGGCGACCAGCGCCATCAGGCCCTCCTCGATGGCCAGCGGCAGGATGTCCTTGGCACGGTTCTGATAGTCGTCGCTCATCTCGGCGCCGATCAGCAGGCCCATGCCGCGGATCTCCTTGAACACCCCATGCTTGCGGTTGATCGCCTCGAGGTGCTCGCGGAACAGGTCGTGGCGCTGCTTGACGCCACCCAACACCTCGGGAGTGTCGATATGCTCCACGGCGGCCAGGGCCACCGCGGAGGCCAGGGCGTTGCCACCGTAGGTGGAGCCGTGGGTGCCGATGGCCATGGCCGGAGCGATGCGGTCGGTGGTCAGCATGGCGCCCACCGGGAAGCCGCCGCCCAGCGACTTGGCGCTGGTCAGGATGTCCGGGGTCACGCCGTATTCCATGTAGGCGAACAGCGAGCCGGTGCGGCCCACGCCGGTCTGCACCTCGTCGAAGATCAGCAGGGCGTCGTGCTCGTCGCACAGATCGCGCAGGCCCTGCAGGAATGCCGGATCGGCGGGCAGGATGCCACCCTCGCCCTGCATCGGCTCGACCATCACCGCGCAGGTGTCGCCGTCGATCAGGTCGCGCACGCTGTCCAGGTCGTTGAACTCGCCGTGGACGATGCCACCCGGCACCGGACCGAAGCCCTGGGAGTACTTGGGCTGGCCACCGACGCTGACGGTGAAGAAGGTGCGGCCATGGAAGGACTGGTAGAAGGACACGATGCGATGCTTGTGCTCGCCGTGGGTGTCGTGAGCCCAGCGGCGCGCCAGCTTGAGCGCGGCCTCGTTGGCTTCGCCACCGGAGGAGCACAAGTAGACCTTGTCGGCGAAGGTGCGCTCGACCAGCGAGCGCGCCAGCTTGAGCGCCGGCTCGTTGGTGTAGACGTTGGAGAGATGCCACAGCTTGTCGGCCTGCGCCTTGAGGGCATCGACCAGCACCGGGTGGCAATGGCCCAGGGAGTTCACCGCGATGCCGCCGGCGAAGTCGATGTACTCCTTACCTTCCTGGTCCCACAGGCGGCTGCCCTCGCCACGCACCGGAATGGCCTTCTGCGGCGCGTAGTTGGGCACCATGTACTGGTCGAAATCGCTGCGGGTCGGGGTCTGGGTCATGTCGTTCTCCGTTGTCTCGAGCCAGCCGGGCTCGTTCAGGATGAATCGGATCATTCGAGTATAGGGAGCGCCTCACGGGGGGGCTTTCAGCAATGGGACGGCGATTTGTGAAAAAGGCAGGGGCGCCTCGACGCGCCACCGTGCCGAATCAGCTAAGGTGATGGCCTGATCGGAGAACTTCGCATGTTCAACACCACCGCCTGGAACCGCCTGCGCTACGACCTCTATGCGCCGGTCTACGACATGGTGGCCGAACGCGCCTTCCGCCGGGCGCGGCGCACGGCCCTGGGCCAGGTGCACTGGCGCCCCGGTATGCGGGTGCTGCTGGTGGGCGCCGGCACCGGCCTCGACCTGCCATGGCTGCCGCGAGACATCGAGCTGCACGCCACCGACCTGTCCCCGGTCATGATGCGGCGCCTCGAACGCCGGGCCGAGACGCTGGGGCGGGACGTCGCGGTCGAGGTGATGGATGCCGAGGCGCTCGACTTCCCCGACGGCCAGTTCGACGTGGTGGTGATGCACCTGATCCTGGCGGTGATGCCCGACCCGGCCCGCGGCCTGGCCGAGGCCCGCCGGGTGCTGGTCGAAGACGGCCAGCTGTGCGTGATGGACAAGTTCCAGGCCGACGAGCGTCCGGCCGGCCTGGGCAGGCGGGCGCTGAACCTGGTCACCTCGGCGATCGCCACCGATATCACCCGCCAGGCCCGACCGCTGTTGGAAGGGGCCGGTTTCATGATCGAGGCCGACCGGCCGGTGATGATGGGTGCGCTGTTCCGTGCCCTGCTGGCGCGCAAGGCCATGCCTGAAACGTGAGTGCTCGAAGAGTAAGGGGCCGATGCGTGACGGCGTTCGTCGACGTCACCCATCCGACCTCACCATGCCGCCAGGCTCAAGCCGACGTCGCATGGCGCCGCCGCCATTCCCGGGGCGAGTCCGCCTCGAGACGCTTCCAGACGCGCCTGAGCTGGCGGTCGTCGCCCAGTCCGACCTCCCCGGCGATGCGCGCCAGGCTCCAGGGCGTCTCCTCCATCAACTGGCGCGCCAGCTGCAGGCGCAGCCGCGTCAGGTAGTCCCCGGGCGACATCCCCGCCACGGCGACGAAGCGGCGACGCAGGTGGCGCTCGCTCATCGCCGCGGCATCGGCCATGCCGGCCAGGGTCCAGCGCTCCCGGAGCCGCGCGCAGAGCGCGTCCTGCAGGCGGTGGATGCGCTCGTCGACATGGTTGCGTCCCGCAAGCCAGCCGGCCAGCTGGGGCTCGTGCCCGCTGCGCCGAAGGTAGAGCACCATCTCCCGGGCCACGGCCAGCGCCAGGCGATGCCCCAGGCGCCGGGTCAGCCAGTGCAGCATGGTGTCGATGCCGGTGGAGATGCCGGCGCTGGTCAGGCAGGGCCCGTCCTCGATAAAGATGCAGTCGCCCTGCACCCGGGCGTCGGACGCCAGCTCGCGCAAACGCGCCAGCAGGGTGTGATGGGTGGTGCAGCGCCGCCCGTCCAGCAGGCCCGCCTCAGCCATCAGCAACGAGCCCGAGCAGATGCCCATCAGGGTATCGGCCTGGCCAGCATGGCGGCGCAGCCAGTCGACGCAGGCCGGCTGCAGGCTTGGGTCGATACCGCGACGATACTGGCCGGGCACGACCAGCAGGTCCAGCGGCGCGAGCGCTTGCGGCAGCGGTTCGATGCCACCGAGCGTCAGCGGCCCCAGCCAGTCCAGCGATGCGCGGGGGCCGAAATAGCGAATCGCCAGGCCGCCCGCCAGCGTCTGGGCGGCGTGCAGCACCTGCAGCGGTCCGACCAGGTCCAGCGGCACCTGGCCGGGGAGCATCAGCACCCCGACCCGCAGCTCGCTCCGCTCAGGCGGTGACACCGCACCACTCCTTCTTCAGGGTCGCCACGTCGACGATCCGCGCGAAGCGCCTCTCCAGCACCAGCTCGGTGCGCGCCCGGATCTCCTCGGCGCTCCAGGTACGACCATGGCGCGTCATGGGGAAGGTCAGAGTCGCCTCGCCGACGAAGTCCACCGCGAAGCCGAGGTCCGATGCCACTCGCGTGGTGGTCTCGCAGCACTGCTCGGTGCGGATGCCGCTGACCACCACCCGGCGAATGCCGCGCTCGCGCAGCCAGGCTTCGAGCCTGGTGTCGGTGAAGGCGTTATGGGCACGCTTGTGGAAGGTCGCCGCGGCGGCGTCATCGAACCCGTCGAGCGGACGTATCAGGCCACGTTCGGGATCGAAGGGTGTGCCGCTATCCGGCTCCTCGTGGAAGATGCGAATCAGCGGCAGGCCCGCCTCACGGGCCAGATCCAGCAGCGCGCGCTGGCGCGCGCGCCAGGGGCCGGCCAGGGCCTCGTCCCAGTAGTCACGGGCAGGAAAGGAAGCCTGGACATCGATCAGCAGCAGGGCGGTGGTCATGGGTCGAGTCTCTCATGGGGAGTGGAGTGACCACCATAGCGCCGAAGCACGGATGCGAACGTCCCCGAGCGGCCGGGAAGCGGACCATTCCGGCCATCTTCGTGGCATCGACCGGGGCTCAGCCCAGGCGCTCCTCCCGAGGCGTGATGCCGAAGTGGTTACGGTAGGCGGTGGAGAAATGGGCCGCCGAGGAAAAGCCGGTCTGCAGGGCGATCTCGCCGGCCGGCCGGTCACTCTCGCGCAGCTGCTTGCGGGCCTGCTGCAGGCGCAGATTGAGGTAGTAGCGGCTGGGTACCGCCTGGAGGAACTTCTTGAACAGCCGCTCCAGCTGGCGCCGCGAGATGCCGAGGTGCTCGGCCAGCTCGTGGGTGGTCAGCGGCTCCTCGATGTTGGACTCCATCAGCGCCACCGCATCAATCAGGCTCTGCGGGGCATTGCCCAGCCGGGTGCGCAGCGGCACTTGCTGGGGCTCGTCGCCCATGCGGATGCGCTCGAGAACGAAGTGTTCGGAGATGCGCTCGGCCAGCTCGGCGCCGTGCTGGCTGCCGATCAGCGTCATCATCATGTCCATGGCCGCGGTGCCGCCGCCGCAGGTCAGGCGGTCGCGGTCGATCTCGAACAGCTGCTGGGAGAGCCGCACCCGGGGATAGTCGCGAGCGAAGGCCTCGAAGCGCGTCCAGGGCAGGGTCGCGCGGTAGCCTTCGAGCACCCCGGCCCGGGCCAGCAGCTCGGTGCCACCGCCGATACCGCCCAGCACCACCCGGGCGGCGGCCAGGCGCCGCAGCCACTCCAGCAGCGCCTCGGGCACGCTGCCCGACAGCGGCCCGGGAGCACAGACCAGCAGCATGTCCAGGGCCTGGTCCGGCTCGCCGGCCTTTGCCTGAGGCACCAGCGCCTGGCCGGCGGCACTGGCCACCGGGCGTTCGTCGATGGCGAAAGTGGAAAGGCGATAGAGGCTACGCCCCGCCAGACGATTGGCCACCACCAGCGGTTCCGTGGCACAGGCCTGGGCCAGCAGCGAGAAGCCGGGCAGCACCACCACGCCGACATGCCGGGACAGCGGCAAGGCCGATGCAGGGGGTGGGGCGTCAGGCATGGGGACTCTCTCGCAAGCGGTGAAGGCCTATTCTAGGCCGAAGCCTCCGGTCATAACAGCCGCCCGGATGCGACGACGCCGGGCGGGGTGCCCGGCGCCTGGGATGAGCCCTCCCCCTGCGATGAGAAGAGCGGATCGTCAGCCGCTGAGGCCGACCACCAGCATGCCGATCACCACTACCGCCACCACGACGATCAGCGCCGGCAGCAGCCAAGCCATGCCGTGATCCGGCTCGCGGGCCTCGGGCTGGTCTTCGTCGGGCTCGGGGTGATCATAGTCCTCGGGCTGGCTGACCTCATGGAGGTGTTCCAGCTCTTCGTCCGGCGTCTTGCTTTCCCTGGTATCCATGCGCACCTCCTGGGCTCGAGGATCGGGAGGCAGGGCGCCGGCGCACCGGGCCCTACGGCTCTACGACATCGAATTCCACCATCGGATTCACGTCGGCGTCGTAGTCGACGTCATCACGCTCGAAGCCGAACAGCTTCAGGAACTCGTGCTTGTACCCAGCATAGTCGGTGATCTCGAACAGATTCTCGGTGGTCACCCGCGGCCACAGGTCCTTGCAGGCCTGCTGGACATCGTCGCGCAGCTCCCAGTCGTCCAGGCGCAGGCGGCCGGCCTCGTCGGTATCGGCGCTGCCCTGCCCTGCGCCAAGATAGAGGCGCTCATCGAACAGGCGATTGAGCTGGTCGATGGTGCCCTCGTGCAGGCCCTGCTCCTTCATCACCTTGTAGACCATGGCGATGTAGAGCGGCATCACAGGAATCGCGGCGCTGGCCTGGGTGACCACAGACTTGAGCACCGCCACGTTGGCGCCACCGCCCCGCTGGGCCAGTCGCTGGTCGATCTCTCCGGCGGCGCGATCGAGGTCTTCCTTGGCGCGGCCCAGGGCACCGTGCCAGTAGATCGGCCAGGTGATCTCGGTGCCGATATAGCTGAAGGCCACCGACTTGGCGCCCTCGGCCAGGACGCCGGCCTGGTCCAGGGCGTCGATCCACAGCTCCCAGTCCTCGCCGCCCATCACCGCGATGGTGTCGTCGATCTCCTGCCGGGTGGCCGGTTCCACCTCGGCCTCGATGATGGCGTCCTTGTTGGTGTCGATGGCGGTGGCACGGTAGGTCTCGCCGATCGGCTTGAGGCTGGAGCGCTTCATCTCGCCGGAGTCCGGCAGCTTGCGCACCGGCGAGGCCAGCGAATAGACCACCAGGTCGACCTGGCCCAGGTCCTGCTTGATCAGCTCGATGGCCTTGTCGCGCGCCTCGTGGGAGAAGGCATCGCCGTTGATCGACTTGCTGTACAGCCCTTCCTGCTTGGCAAACTTGTCGAAGGCCGCGGCGTTGTACCAGCCGGCGGTGCCCGGCTTCCTCTCGGTGCCCGGCTTTTCGAAGAACACACCCAGGGTATCGGCGCCGTAGCCGAAGGCGGCGGTAATGCGCGCGGAGAGGCCATAGCCGCTGGAGGCCCCGATCACCAGGACCTTCTTCGGCCCGGCGCTCTTGTCCAGGTTCCGGGCACGGGTCGCCTCGATCTGCTCGAGCACGTTCTGCTCACAGCCGACGGGATGAGTGGTGGTGCAGATGAAACCGCGGACCTTGGGCTTGATGATCACGTGAGACCTCTTGGCGTTCGCAGCGGGGCGGTGAACGGTCGCCGCCCCGATGAAATGGATTCGTACGTGGCGACATTCTAGCGGCCTCGATGGGCGCTGTCCGCCCTTGAGCGACGCCGCCGGCTGGGGCAGGATGCTCGGCATCCCCATTCCGCCAGGAGATCCCATGGACGCACAGACCCTCGTCGACACACGCGGCGACCTCTGGCTGGCGCTGGCGCCACTATGGCTGGAGCGGGAACCCCGCGAGACCGACTATGCGCGCATGATCGAGGAAATCGAGCGCCACAGCCTCAGCATGCGGGAGCTGGAGTGGGTGTTTCGCCTGGAGCTGGCCCCGGTGCTGACCCGCCAGCAGATGTCGGTGACCGGAGAGTGGCGCCGCTTCGACGACCACAAGCTGATGCGCCAGCTGGTGGCCCACAACCTGCGACTGACCGGCTGGCGGCGCAAGACCTGGGCACTGTTCTCGGGGTTGACCACCATGATGGCCCGCCACCGCTTCAACGAGCTGATGGAACGGCTGATGATCGCCCGCGGCGAGGACATTCCCTCATGAGCCCGATCTCCGCTGTCACGCCGGCACGCGTCGTGCCAGTCTGAACCAGGCAGGCCGGCGCCTCGCCGGCCGGACGTCCCGACGCCCCACGACAAGGAGGCAATGTCGCATGGATACTCGCATCCTGGACCATCCCCACGGCTACGGCCTGGTCAGCCGGGGCTTTCACTGGCTGATGGCGCTGCTGCTGCTGTGGCAACTGATATCGGCGGCCCTGCACTTCACCCTGGACGACACCGCGATCGCCGATTTCTTCTTCGGCTTCCACTTTTCCAATGGCGTGCTGCTGCTGAGCCTGACGATCCTGCGCGGGCTCTGGGGCCTGCTTAACCTGACGCGACGGCCGCCCCATCGGCGGGCCATCGAGCGCCTCGCCACGCTCGGCCACGTGCTGATGTACGCGCTGCTGATCGCCGTGCCCACGGTCGCCCTGATCCGCGCCTACGGCGGCGACCGGCCCTTCTCGGCCCTCGGCATGGAGCTGTTTGCCGGCCAGGCAACCGAGATCGAGTGGATGACCGACCTCGGGGGGCAGTGGCATGGGCTGCTGGGCTGGCTGCTGTTCGCGCTGATCGCCGGACACATCGCCATGGCCTGGGTGCACACCCGCCTCTGGAAGGAACCGCTGCTCCGGCGCATGACCCGGGGCAGTGACCGGGCATAGGAGAGGCAGTCGCCACGGCAACCGGCGGGGCTCAGCTCTCGTCGAGGGCCTTCTCCAGGGCCTCGACCAGCGTCGCCTCACCGTCCCGGGGCGAGAAGCGGCGAATCACTCGGCCATCGCGGCCCACCAGGAACTTGGTGAAGTTCCACTTGATCATCCCCGTGCCCAGCACACCAGGAGCCGCGCGCTTGAGCTCGACGAACAGCGGATGGGTGTGATGGCCGTTGACCTTGACCTTTTCCATCATCGGGAAGGTCACGCCATATTCCCGCTCACCGAAGGCGCAGAAGGCCTGGGCCGTTTCCGGCGACTGATGGGCGAACTGGTTGCAGGGGAAGGCCAGCACGGTGAAACCGCGATCGCGATAGCGGCGATAGAGCCGCTCGAGGTCGCGCAGCTGGGGCGTGAAACCGCACTTGCTCGCCACGTTGACGATCAGCAGCACCTGGCCGCGCAGGGCGCGCAGGTTGAAGGGCTCGCCACGGGACGTACGGCAGTCGTGATCGTGAATGCTCATGGTGCAGGCTCACTGTCTATTCCGACACGATGCCACGCCGCGCTTCGCGGTGCCAGTCCTCGCACCCGGCTTGTCACGACGCCTCCCCGAGCCGGCCGGCCCGCCACAGGGCCTCCACGGCCTGGCGAGTGTCCGGGGTCACGCCGTCCAGCGCCAGGGCCTCGGCGGGCGAATGCCAGGAGACCTCGGCCACCTCCTCGGCCTGCAGTCGCAGCGGGCCGTCATGGTCGACCAGGTAGGCGCTGCCGAAGATGTGATGCCCCCCGGCGGCGTGCACGAACTCCAGCACGTGACGCAGCGGCACGCCGACGATACCCAGTTCCTCGGCCAGCTCGCGTCGGGCGGCCAGGTGCACCGCCTCACCGGCTCCGACCACTCCGCCGGCGGCCAGGTCAAGGCCACCGGGAAACACCTCCTTGGTCAGGGTGCGGCGCTGCACGCAGATCTCGCCGGCGGTGTTGCGCACCACGATGTAGGTAGCGCGATGCCAGTAGCGGTAGCGGCGCATGGTGGCCCGCGGGGCGCTGCCGCAGGGCCGGTTGCGGGCATCCACCAGTTGAATGCTCTCGTCGGCGATGCGAGGGGCAGGAGCCAGAGCGTCGTCGGTCATTACGGGGTCTCCGGGGAAATGCCTTCAGCCTACCCAGTCGTGCCCGAGGGGTCACGCCCGATCGGCACGCCGCATTGCCCATCGGCTCGCGCGTCGACCTCGACAACGAAGCCACCCACTGGGACCAGGACCTGAGCTACGGCCAGTACCTGGGCTTCGAAGCGCTGCTCGACGGCCAGCACCCGCGCTCCGACCAGCACGACGAGATGCTGTTCATCGTCATCCATCAAGCCTCGGAGCCGTGGTCGGTGCGCACCTCGCTGTAGGTCGCGAAGAGCGACTTTGACCACCCCGCCGGCAAGCACCATGCTCAGGAGAGTCCGCCTGCCGGAGGCTCATCATGCAGGATCATGCTCCCCGCGACCGGTTGGCCACCCATACGGTGACCAACCAGCCGCCGCCCCCCGAGGACCGCGATGCTCTGGCCGACGACCTGCCACTTAGAGAAGCGCTCGCCCGGGAGGCACCGGACTGGGTGGCCCGCCGCCTGCACCCGCTGGGCCGCGAGGTGGGCAGCCAGCGGGTGCAGACGCTGGGCGAGGCGGCCCATCGCCACCCGCCCGAGCTGCGCCTGTTCGATCGTCACGGCCGGCGCCTGGACGAGGTCGCCTACCACCCCGCCTATCACGAGCTGATGCACCTGGCCATGGACCACGGCTGGCAGGCCGTGGCCTGGCAGGAAGAGGGGTGCGGTGGCCATCAGGCCCACGTGGCCGCCCTCTACCTGCTGACCCAGGCCGAGCCGGGCTTCTGCTGCCCGGTGACCATGACCCACGCCGCCATGCCGGCACTGCGCGCCTCGCCCACGGTGCGAGCCGAGTGGACGCCGGGCCTGCTGGCCTGGGACTACGACCCTCGCGCCCTGCCTGCCGAGCGCAAGAGCGCCCTGACCTTCGGCATGGCGATGACCGAGAAGCAGGGCGGCAGCGATGTGCGCGCCAACACCACCCGGGCCGATCTCACCGCCGACGGCTGGCGGCTGACCGGCCACAAGTGGTTCTGCAGCGCCCCCATGTCCGACGCCTTCCTGACCCTGGCACAGACCGACGATGGCCTCAGCTGTTTCCTGACGCCACGCTTCGCCCCCGACGGCACGCGCAACCCCATCGAACTGCAACGCCTCAAGGACAAGTGCGGCAACCGTGCCAACGCCTCGGCGGAGATCGAGTACCGCGGCGCCTGGGCCGAGCCGCTGGGCGAACCTGGCCACGGCGTGGCGACCATCCTGGCGATGGTCCAGCAGACCCGGCTGGACGCCGCTACCGCCCCGGTGGCGATGATGCGACAGGGGCTGGTCGAGGCATGGCGCTTCGTGCGGGAACGCCATGCCTTCGGCCGGCGGCTGGCCGAACAGCCGCTGATGCGTGTACTGATCGCCGACCTGGCCCTGGAGGTGGAGGCCGGGGTGGCGCTGGTGATGCGCATCGCGCGGGCCTTCGACGGCGCCGCCCGTGGCGACGAGCACGAACGCGCCCTGGCCCGGCTGCTGCCGGCGCTGGCCAAGTACTGGCACAACAAGCGCGCGCCCGGCTTCCTGGCCGAGGCAATGGAGTGCCTGGGCGGCATCGGCTACGTGGAGGAGATGCCCCTGGCACGGCTCTACCGTGAGGCACCGGTCAACTCGATCTGGGAGGGATCGGGAAACGTGATCTGCCTGGACGTGCTGCGCGTGATCGGCCGACATCCCGAGGCGCGGGAGGCGCTGCAACGGGAATTCGCCGCGGTGAAGGAGGCGTCCGCAGAGCTCGACCGCACCCTGGCCGAGCTGGAAGACATGCTGGGCGAGCCACCCGAGAACCTCGAACCCCGCGCGCGCTGGCTGACCCAGCGCCTCGCCCAGAGTCTGCAGGCCGCGCTACTGCTGCGCCACGCCCCGCAGGCGGTGGCCCAGACCTTCTGTCGCAGCCGGCTCGGCGATGCCGCAAGCCCCGCTTACGGCGTGCTGCCCGGTGATGCACCGCTGGCCGCCCTGCTCGACCGCCTGCCCGGCTAACTGCCGGCCAGCGTCAACGGTGCAACACGCCCGGCCAGGGGAGGAATCTCGTCGGCGGGCAGCGGCCGCGCCAGGCCGAAGCCCTGAACATGAGTACAGCCAAAACGCGCCAGGGGCTCGAGGCAGGCGAGATCCTCGACGCCCTCGGCCACCACCCGGATCCCCAGGCGTCGCCCGAGAAGCGCCACGGCTTCGACGATAGCGGCATCCTGTACGTCCTCATGCAGACGACTGACGAAGCTGCGATCGATCTTCAGCTCGCTGATCGGCAGCCGCTGCAGCCGTGACAGCGATGAATATCCCACGCCGAAGTCATCCACGGAGACCTCGAGACCCGAGAGGTGCAACCTTGTCGCCACCTCACTGCCGAGCAGCTCATCCTCCATGGACGCCGACTCGATGATCTCCAGCACCAGGGGCGTACCACCAGACGCGCGCCACCTTGCCCGCACCAGGTTCACCAGCTCCGGACACAGCAGATCGTCAGGCGTCACGTTGAGCGAAAGCGACAGATGCACGCCCGCACGGCGCCAGCGAGCGGCATCCGACATGGCCATCTGCAGCACGCGGCGCGTCAACTGCCGCCCCTGGGCGGCGCTGAGCAACGGCAGGAACTCCCCCGGGGCCAACATCCCGATCTCGGGATGACGCCAGCGCACCAGGGCCTCGACGCCGGAGAGGCGGCGCGTGGCCAGCTCGAACTGTGGCTGATAGTGCAGGATCAGCTCATGACAAGCGAAAGCCCGTTCCAGATCCTGCTGCCGGAAGCGGGGCACCAGGCGCGCTGGCGCCTCTCTACTACAGGTCGGCTCCAGGCAGGCTAGTCTCTCGCGCAGCTCGGCGAGGCGCATCGGCTTGTCCAGCGACACCAGCATGTCCAGGCCAAGCGACTCGCCCAGGCGTTCGGCAATGCGCGCCACCTTCCGTTCGACGCCGCTGAGCAGCAGCACCTTGCCGGAATAGCGACACTCGGCCAGATGCCGCAGCGCCACGATGTGGTCATGGTCGCCGAAAGCCAGCCCGATGGCGACCAGTCGGGGGCGACGAACCACGACCTCGTCGATCAGATGATGCACATGGCGGGAATGGCGGATCTCCACGCCCAAAACCTGAAGCTGCACCGCCAGCGTGGCGGCCACATCGGCATCGTCATCGAGCACCATCGCCAAGGCCGTGGCGGAAGATGCGTTCATGCCGGGGGCATCCAGTCGGCAAGCTCCCTCGAGGATGACAGGCGGAACGCGGCCGGCCGGCGGGCGATCATCTCCATCTTCAGTGCAAGGGGCCCGCTACCACCCGCAACGCCAGGGCCAGCAGCAGCACGCCGGTGGCGCGATTGACCCAATGGGCCCGGGCCTGGAGCCACGGCAGCACGCGCGAGTGCGAAAGACTGACGGCCACCAGAACGTACCAGCCCCCGTCGATGATGATCGCCGTCAGCACGATGATGGCCCGGGCGGCCAGGCTCATGTCCGGCGTCACGAACTGGCTGAGCAGGGCGACGAAGAACAGGATCAGCTTGGGATTGCCGAGCGCCACCAGCATGCCGTCCCGGGCCGCCTGGCCACTGGTGGTGGCCATGGCATCGGCCTGCAGGGCACCGGCGCGCCCTGCCCGCAGGGCCTTGATGCCCAGCCAGGCCAGGTAGACCGCCCCACCCCAGGTGAGCGCCTGAAACAGCATCGGGAAGCGCACGATCAGCGCGCCCAGCCCCCAGACCGTGAGCAGCGCATAGAACCCCACCCCCAGCGCATGGGACAGTGCCGCCATGATGCCCGGCAGCCGCCCCCCGCCCAGGGTATGGCGCAGCACCAATGCCAGGCTCGGTCCCGGCGACATGGCCCCCATGGCGCAGATTGCGGCCAGGGACATCCACAGTGAAAACGGCATCACGGTCTCCTTGGATCATTAAGGTCAGGGCTCACAGGTGAACCCGATCGGCGCGCTCGCTCCGTGCGTCACCGCCGAGTGGCAAGGCGGCCAGTGCCCGGGCCACCTCGTCCATGTCGAGATCGGCGAGATGACTGCCGGTCTCGATCATCGCGCTATGTTCTGCCAGCGGCCGCCAGCGGCGTTGGGGGCGGGCGAAGAGCCCGAGGGTCGGCCGGTTCCAGGCACTGGCCATGTGCAGCACCGCCGTATCGGGCGTCACCACCAGGGCGGCATGCTTCACGATGGCGACGCTATGCGGCAGGCTGACATCCAACGCCAGGAGGTGCACCCAAGGCAAGTCCGTCGCCAGCCGTTGCGCCTTGTCCTCGCCATCGGGGCCGAAGACCATCACCACCGGCAGCCCAAGCTCGTGGTGAAGAAGTTCGCAGAGTCGGCGCCCCTGGTCGAGAGAAAGCTGGCGCGCCGGATGGCTGCCCTCCAGGTTCAACGCCACATAAGGCCCCAGGGGAGCCACGCCCCGCCGTACCCTCTGTTCATCCTCGACGGTGATCGGAAACTCGTAGGTCCCGGGCACTTCGGCAATGCCGGCCTCTCGCATCAGCGCAGCCCAGCAGTGGGGGCGGGCGCCGCCACGATCATGCAGCGACCTGGCGGCCTCGCCGAGCGGCGAGTAGCAGCGCAGGGGCGAGCCGCCCAGCCGCAGATTGCAGCGCGCCTGCAGGGTACCGACGAAACAGCATGACGCGGAGCTGTCGCGGATGGTGCCCTCGATGCACAGGTCGATGCGACCGTGGCGGGCCTTCAGGTCGCGGGCCGCGGCGCGGATCGCCCCGAGATCCCGGTGCTGGTCGATCGTCACCACCTCGACCCTCTCGTCGTCGATCCAGCGGAACACGACTTCGTTGTAGACCGAGGCCACGATCACGATGCGCGGCACGCCACGTGCCTGCAAGGCCCTGATGACGGGGAACACCGCCATGCCATCGCCAATCTTCTTGGGCACGTAGAGCACCGCGGCGCACAGCGTCTCGGGGACGTCCACACCCGACGAATAATCGTACCGGAACTGATAATAGTACCGAGACAGGGTCCGAATCGGATGGCGTAGAAGCTGCTGGGGAAATGTGGGGGGAGCGGCCATAGATAACGTGGCAAACCAGATATTCACGAGAGGGACATCGAGGGGCCTCATGATGCGTCTTGCAGTACCGTCGCCTTGCCAGTCAGGCCGGGGCAACGCACATAGCGCTGGCATGACGGGTCCGGGAGCCTGGTAAAGGTACGCCTGCCAGCCTGACGAAGCCAGTGCACACTCGGCATGAGAAGCACTTACCATACGATATCGCGGTGTCTTGCAACAGAGCCACCCGCTAAACACCTCACCGCCAGAGGGAAGGCGCCCCTCATCGTGTTGCCCATGATAGGGTCGCGATACGCCTCCACTCCCTGCTCCCCTCACGAACCTGCAGGTAACGCATGTCCAGCGACACTCCCCAAGGCCCGCCCCTCGAACCACCTCGCAACCTGTCGTCACTGATCGTCCGGGTACGGCATGCCGGCCGCCGCCAAAACGACATCAGCCTGGAAGCTATCCTCGACGCGGTGGGGCGGCGCAGCTTCGCCCCCTTCCTGCTGATCGCGGGACTCATCACCCTGGCACCGCTGATCGGCGACATACCTGGGGTGCCCACCCTGATGGCCAGCCTGGTGGTATTGGTGGCCGCCCAACTGCTGCTAGGCCGACAGCACTTCTGGCTCCCGCGTGTCCTGCTGGAGCGGCGGGTATCCCGCGAGCGCTTCCTGCGGGTCACCGGCTGGCTGGAGAAGCCCGCCCGCTGGGTCGACTGCTGCCTACGGGCTCGCCTGACCTGGCTCACCCGTTCCCCGGCCCACCTGCCAGTGGCACTGACCTGCCTACTGATCGGGCTGGCCATGCCGCCGATGGAGCTGGTGCCCTTCTCCGCCAACGGCGGCGGCCTGGCGCTGACCCTGTTCGGCCTGGCACTGCTCGCCGAGGACGGCCTGATGGCGCTGGTGGCCTACCTGCTGACCGGCGCCACTCTGGCACTGGTGATCATCGGCCTCGTCTGAGCCAAAAAAAAGCGGCCTTGGACAAGGCCGCCGGAAACGGGAAATGTGTCATGCAGGGGATCTGACACACCACCCATTATTCATGATCAATTCGCCAGTCATACATCAGTTAGCGCCTATGTACGGCGTAAGATCAAGGCTTTGAGGGGCTGAGCAGCCGTGAGCGCCGGTGACAGAGGCCGGCCGCCACTGAGTGATGAGGTCGCCTCGCTCCAGGCCCAATGCCCTACCCAAGTACCACAACTGATCCATGCTGAATATCTTTCGAGCCCTGCCGGAACGCGCCGCGACGTCGTGGTGCGTTCAGGTGCCTCTTGCCCTCAGGATGACCGAGCGAGGGAGTCATGGACAAAAAAATGCCGCCTGGGCAGGCGGCAAATGACCGTGACTAGCAATGAGGAGAACCCGACAGCAGCCTGACAAACTGCTGCCTGGCCATGGCGCCTCAACATCAGCGCCATGACTCAAACGTAAACCCTTCTCATTCGCCCGTCAATGTAAATGCGAATATTTTTTATCTAAGGCGCATATCAGCCCCCCGTATGGCCGCTGCCAGAGGCCGGGCATGGCAACGCCCGGGGAGGACGACCAGACGTTCCCACCGAAAGCCGGTTGGCACTCTGTTTCTAATTGAGAAAAAGTTAGATTCATGACAGGCACAGGGAAGAAGGTAAGTGATTGATTTTATGATGCCGCTGGTCGGGCTCGAATCGAAAAGAGCATTCCGTCACCGTACCGCCGCTGTTCTCCAGTGGGGTAACGCAGTGTTCACGTCCTGCTCCAGTCATTGAGAATGCCCAACGGAAATTCAGGAGCTGGTGCAGCCCGCTACCGTTATGTTATAACATGTCTGTTTTTGCCGGCACCGCGCGTGTCGTATCGATCTACCTGAAAGTGTGAAAGCTAGGGCGCAATGAGGGCAGGTTCATGACGCTCGCCAGGAAAGAGCAACTTGTGCTGGAGACATTGAAAGGGTCCAAGGCTCCGCTGGGCGCTTATGCCCTGCTCGAGCGACTGCGCGGTGATGAGTTTTCCGCGCCGACTCAGATCTATCGGTCGCTGGAGAAGCTTCAGGCGCGCGGACTGGTCCATCGTCTCGAAACGCTCAACGCCTACACCCCCTGTACTCGATCGGGCAGCTGTCGAGGCACCGCAGCGTTCGTCATCTGTGACGACTGCGGGGCAATCGATGAGTTGATCGATACCAAGCTACTGCGGGATCTGGCACACATGGCCAACCGTCACGATTTCTCCCTACGCAGCTCGACCATCGAGCTACATGGCATTTGCGCCCGCTGCTCTCCGCCCTGCTGATTTTCACCCTCTGAACCTGAAAAGCGCTCGCTCGGCTAGGCCGGACGAGACGTTGACCGGCACGCCACAGGGCATGCCGGCCTCCTTGCTCGCGATCGAGCCCGCCCTTGATGCCTGATACTTGGCGCTGTTGGAACAACACGGGTCGCATTCCATTCGCCTTGCCTTAAATGCAATGTTATAACATAACAAAACACCGTCTGATTCACCTGGAGCAAAACATGAAAACGCGCGCCGCTATTGCCTGGGAGCCTAATCGTCCGCTAGAGATTGAGGAGATCGACCTCGAGGGGCCGAAGGCGGGCGAGGTGCTGGTCCGAATCGTCACCACCAGCCTTTGCCATACCGACATGTTCACGCTCTCGGGCAAGGACCCGGAAGGGCTCTTTCCGTGCGTGCTGGGCCATGAAGGTGTCGGCATCGTCGAGGAGATCGGCAAGGGCGTGACCTCGGTGATACCGGGAGATCACATCATTCCGCTCTACACGCCGGAAGACCCCAACTGTCCGTACATCCAGTCCGGTAAGACCAACCTGTGTCAGACCATCCGCAAGACGCAGGGGCAGGGTCTGATGCCGGATGGCACCAGTCGCTTTTCCTACAAGGGCAAGATGATTCGCCACTACATGGGGACCAGCACCTTCAGTGAGTACACCGTCCTGCCCGAGATCGCCGTGGCCAAGATCAGTCGCGACGCGCCGCTGGCCAAGGCCAGCGTGATGGGCTGCGCGGTGCCCACCGGCATGGGAGCGGTACGCAACACGGCCAAGGTGCAGCCCGGTGATACGGTCGCGGTGTTCGGTCTGGGGGCGGTCGGCATGGCGGTCATTCAGGGCGCCAAGCTGCAGGGGGCCGGTCGAATCATCGGCGTGGACATCAACCCGGCCAAATTCGCCCTGGCCGAATCGCTCGGTGCGACCGAATGCCTCAATCCCGACGACCATCCCGAGCCGTTGCACGAGGTGCTCATCGACATGACCAACGGCGGCGTCGACTTCTCGTTCGAGTGCGTGGGCAACGTGCGCCTGATGCGCGCGGCGCTCGAATGCTGCCACAAGGGCTGGGGCGAGAGCATCATCATCGGTGTCGCGGGAGCCGGCGAGGAGATCGCCACACGTCCGTTCCAGCTGGTGACCGGTCGCGTCTGGCGCGGCAGCGCCTTCGGCGGTGTACTGGGTCGTTCGGAGTTGCCGGGAATGGTCGACGAATGGCTGGCGGGCCGTTTCGACGTCGATCCCTACATCACCCACAACATGGATCATGACCACATCAACACCGCGTTCGACCTGCTCCATCGTGGCGAGTCGATTCGCTCGGTGATCCACTATCAACCGCAGGATACGATGACGGGCCCACTGCCCGGCAGCACGATCGGTGACACGAAGAAGACGCCCGAGCCAGCCTGATTCCACGACCCATCTAACCGGCGACGCCCCTGCCAAGCAGCAGGGGCGTCTGACGTTTCACACGACGCAAGACGTCATCAGGCGAGCTGGGACGAATGGTGCCCGGTGATTTTCCACTCTCCGACGATCTCCTCGAAAGTAAACAGGAAGCGTGCAGGAATCGTGATCATCTCCCCATTGAGGAGATGGCCGAACGTATAGTGCCCGCCGATCACCACCGTGCCCAATTTGCGGCTGACGCGGCGGGAGAATTCGCCCAGCTCGCACGTCAGTGCCTCCTTGGCGAGAAAATCGTCGAAATAGGCCTGCCGTGCGAGGCGATTGTCACGAACGTCATTGGCGACGGTCGGTACCAGGATGGCGTCCTCGGCATAGAGTGACAGGAGTGTTTCCTTTTCTCCTCGGCTCACGGCGATGGCCCAGCGTTCCAGGGTCCTCGTGGCAGCATTGAGGCAGAATTCGGCATCGCGCTCATTCAAGGGCGGGAAGGTCGGGTGAGGCATGGCAATCACTCTGTATCCGGTGGATGGGTGGAGGAGAAAGCTCACGGTCGGCGCATGGGAGCCAGGTCTTGACACGCTGGCGATGCTCTCGCCGGTAGAATGACTTGAGCCGGTGCGTACTGTCCTGACGGCATCATCCAGCGCCTGAAGCGGGACCACGTCGTCTGGAATCACTAAATAATGCAATGTTATATTATAACAAAATTGACCGCACACCCTACCGTAGGATGACTTAGGACATCGGTACGCCAACACCAGAGGAGCACCATGCCCCTACGGTCGATCGAAAAGCTTACGTCTCCCTCGGGGGCAGAGCGCCCTCGAGGGAGACGACCTGCACCTCGAGAGCAGCGAAATCGTCATCCGGGTCGGCCGATTTCTGTCGTCAAATCGTACACGTGCACGCCACCGCCGACCGGCGGGGCAAGGGTCAGGGTGACGAGCAAGGCGAGAAGAGCGAAGCCTATCCCAGGTCGTTGCCAAGCCCCTTGAGCTTTTCGGGACTCAGGGCCAGGTCGTCGTTACGGTTGACGCCGATGCCCTGCTCGATGATACCCCGAGCGATCTCCTGTGCCTCCTCCAGGGAGTGCATCAGGTAGGTGCCACACTGATGCTCGTTGAGCTCCGGAATCTCCTCCATGCGCTCGACGTTCAGCACATCGTGCATGGCGGCCTGCCAGGCATCGGCGACGCTCTGCTCGCTCGGGCTGCCCAGCAGGCTCATGTAGAAGCCGGTGCGACAGCCCATGGGGGAGATGTCGATGATCTCGACGCCATCGCCATTCAGGTGCTGGCGCATGAAGCCGGCAAACAGGTGCTCGAGGGTGTGAATCCCCCTTTCTCCCATCATGTCCTCGTTGGGCTTGTTGAAGCGCAAGTCGAAGACGGTGATGGTATCGCCCGAGGGGGAGCGCATGGTCTTGGCGACGCGCACCGCGGGGGCGCTCATGATGGTGTGGTCGACGGTGAAGCTATCGAGTAGCGGCATGTCGGCTCCTGCAGATAATGGGGAAAAGCGCGGCAGCACAGGCCGAGCCCAGTGCGAACATGGTATATCGCCGCGCCGCCTGTTCGCCAACGCCAGGCGCTGGATAAATGCCTGGCGGGGACTAGCATGGTGTTCATGAAGTGGATGTTTGGCATGGCGGCAGAGACATCCGAGGCGCACCGTGACGCCTACCTACCCCGTGAGGCTACCCCCAGGAGGTCACCATGAGCTGCAAGATTCACCGCGACCACCCCCACGAGCACGGCCCGGATTGCGGCCACACGCGCATCAAGCACGATGGTCACATCGACTACCTCCACGACGGACACTTGCATCATCCCCATGAGGATCACGTGGATGAGCACGTCATCGAGGTGTCCGATAAAAACCCCGATGCCTGCACCCCGCACCACCGGTGCGACGGGCACGATCCGGATCATGTACACGGCCCGGGGTGCGGCCACGAGCCGGTGCCGCATGGCGATCACACCGACTATCTGGTCAACGGCCACTTGCACCATCCTCACGGTGACCACTGCGACGATCATGGGCCGCTCGACGTAGTGCGCTGACCACCACCGCGGGAGCGGCTGGCCCTGTCATCCCCTGGCGCTCACGCCGGGACTTTGTTGTCGCGCTGCCTCCAGAAAAGCCATGGGCTGCCCCTGGGGGCGGCCGACCAGCGCTTCGTCGCGCACCACCGCCTGGCCACGGATCACGGTGGCGATCGGCCAGCCCGTGACCGACTGGCCGTGGTAGGGCGTCCAGCCACTGACGCTGGCGATCCACTCATCGGAGATGGTGCGCCGGGCGCTCAGATCCACCAGGGTCAGGTCGGCGTCGTATCCCAGTGCGATGCGTCCCTTGCCCTCGATGCCGAACAGCCTGGCCGGTCCGGCGCTGGTCAGGTCCACCAGCCGCTGCAGGCTGAGCCGGCCCTGGTGCACGTGGTCAAGCATGATGGGCACCAGGGTCTGTACGCCGGTCATGCCGCTCGGTGAGTCCGGGTAGGGCCTGGCCTTCTCCTCGCGGGTGTGGGGCGCATGGTCGCTGCCGATCACATCCACCACGCCATCGCGAATCGCCTGCCACAGTCCCCGGCGGTGGGCATCGTCGCGCACCGGCGGGTTCATCTGGGCCAGACTGCCCAGGCGCTCATAGCACTCCGGCGCGCACAGCGTCAGGTGGTGGGGGGTCACCTCGACGCTGACGCGGCGCTTGTGGTGGGCCAGGTAGGCCATCTCGTCGGCGGTGGAGACGTGCAGCACGTGCAGCCGCCGGCCGCTCTCGGCGGCCATCCCCACGATGCGCCGGGTGGCCATCAGCGCGCTTTGTGGATCGCGCCAGCGGGGGTGGTCGCAGACGTCGCCGCTGGCCTCCACCAGGGCGCGGCGTTCGCGCAGCCGTGCCTCGTCCTCGGCATGCACGGCCAGGCGGCGCCGGCCATGACTCAGGATACGCCGCAGCACGGTGTCGTCATCGGCCAGCAAGTCGCCGAAGGAGCTGCCCATGAACACCTTGACGCCGGCGCAGCCGGGCAGCCGTTCCAGCTCGGCGAGGCGCTCGGCGTTGACCGCCGAGCCGCCCAGGTAAAAGGCGTGGTCGCACCAGGCGCGGCCGCGGGCGCGGTCGAACTTGGCCTGCAGGTCCTCCTTCGTCAGGGTCAGAGGGGTGGTGTTGGGCATCTCGAAGACGCCGGTGACGCCGCCCAGCACGGCGCCGCGGGTGCCCGCTTCCAGGGTCTCCTTGTGGGTGAGGCCCGGTTCGCGGAAGTGCACCTGGGTATCGATCACCCCGGGCAGCACGTGCAGGCCGGCGGCTTCCAGGGTGCTGGCGGCGGTCCAGACGCCGCGCAGCTCGCCGAGAGCCACGATGCGTCCGCCCAGGCAGGCCACATCCAGGCACTCGGTGCCGGAAGGCGTGACCACTCGGCCACCCAGTACCAGCAGGTCGGCATGACGACGAGCCAGGCGCGCGTCGAGGTCGTTGTGCAGGCTCATGCGGAGGCCTCCTCGGCGTTCCCCGGGGCGCGCAGGCGCTGCAGCCGGGCCGCCTGTGCGCGGCGCTGGGCGTCACGGTCAGGGGCCCGACACTCTCCCTCGAGCAGGGCTATGGCGTCCTTCACGCCGAGGGTGCCGAGATCGGTGCCGTCCCGGTGGCGCAGGGTGACCTCCCCCTGGGCCGCCTCTCGGCCGCCGACGACCAGCAGGTAGGGCGTGCGCTGCAGGGTCTGCTCGCGGATCTTGTAGCCGATCTTCTCGTTGCGCACGTCGGCCTCGGCGCGCAATCCGGCACCGCACAGTGCCTCGGCGAGCGCTTGGGCATAGTCGGCCTGGGCCTCGGTGATCGACATCACCACCGCCTGCTGCGGCGCCAGCCAGGCAGGCAGCTTGCCGGCGTGATGCTCGATCAGGATGCCGAGGAAGCGCTCCAGGGAGCCGAACAGCGCTCGGTGCAGCAGCACCGGACGCTGGCGCTGGCCCTCTTCGTCGACGTAGTCGAGCCCGAAGCGCTCGGGCAGGTTCATGTCCACCTGCAGGGTGCCGCACTGCCAGTCGCGGCCGATGGCGTCGCGCAGCACGAACTCCAGCTTGGGCCCGTAGAAGGCGCCTTCGCCGGGGTTGAGCTCGTACTCCAGCGCCATCGCCTCCAGGGCCGTGGTCAGGGCGCCCTCCAGGCGGTTCCAGACGGCCTCGCTGCCCATGCGGTTCTCCGGCCGGGTGGAGAGCTTGAGGCGCACCTCCTCGAAGCCGAATTCCCGATAGATGTCGAGCACCAGCGCCACCACGCGGCGACACTCCGCATTCATCTGCTCGGGCGTGCAGTAGATATGGGCATCATCCTGGGTGAAGTGGCGCACGCGCAGCAGGCCATGCAGGGCGCCGGAGGGCTCGTAGCGGTGCACCTTGCCGAACTCGCCCATGCGGATCGGCAGGTCGCGGTAGCTCTTCAGACCATGGCGATAGAGCAGCACGCTGCCAGGGCAGTTCATCGGCTTGAGCGCCAGGTCGCGGCCATCCTCCGTCCGCGTGGTAAACATGTGTTCCTGATAGTTCTGCCAGTGGCCGGAGGTCTCCCACAGAGCGCGATCCATGATGTCCGGCGTGTTCACCTCCACGTAGCCGCCGGTGGCCTGGCGGCGGCGCATGTAGGCGATCAGGGTCTGCAGCACCGTCCAGCCGCCGGGGTGCCAGAACACTGCGCCGGGGGCCTCTTCCTGGAAGTGGAACAGCCCCAACTGGCGCCCCAGGCGGCGGTGGTCGCGCTTCTCGGCTTCTTCCAGGCGTTTGAGATAGGCCTTGAGCGCCTTTCGGTCGGCCCAGGCGGTGCCATAGAGGCGCTGCAACTGAGCATTGCGGGCGTCGCCCCGCCAGTAGGCGCCGGAGAGCTTGGTCAGCCGGAAGTGCTTGAGAAAGCGGGTGTTGGGCACGTGGGGGCCACGGCACATGTCCACGTACTCCTGATGGAAGTAGAGCCCGAGGGTGGCCTCGTCGGGCATCTCCTCGATCAGGCGCCGCTTGTAGCCCTCCCCGCGCTCGCGGAAGATCCGGATGGCCTCCTCTCGCGGTACCCGCCGCTTGACGACGTCGTACTCCTGGGCGATCAGCGCGGACATGCGCGCCTCGATGGCCGCCTGGTCCTCCGGCGTGAAGGGGCGCTCGAAGGCAATGTCGTAGTAGAAGCCATCGTCGATGACCGGGCCGATCACCATCTCGGCATCGGGATAGAGCTGCTTGACGGCGTGCCCCACCAGGTGGGCACAGGAGTGGCGGATGATCTCCAGCCCTTCCGGATCACGGGGCGTGATCACCTGCACTCGGGCGTCCCACGTGATGGGGTCGCAGGCGTCCATCAGCTGGCCATCGACGCGGCCGGCCAGCGCCTGACGTGCCAGGCCGGGACCGATGGCGGCGGCGATCTCCGCCACGCAGGTGGGAGCGGTCAACGTCAGCTCGCGTCCGTCCGGCAGGGTGATGGTGAGGGTCTCGGAGGTCTGTTCAGTGTCTGCCATGCTTGAATTCGTATGTTAATGGGAAGGAGTGGCGCCAGAACCGAACATTACGTCATGGCTCTGGAAACGGGTGCCGCGCTGTTAGAGGCTCGCCTGGAGCGCAGAAGCAAGTGGCGCAGCAACGCCAAGTGGGGAAATTCGAGCAGCATGCCGATCACGATGGCGGCATAGATCAGTGGCTGATCAGGCAGCGCCACCATCGTCACCGCCAGCATGAGCGGGGCATTGCGAGCGGCCGTGGTGATGGTCAACAGCGCATGCTCGGGATAGGGCAGCCTTGCCAGGCGACTCGCCACCTCCCCCAGCAAGAAGGTGGTCACGAAGAAGGTGAATGCCGCCAGCAGCAGCCAGATGAAGACCCGGCCATGCTCCAGGATGACGCCAATATTGTCGGCGAAGATCTGCGCGACCAGCAGTGCCAATACCAGCGGTGTGCAGCGATCGGCCCATGCCAACAGGTGACCGAAACGTTCGATTCCCACCATGAGGCGAAGTGCGTGCCGTGCTGCCAACGCCACCGCCAATGGCAGCACGAACCATTGCAGCAAGGCGCTGCCGATAAGGGAGCTGTCCACCTCCACCACATTGCGTGTGAACAAAAAGACAAAGACCGGATAGAGCAGCAGCTGAACCAGCATATTGATGGGAATCAGTGCCGTCCCCAGCGCCACGTTGCCGTCGGCCAGACGTGTAAATCCCAGGAACCAGTCGGTGCAGGGCGACATGAAATAGATCGCGAGACCCACCATCAGCAACGGGTGGGCACCCAGAAACAGCGAAGCGATGAGAAAGCCGATAGCGGGAATCAGCACGAAGTTGGCCAGCATCGCCGCGCCCAGGAATCGCAGGTGTCGCAGTGCCTTGAGCAAGGAACCAAAGCGCACGCCCACCAGCAGCAGGACAATCAGCAGTAGCAGTGTGGCGTCCATCCACTCGCCCAGCCACTGGCCGCCCGTAGGCGCGTAGTGGCCCATGGCAGCGCCCGACACCATGCCACCGAGCAGCAGGCCTGTGGAGCCGAAAGCGCCAAGATATCGAGCCGTCTTCAACATTCGCACCCCTCGCAACAGTCACTATTGCCGAACGGTCCCCAGGCCCCGGAACCGCGCTGCAGGTCATCGACGTCCAACGCCATACGCTCGGCAATCTGCCCAGCCACCAGAGCGAAGCGCTGGCGAAACTTGTAGATGAAACAGAAGATGCGGCGGTCGTGGCGTACCTGTGGCCCCACCAGGAACAGCCCAGGGGTACGGGTGGATTCATCGGCTTCCGTCAGGGCGATATGCCCTTCTTCCGTCCAGTCCCATAGCGCAGAGACCTGACGCGCCCCACCCCCCTGATGAAAGCCGGTACCCAACACCGGTGCCTGGACGGTGTCCCAGTGGCTGCCATCCGCTGCATGGATTCGAAAACCGCTCTCGCCATGGCGCACGACCTCGACCACATCGATACCGAAGACGATATCCAGCCGGCCGGTCTTGCGCGCCTCGGCCAGCCGCTCACGGCTGTAGGGCGACAGCGACAGGCTGGGGTCATAAGGGCCTTCCTGCCCCCAGGTAGACTTGCGCGCCAGCAGCCGGACACGGTGCCCCAGCCGCACCAGATTGACGGCCGCATCCACACCGCTTTCATATCCGCCAATGACCGTATGGGGTAACGAGGGATCGTCCGACGCCGATAGCGCCTGCCAGTCGCTGACTTGGGCATAGTGAACGCACCACTGCGCACCGGGGAATGGCGCCAGGTCGGGAAACTGGTACTCCCCGGTGGCCCAGACCAGAAAGCGGGTACGCAGCGTGCCCCGCTCGGTTTCCAGCAGGAAACCGTCCTTCTCCAGATGTTCGACCTGGCGCACCCCGCAGCCTTCGACGATGGGCAGGTCACGCGCCCGTGCCACGAACGTCAAGTAATCGGCATACTGTTCGCCATTCAGGTGCTCTGCCCCTGCGAAAATCGCCGGGGAACTCTCCGCATCGACGGCGTTCAGGTCCGCCAGGCCGAAGGGATTGCTGTGAAAGGAAGGTGTAATAAGGCGCGTCTGTGACGGCCAGCGCCTGAAGGAGGCGCCGACCTCGTTGGCTTCCAGCACGACGTATTCGACATCGACGAGCTGCTCGAGCTCGAGCGCAGTGCCAATGCCCGCCGGGCCAGCGCCGACGATGACCACATCCACGCTGGGTATCTCCTTCGGTTCTTGTTGCTCGACGTGGCTCATGTCGACACTTCCGCTGCTGGCTGCCAGCGCGGGCCTTCAGGCGTATCGCGCACCTCGGCACCCAGCTCGGCCAGCGCGTCGCGCAGGGCATCGGCGCGGGCGAAGTCGCGCTGCTGCCGGGCGTGTTCGCGCTCGGCGACCAGCGCCTCGATGCGCGCCACCGGCAGGTCGGCACGTTCCGAGGCCAGCGCAGCCAGGGCCTCGGTGGGGGCCTGCTGGAGCAAGCCGAGCAGCCGGGCCGAGGCCAGCACCCTCCCCTTGGCGCGGGCACGATCGGTTTCACTGTCTACGGCCTTCAGGTCATCCACCAGCTGTTGCAGGCGGCCAAGCGCCTCGGCGACGTTGAGGTCGCGGCGCAGCGCCGCCAGCAGCTCGGCGTCCGGGGGCGTGTCGATGGCCTCAAGGGACTCGACCTCGGCCAGGGCCCGGTAATGACGCAGCAGGGTGCGGCGTGCGCGCGAAAGGCGCTCGGCGTTCCAGTCCAGGGGGCGGCGGTAGTGAGTGCCGAGCAGGGCCAGGCGAACTGCCTCCCCGGGGCCTTGGTCGAGCAGGTCGCGTACCAGCAACACGTTGCCCAGCGACTTCGACATCTTCTGACCGTCCACGGTCACGAAGCTGTTGTGCACCCAGGTGTGGCAGTAGCGGGCGCCGTGGGCGCAGGTGCCCTGGGCGATCTCGTTCTCGTGATGGGGGAAGATCAGGTCCTGACCACCGCCATGAATGTCGATGGTGTGGCCCAGGTGCTCGCCGATCATGGCGGTGCACTCCACGTGCCAGCCGGGCCGTCCGCGCCCCCAGGGGCTCTCCCAGCCCGGCTGTTCGGGCGTGGAAGGCTTCCACAGCACGAAGTCCAGCGGGTCGCGCTTGTAGGGGGCCACTTCCACCCGGGCCCCGGCCAGCATCTCCTCGGGGCGACGGCCCGAGAGCTGGCCGTACTCCGCAAAGGAGCCGACCTGAAACAGCACATGCCCCTCGGCCTCGTAGGCGTGGCCGCGTGCGATCAGGGTCTCGATCAGCGCGATGATCTCGGGAAGGTGCTCGGTGACAAGCGGCTCGAGGTCCGGCGGCAGCACGCCAAGCGCCCGCATGTCCTCGTGGTAGGCGGCGATGTAGCGCTCGGTAATAGTGCCGATAGGCACCCCGGCCGCGGCGGCGACGGCATTGATCTTGTCGTCCACGTCGGTGAAGTTGCGGGCATAGACCACTTCCGCATAGTCATGGCGCAGCACCCGTGACAGCAGATCGAAGACCACCGCCGGACGGGCGTTGCCGATATGCGCGTAGTTGTAGACCGTGGGACCGCAGACATAGAGCGTCACCCGGTCCGGCCGTTCGGTGCGCAGCGTCTCGCGGCGACGGGTCAGGGTATTGAAGAGTTGCATCGTGCTCCCTGGCGTTGGGGTCGGTCGGCAGGTCCGTCAGGGGCTCAGCGGTGCGGTGATGACCTCCACCGAGCCGTCACGAATGGCGTTGTAGAAGCAGTTGGGCCGTCCCGTATGGCAGGCCGGCCCCTGCTGGTCGACCCGCAGCAGCACGGCATCGCCATCGCAGTCCAGCCGAGCCTCGACGAGGTACTGGCGGTGACCGGAGCTCTCGCCCTTGCGCCACAGGGCCTGCCGCGAACGCGACCAATAGCAGACCCGACTGCTGTCCAGGGTCTCCCGCAGCGCCTCACGGTTCATCCAGGCCAGCATCAGCACCTCGCCGCTGTCGTGCTGCTGGGCGATGGCGGTGATCAGGCCGTCGGCGTTCCAGGGAATGGCCTCGAGCACCGATGCGAGTGATCGGCGTTCCCCGCGTTCGGCCTTCTCCAGCTGCATCCAGATGTCCATCACGCCTCCTGCCAGTTCCACTCGCTGCGCACCACGGCGTCGTGGGCACACAAGCTGCCGCCCGCATCAGCCTTCGCGGCCATGGGCCGCGCTGCCGCCTGCAGCGGCAAGTCGATGGCCTGCATGCCGCCCCAGGCCAGGTGGGCGGGCTGACGGGCGTTGCCCTCGGCAATATCGACGAGGAAGGGTTGGGTCATGTGTCCGGCTCCTTGGCGGAATGGAAGTAGTGAAACAACTCCGACACGGTCTCCGCCTCGATGTCGTGGGTAATGAAGACGAACCTCGAGATACCGTCGGGCGCGGCCTCTCTCGGCAGGGGCGCCGGCGGGTGGAAGATGTGCTGCACCCCGTGCAGGGCCATGGGCGTCTCGCGGTCGGTGAGGTGTACGACCGCCTTGAGGCGCAGCACCCGCTCGCCCATCAGCGACATCAGCAGTTCGAGCCAGTTTTCGAGGGCCTCGGGCCGGATCGGCTCGGCCACGCTGAAACAGAACGCCTGGATGCCGTCGGCATGGGGGCTTTCCTCGGGGTGAGGGGCCTGGGCATGGAGGTCACCGAGCCTGCGTTGCGGATAGGCCGCGGGCCGCAGCCAGCCGTCGATCCGTGGGCGTCCGTCATCCGAGTGCAGCCCGGCCCCGATCATCAGGTCGGGAGCCAGCACGCCCCGGCAGACCTGGAGCTGCTCCGCGGCGGGGTTCAATCGGCCCAGGCAATCCATGAGCCGAGAGAGGTGATCCTCCGATACCAGGTCGGCCTTGCTGATCAGCAGCCGATCGGCAATCGCTGCCTGCCGGCGGGATTCGCGGTGGGCGTCGAGGGTGGCCAGGCCGTTGGCGGCATCCACCAGGCAGACCACGCCATCCAGACGGAAGCGCTGGGCCAGCCAGTGATCGGTCATCAGGGTATGCAGGATCGGCGCCGGATCGGCCAGACCGGAGGTCTCGATCAGCACGCGCCGGAAGGCTCGGGTCTCGCCGCGCTCGACCGCCTCACTGGCCTGCTGCAGGGTGCGACTCAGGTCGCCGCGCAGGGTGCAGCACAAACAGCCGCTGCTGAGCTCCACCACGGTCTGGTCATCACCCTCGACCAGTAGTCGGTGATCGAGACCGATGTCGCCGAACTCGTTGATCACCACCAGGGTATCGGCCATGGCCGGCCGCCGGACCAAATGGTTGAGCAGCGTCGTCTTGCCGCTACCCAGGAAGCCGGTGATGACATTGACGGGGATGAGAGTCGACACGGGCATGGTTTACCCCCAGGCGGGGAAGGGATCGGGCAGCGCCTGCGCACTTTGGTGGCTCGCCAGGCGTGTCGCGTCATCGAGCAGGATGGTCTTGCCGGCGCGGGGCAAACCGCAGCGCACGGTCAACGGCGGGATCGGTGGCAGGAACGTCATCAGCCTTCGCCTCGCGTCTTGCGGTAGTGGTTCTCGCGCTGCTCCTGGCGCTCCTTCGCCTCCAGACAAAGCCGTGCGGTAGGACGTAGCAACAAGCGTGGCAAGCCGATGGGCTCACCGGTCTCTTCGCAGTAGCCATAGTCGCCCTCCTCGATCCGCCGCAGAGCCGCCTCGATATTGGCCAGCAACCGGGTTTCTCGATCCGCCTGACGCAAGGCCAGGCGCAGCTCCTCTTCGAAGGCCGCCTGGTCCAGCTCGTCGCTGTCGCGCTCATGCAAGGCCATGGCGGCACGAATCTCCCCCAGGTGCTCCTCGATGCGGGCCTTGTCGGCGAACAGCAATCGGCGAAAGAACGCCAACTGCTCATCGTTCATGTAGGCATCATCCGGCATCGACAGCAGGCTGGTCTCTTCAGCAGTTGGCATTGCGCTATCCTCCAGCGACTGACACACGCATCACCGCGCTCATCGCCGCGCCGTGCTTTCAGTTAATGGGCATGCGCGGCGTGCTGGCCAAAGGTGGCATTGAACTGCAGCATGGCCACCCAGCTCTCGTCCTGACCGGCGAAGTCTTCGTGACTCAGCTGGGCGCGCAGAAAGGCATGGTCGCGGAAGCGCCAGGTCGCCTGGCTGCTGTGGCGATAGGAAGCCTCGGAGGATTCCAGTTCACTCGGGTGAGCATGGATGGTCTCGTTGGTCAGCCCCAGTGCCTCGCTGCGCAACCCGACCTCCCAGCGGGGAGCCACGCCATAGACCGCCTCCACATAGGCGCCATCCTGACGCTCCGTGAACGCTTCATGGGCATGCCAGTGGTCGTGATGCTGTACCTGCTCTTGCAGATCACGCTCGGTGTAGAAGTATTCAGCCCCTAGCTGCCAGTCACCGTGTCCTGCCGTGCGCCCGGCGTCATGGTGGAAGCGGGCATCGAGCCCGGCGAACCAGTTGTCGCCTTCCAGGCTGTGGGCATGATCTCCGTGGTCGTCGAGACGGGCATACTGACGGTTAAAACCGGCGGAGGCACCGTAATCGAGGGTCTGGCCCTCGCCCAGTGCGGCGCGCTGCTTGGCGAAGACCGTCACCAGCCGCGGGCCGCTATCCTGCTCTTCGCTGCCCCCTTCATCGAAGCGACTGAGACGCTCGCTGTCCCCTTGCAGCCACTCGGTGCCCAGGGTGGTACGGGGCGACGGCGACCAGCTGAGTTGCACGCCGGTCTCCTGGAGGCCGTGATCACCGAATAGATACTCGTTGACCAGCGGGCGTTCGATGAAGTCCCAGGCGTGGGGGTGACGACTGTTGACGTAGCCGATGTCCGACAGGAACTTGCCGGCCTTGAGACGCAGCCCATGCGGCAGCGCGCGAGTCGCCAGGAAGGCCTCCTCGAGACTGACGTCGTCCTCGGTGAGCGATACCACGGCCTGCCCCTCGAACAGCGAGGTTTGCCCCTGCAGCATCAGTTCCGAGTGACCAAGGTTGAAGCCTTCGTCGAAGCCATGATCATGGCCGTGGTCATCATGACCGTGGTCATCGTGGCCGTGGTCATCGTGGCCGTGGTCATCGTGGCCTGCGCCATGACCGAAGCCGGCCGGCGCCCCTTCCTCACCCGAGAAGCGGTTGTGGTAGATACCCTCCACGGTCAAGGCGGCAGAGATGTCCAGACCGGTAGAGGCGGAGACAGCGCTGTCATGGCCATGGCCCTGCTGGTGGGCATCGTGGTCGTGCTGGTGAGTATGGTGGTCTTGTCCATGGGCCGCGGTGCTCAAAAACAGAACGCTTGCCAGCGGAGAGATAAGACGCAACGGATGGCGCGGCATGATGGCTCCCGGTCGGATTCTATGGTCTATGCTTCAAGGCCAAAAAAGATACGTTATAACATAACGATTAACAACCCAAAAGTCCGTCGCGACCATGGCACAGGCACTCCAGGCCAAGGCTCACGCGATTACCAGGGACATACCGCCTTTCGGCGGGCTGGATGTGCGTTGGAGCAATCCCGATCAAGTGAACGGTATTCGGCTTTAGGCCGAGGGCATCACAGGCTGTCGCTCTGACTGGATAATGACGGAACCAATAACCGAGTGTCGCCGGCCGCAAGGATCTGCGCTTCCCCGACCTGCCACCGCTACGCCAGCATGCTGGCCCAGGCCAGCGAGAGCATGACCACGGTACGGAATCTGCCGGGGCATTCCAGCCTGAACGTCACGTCACGCTATGCGCACATGTTCGATGCGGAGTTGGACGATGTGGCATCGCGGCTGCCACGACTGTATGCGGCGTTCTGCGACCAAGCACTGAGGAGGGGTGCTGCGAGGAGGGGAAATATGCTGCTAACCACTTGATGGATAAGTGGTACCGGTGGTCGGACTCGAACCGACAAGGGCTTGCACCCGGCGGATTTTGAATCCGCTGCGTCTACCAATTCCGCCACACCGGCAACGGCGCTGCATTATACGTGTGCGGAGCGGCAGGTCAATCGTGGGCCCTGACTTCACGGCGTCGACAGGGTATCCTTGACCGCTTGCCAGGGCTCTCCCGAGCCACCGTCCATCCCATCAGCCGGACCGTTTCGCCCCATGCAGCGCGCCGATTTCCACTACGAGCTTCCCGAGGCGCTGATCGCCCGCTATCCCTCCGAGCAACGCAGCGACTGTCGCCTGCTGTGCGTCGACGGCGAGAGCGGCGCGCTCGCGCACCGCCGCTTCCCCGACCTGCTCGAGACGCTCGAGGCGGGCGACCTGCTGGTGTTCAACGACACCCGGGTGATTCCGGCCCGGCTGCACGGCCACAAGGCCAGCGGCGGGCGCGTCGAGATGCTGCTGGAGCGTCCGCTGGACGCCCATCGCGGCCTGGCCCACCTGCGTTCGAGCAAATCGCCGAAGCCCGGCACCGAGCTCGAGTTCGAGGGCGGCATCCGCGCCGTGGTCGAGGGCCGCCGCGAGGCGCTGTTCGAGCTGCGCTTCCTCGGCGAAACGCCGCTGGTGGAGCTGCTCGAGACCCACGGCCACATGCCGCTGCCGCCCTACATCACCCGCGAGGACGAGCTCTCCGACCGCGAGCGCTACCAGACCGTCTACGCCCGCCGCGAGGGCGCAGTGGCCGCGCCGACCGCGGGGCTGCATTTCGACGAACCGTTGCTGGAGGCGCTGGCCGAGAAGGGCGTGGAGAGCGCCTTCGTCACCCTGCACGTAGGCGCCGGCACCTTCCAGCCGGTGCGCGCCGACGACATCCGCGACCACGAGATGCACAGCGAGTGGATCGAGGTCTCCGCGACGGTCTGCGAGCAGGTGCGCGCCGCCCGCGCCCGAGGCAACAAGGTCATCGCGGTGGGCACCACCAGCGTGCGCTGCCTGGAATCGGCCTGCCTGAAAAGCGACGACGGCGAGATCGCGCCCTACAGCGGCGAGACCGATATCTTCATCTATCCCGGCTATGACTGGCGGGTGGTCGACGCCCTGATCACCAACTTCCACCTGCCGGAGTCGACCCTGCTGATGCTGGTGTCCTCCTTCGCCGGTTACGAAACGGTGATGGCCGCCTATCAGGAGGCGGTGCGCGAGGCGTACGCCTTCTTCAGCTATGGCGACGCCATGCTGCTGACGCGCGCCCGCTAAGCCGAGAGACCGACGGCCACCCGCTCCGACGAATTTCGAGAGATCCCATGCGAGACGAATGCTTCATGAATTTCGAGCACCTGGCCAGTGATGGCCGGGCGCGCCGCGGGCGCCTCAGCTTCCCGCGGGGCACCGTGGAAACCCCTGCCTTCATGCCGGTGGGCACCTACGGCACCGTCAAGGGCATGACGCCCGAGTCGGTCAAGGAGATCGGCGCCGAGATCATCCTCGGCAACACCTTTCACCTGTGGCTGCGCCCGGGCGTTGATGTGATCGAGGGCCACGGCGACCTGCACGACTTCGCCCAGTGGGACAAGCCGATCCTCACCGACTCCGGCGGCTTCCAGGTGTTCTCGCTCGGCGAGATGCGCAAGATCACCGAGGAAGGCGTGCACTTCCGCTCCCCGGTGGACGGCGCCAAGGTGTTCATGGGCCCCGAGGAGTCGATGGCCGTTCAGCGCTCGCTGGGCTCGGACATCGTGATGATCTTCGACGAGTGCACGCCCTACCCGGCCACCGAGGACGAGGCGCGCAAGTCCATGGAGATGTCGCTGCGCTGGGCCAAGCGCTCGCGAGACGCCCACGGCGATTCGCCCTCGGCGCTGTTCGGCATCATCCAGGGCGGCATGTACCCGGAACTCCGCGAGCGGTCGCTGCAGGGCCTCGAGGCAATCGGCTTCGACGGCTACGCCATCGGCGGCCTTTCGGTGGGCGAGCCCAAGGAAGAGATGATCGAGGTGCTCGACTACCTGCCCGAGTGGATGCCGGCCGACAAGCCGCGCTACCTGATGGGCGTGGGCAAGCCGGAGGATCTGGTGGAGGGCGTGCGCCGCGGAGTCGACATGTTCGACTGCGTGATGCCCACCCGCAACGCGCGCAACGGCCACCTGTTCACCGGGGAAGGCACGGTCAAGATTCGCAATGCCAAGCATCGCCACGACACCCGGCCGCTGGAGGAAGGGTGCGACTGCTATACCTGCCAGCATTTTTCCCGGGCCTATCTGCACCACCTGGACCGCTGTGGCGAGATGCTCGGCTCGATGCTCAATACCATCCACAATCTGCGCCACTATCAGCGCTTGATGGCTGGTTTGCGCGGTGCTATCGAAGCGGGTACATTGGCCAACTTCGTGGAAGGGTTCTACGCGCAGCGCGGTCTGCCGGTCCCCCCCGCACCGAATTGATCGGCGGGCGGCCTCCGTGGCCACTCGCCCAGCGCCGATGGAAGGCGCCTGGTTTTCCCGCGACTCAGGAGATCGTCGTACATGCTGGACTTCTTCATTTCCCCGGCCCTGGCCCAGGACGCCGGCGCAGCCCCGGGCGGTGGCATCGCCCAGATCGTGATGCTGGTCGGCTTCGTGCTGATCTTCTACTTCCTGCTGTGGCGCCCCCAGGCCAAGCGGGCCAAGCAGCACAAGCAGCTGGTCGCCGGCCTGTCCAAGGGTGACGAGATCGTCATCGGCGGCGGCATGCTGGGCCGCATCACCAAGGTCAGCGAAGACAGCGAGTTCCTGTCCATGGAAATCGCCGAGGGCACCGAAGTCAGCGTGCAGAAGACCGCCGTGGCGGCCGTTCTGCCCAAGGGCACGCTCAAGTCCATCTGACCGGACGCCCCCGCGCCCGCACCGCTGCAAGGCCGTGCGGGCTGCCCTGCGACCACCGAGGCGGGGCCCGGCCGGCCGGCTCCGCCCGGTGCTCGTGATGGCATAGCGTCCGTTCCATCATCAGCAACCTGAGGGCAGGGCCCCCATGCTCAACCGTTACCCCCTGTGGAAGTATCTGCTGATACTCCTCGTGCTCCTCGTCGGCCTGATCTACTCCCTCCCCAACCTCTTCCCCGAGGATCCGGCGGTACAGATCAGCAGCGACCGGGGCGAATTCACCCTCGACGAGCGCCGTCTCGAGCGCCTCGAGACCTCCCTCTCCGACGCCGGCATCGACATCAAGTCCGTCGAACGCGAGCCCAGCAGCGTGCTCATCCGCCTCGACAGCGCCGACGGCCAGATCCAGGCCCGCGACATGCTCAGCGAAGCGCTGGGCGACGACTACGTGGTGGCACTGAACCTGGCCGAATCGACCCCGGCCTGGCTGGAATCCCTGGCCGCCTCGCCCATGACCCTGGGCCTGGACCTGCGCGGCGGCGTGCACTTCCTGCTCGAGGTCGACATGGAGGCCGCCCTGACCCAGCGCCTCGAGGTCAACGCCAGCGCTATGCGCGAGACCCTGCGTGACGAGCGGATCCGCTACCGCAACACCGAGGTCGACGCCCGCTCGATCAGCATGGACTTCATGAACCCCGAGGATCGCGACGAGGCTCGCCGCCTGATCAGCCGCGACTTCCCCGAGTTCGACTACCGCAATCTCGATCGCTCTCGCGGAGCCGGGCTGGCCATGACGCTGACCGACACCGCCGTGGAGGAGATCCAGGACTACGCGGTCAACCAAAACCTGACCACGCTGCGCAACCGCGTCAACGAGTTAGGCGTGGCCGAGCCGCTGGTCCAGCGCCAGGGTCCGGCCCGCATCGTGGTCGAGCTGCCCGGCGTGCAGGACACCGCCGCCGCCAAGCGCATCGTCGGTGCCACCGCCAACCTGGAGTTCCGCCTCGAGGCCCGCCCGGACACCCCCGAGGCCGAGACCGAGAGCTTCCCGTTCCGCAACGATCCCTCGCGCAACGCCACCCTGATGCGCGACGTCATCATCACCGGTGACAGCGTCTCCAACGCCAACCACAGCTTCGACGAGAACGGTCGGCCCCAGGTCAACATCAACCTGGACGGCACCGGCGGCACCCTGATGAACCGCGCCACCCGCACCAACATCGGCCGCAACATGGCGGTGCTGTTCATCGAACACAAGACCCGCGACCGCACGGTGATCGAGGACGGCAAGGAGACCACCGTTCGTACGCCCTACACCGAGCGCGGCGTCATCAGCCTGGCCACTATCCAGAGCGCACTGGGCAACAGCTTCCGCATCACCGGGCTGGACTCGCCCACCGAGGCGGCCGAGCTGGCGCTGCTGCTGCGTTCCGGCTCCCTGGCTGCGCCGATCTACTTCGCCCAGGAGCGCACCATCGGACCGAGCCTCGGCGAGAAGAATATCGAGCGCGGCATCCTCTCGGTGCAGATCGGCCTGCTGCTGGTGGTGGCCTTCATGCTGATCCGCTACAAGGTGTTCGGCATCTTCGCCAACCTCGCCCTGGCGCTGAACCTGACCCTGCTGGTGGCCGCCATGTCGATGCTCGGCGCCACCCTGACGCTGCCCGGCATCGCCGGCATCGTGCTCACGCTGGGCATGGCGGTGGACGCCAACGTGCTGATCTTCGAGCGTATCCGCGAGGAGCTACGCACCGGCCTCTCGGTGCAGCAGGCGATCCACGCCGGCTATGAGCGCGCCTTCACCTCCATCGTCGACGCCAACATCACCACCCTGCTGGTGGCGTTGATCCTGTTCTCGATCGGTACCGGCCCGGTCAAGGGCTTCGCCGTGACGCTGTCGCTGGGCATCCTGACCTCGCTGTTCACCGCCCTGATGGTGACCCGCGCCATGGTCAACCTGTGCTACGGCGGCAAGCCCGTGAAGAAGCTCTGGATTTAGGAGAAGGCCATGCAATCGTTCATCAATCGACAGATCGACTTCATGGGCAAGCGCCGGCTGGCCTTCGCGGCCTCCGGGCTGATGCTGCTGGCGTCGATCGTTGCCCTGCTGGTCCAGGGGCTGAACCTAGGCCTCGACTTCACCGGCGGCACCCTGGTGGAGGTCCGCTATGCCACGGCGCCCGCCCTGGCCAGCGTACGCGAAACCCTGGAGGCCGCCGGCTTCCAGGACGTGGCCGTGCAGACCTTCGGCGCCTCCACCGAGGTGCTGATCCGTCTGCAACAAGCCTTCGACGCCGGCGTCGGCGACCAGGTCGTCGACCTGCTCAACCAGGGCAATACCAGCGTCGAGCTGGTGCGCGCCGAGTTCGTCGGCGCCCAGGTCGGCGACCAGCTCCGCGACCAGAGCGGCATGGGCATGCTGGTGGCGCTGGGCATCGTGATGCTCTATGTCGCCTTCCGCTTCCAGTACAAGTTCGCCCTCGGCGCCCTATTGGCACTGATCCACGACGTCATCATCGTGGTCGGCGCCTTTGCGCTGTTCGGCCTGGAATTCGACCTCACGGTGCTGGCGGCGATCCTGGCGGTGATCGGCTACTCGCTCAACGACACCATCGTGGTCTTCGACCGTATCCGCGAGAACATTCGCAAATCGCGCATCGACGACATGCCGGCCATCTTCAACGAGTCCATCAACCAGACCCTGTCGCGCACCCTGGCGACCTCCGGCACCACCCTGCTGGTGCTGCTGGCCCTGGTGCTGCTGGGCGGCGACATGATCCACAACTTTGCCGTGGCGTTGATCATCGGCATTGGCATCGGCACCTTCTCCTCCATCTACGTGGCCTCGGCCCTGCTGCTGCCGCTGAAGCTGCAGCGCGAGGACCTGATTCCGGCCAGAAAGGAGGATCCGGAGGCCGAGGAGCTGCCCTGACGGGCCCGCCTCGCTGCCACCAAAAAGCCACCCCTCGGGGTGGCTTTTTCATTTCATCACCATTATCAGGCACTGCGTAATCGCTCTTCGATAAGCTTCTCACTCCCAACGGATTCGCATCACTCTCCCGCCTTCAGTTTCAGCAGCCTAGCCGGCATGATCGTTATCCACCAAGAGGGCCATTCAGCAGAGAACTCACAGCTCTCAGGCCGTCGTCGAGGAATGCCTCCTCGGAAATCGCCATCAACGACAGCCGAATGGATTGGGTCTCTTCGCCTTCGGCGCTGAAATAGCTCCCACTGCTGACAAGAAGCCCACGCTCCTTTGCCGTCAGGGCAAACCGATCCGCCTGCCAATTACCTGGCAGTTCCAACCAGAGGTGATAGCTGGCATCTTGAGCACGAAATCTCTGGTTCCCCAATATCTTCTTGGCCAAGCGCTGCCGATGATAGGCGAGTTTCCGCTGCGCCTCCGCCAGCTCGAATGCCAGATCGGACTCGATCAGATTGCGGGCCACCTCGAACATCAGCGGCGACGGCATCCAGACAGTGGCACGAATATAGGCTGACAGGACATTGACCTGGCTCTGAGGGGCTTTGATGAACCCACAACGCAATCCCGGGCTGACCGCCTTGGACAAGCCATGGATAAAGAAACTCTTTTCCGGGATCAGGTTGGTGATGGCTGGAATGCAATCGGCATTCAAGAAACTATAGATATCGTCTTCGATTAACCAAAGTGGGTGGCGTTGAATGACCTCGGCCAGCTGCTCACGCCTCTGTTGCGACAGGGTGATGGTCGTCGGATTCTGGTGAGAAGGGAGCAGGATGACCAAGGCAGGCTTATGACGACGACAGGCTTCATCCAGCGCATCAGGATTCATCCCTTGATCATCCATGGCTACGCCGATCACCTTTCGTTTCAGGAAGCGGGCGATGGACAAAAGACCTGGATACGTCCACTGGTCGACGGCTATGCAATCGCCAGGATCACTAAATAGCTCGATGAGGATCGACAATGCATGCTGTGCCCCATTAGTCAGCAGTATTTGCTCAGGTGACCGCACGGTCAACCCGTAGCGCTGCATCCATCTCATCCCGGACGCTTTATGTTCTATTGGGCCAGAGCCTTCATGGTATCCATAAAGCGCCGGTTTGGTCAGTTCAGCAAAGCTCAGTTGCAACTGGGCGTGGAGAGCCTCCATGTGCTCGGAAAAGCAGGGCTGCAGAATCGAGAGGTTCCATTCGTCATCGGAAAGCTGGCAGCGGATTGCCCGTTTCAGCGGCGCCTGTTCCTTCACGAAACTGCCGCGTCCGACGAAGGATTCGATACGCCCTCTCTCGGCCAGTAGGCCATAGGCCTTGGCGATGGTCATCGACGTCGTGCCAAGCTCCCTTGCCAAGGCCCGATGGGTAGGCAATTTTTCGCCTTCAGCGAATTGACCTTGATCAATCTTGGATTCGATCTCGCCAGCGATATCGGCGTATTTGGCACCACCCATCAAGCGTTTTCCACGTCTCTGAAACCAAGCGCCATTCTACGCGAACCCACAGACCATCTCCATGCGGCCCCTCGCCATCCATGGATGGTGAGAGCTTAAGTCCCCGCAGGTCTCTGCAAAAGCCCCCATGAAGCGCACCAATCCAGGGAGTTCAGCAAGGCAACGTTCTCGGCAGGCTTCGACACCTGTCTGCCTTGACCTCGGCTCCATGGCAAAACGAGATGGCTCCATCACCTTTCACAGCCCCCTGGCGCGCGGGGCCAGGGCTCACCATCACTCTCTCCGACGGTCCAGCGTGCATGTTCCTGACTCATCGGCACATTGCGAAATACATCAATCAACACATTGACATATGTCATTCGGAGATTAATATATGAATCGCTAACTGAAAGCAGACCTAATGGACAACAAGGGAGTGTTGTTAACATGCAGCAGAGGGAAGCCGCATGGCAGAGTTCACCGATCGGTGAATGCCACGTCTCGTATCAGTCCGCCTCGATGCTCAGAGAGCGCCTTGGGCGGATGGCTCTGCGGGATGACGGAGAGTGGTTGCGGTCAGCCGAAAAGGTGGGGAGCCAGTTGGCCGAAGCGCTTTCGCCTGATCTGGTTCACACCATCCGGTCATTCGGGAGTGATGCTACTCAGAGCGCATTAATAATACGCGGATTGCCAATAGACCACCTGTTGCCACCAACACCTTACGGCGGTTATGCATCCCCTGACAGCTTACCACTGGCCAATGCCGTACATATCGGGATTTACCATCTAGCAGGATTGGCCCCTGTCGCCTATCGTAGCGAAAATGGTGGACGACTTTTCCGTCACGTGGTTCCTGCCATCGGTGGAAGACACCAGAAATCTTCCCATGGCTCTACACTGACCTTCGGCTTTCATGTCGATAACCCCGATCTTCCACTGACCCCTGAAGTACTGGGAAGATGTTCGGCTTGCCCCGAATTCCTATCCCTTCTCGCACTTCGAAGCGACCTTCAAGCACACTCTTCCATCGCGCTCCTGGATTCAGTATTGGCAGACCTTAATTCTTGCGTGATCGAACACCTCAGTGCCAGCGAGTTTCTAATTTCCAGGCCAGACTCTTTCGGCCAGAACAAGAAAACCTGTCTCCCCTTACTATCTTTTGACACTGATGGCGTGGCTTTCTGTCGCTATGACAAAGAAAACACCACCCCCATAACACCAAGGGCCGCCGCAGCGCTTATTATGTTTGAGGCCTCATTGGAACGCCTAAAAAACCAAATCTCCACTGTCTTCCTTCCTGGCGATCTACTCATTATTCGCAATCAGCGCACGCTGCACCGCCGCGAGGGGTACCAGCCAAGAGACGATGGGGCTGATCGCTGGCTTGTTCGACTTTTCGGCATACAGTCCAACGCAAGACTGATTCCACTTTCGGATAACTATCCGCATGTAGGAGTAGATTAAATCCATCATCACAAGGAGATAGACCAAGATGTTAAAAACAGCATTCATCGGTCTGGGAGTCATGGGTTATCCAATGGCAGGACACCTGGCACGGAGTGGATACTCGGTTACCGTTTACAACCGAACTCGAGGAAAAGCCGATAGGTGGGTAACAGAGCATGAAGGGCATGCTGCGGATACCCCCAGGGAAGCAGCAGCGGGGGCAGATGTCATCTTCGTCTGTGTCGGAAACGACAACGACGTGCGCCATGTGACCTATGGCGAAGATGGCGTTCTGGCCGGACTAAAATCCGGAGCAGTACTCGTCGATCACACCACCACCTCGGCCGATCTAGCAGTTGAATTGAAGCAAGCTTGTGATGCGACTCACGCCTATTTCATCGATGCCCCGGTATCCGGTGGGCAGGCTGGTGCCGAAAACGGTTGCCTGACAGTCATGTGCGGCGGTGAGGAATCGGTGTTCAAGCGCGTCCAGCCGGTGATGGAGACTTACGCTTATCAGGCTCAACTGATGGGAGAAAGTGGACAAGGGCAACGTTGCAAGATGGTGAATCAGATCTGTATCGCTGGGGTACTGCAGGGGTTGAGCGAAGCCTTGGTCCTAGCGGAAAAGGTGGACTTGCCCATCGACAAGGTCGTTGAAACCTTACAGCACGGAGCCGCAGGCTCCTGGCAAATGGTGAACCGGCTGGAAACGATGGCAAGGGGAGAGTTCGATTTCGGCTTTGCTATCGACTGGATGCGCAAGGACCTGAGCATCTGCATCGAAGAAGCCACAAGCCACAGTGTGAACCTACCTCTGGTCAAGGCAGTCGATCGAAGTTACCTCCTCCTACAAGAGCAGGGGCTGGGGCGCATGGACACTTCTTCGCTGGTCAAGGCTCTGCAGGCAGGAGCCCACGGCGCCGTCTGGAACTCACTCGGAAAGGAATAGGAAAAAGAACATGGAGTTTATCAACCTAGACATTTCCTCGTGGGTAATAGCTGCATTAATTCTATCGGCCTTTGCTGCCGGCTTCATCGACAGCGTGGCAGGCGGAGGTGGGCTCATTCTCGTTCCCTCCTTTATGCTTGCCGGGCTCCCCCCTCAAGTGGCGCTAGGACAGGAGAAGATTGTCAGCACGCTGGGAACACTGGCAGCGATTCGTAATTTTGTGAAACACCACAAAGTGATCTGGAAAGCTGTCGCCACCGGCATTCCTGCAGGGCTGGCCGGTGCATATATCGGTGCAAAGATGATCCTCTATTTCGACCCCGACACTGTGGGCGTGATCATACTCGCACTATTACCAGTCGGTATTATTCTCTCCTTCATGCCGAAAAACAACTTGCGCGAAGGTGAGCAGCACTTTTCCGCCTCCAAACTGTATATAGGGGTTCCCATCACGGTATTCCTGATCGGATTCTATGATGGCTTCTTTGGCCCAGGCACAGGAAGCTTCCTGATTCTGGCTCTCCACTTCATCCTGCGCTTCGACCTGGTAGCGGCTTCCGCCAACTCCAAGCTATTCAACTTTTCTTCCAATATCGGCGCACTGGCGGCCTTTATGCTGGCGGGAAAAGTTTTATATCTACTGGCGGCGCCACTGGTATTGGCCAATCTAGCGGGAAACCACTTGGGTAGCAGTTCGGCATTACGATATGGCTCAAGAATGGTTAGCGGCACTCTATCGATTTCAATGCTGATACTGATGGCCTCGCTCGGCTACAAGTACGTACTGTAGAAGAATCCCCTCTTAAGTGAGAACAGGCCCGTACTGCGGGTCTGTTGCCAATGGGGGGATATTTCATCCGACTTTCGATGTAATCGACTCCTGTATTCTTGCTGCTGCGGCCAAGATGCGGGCCATGTTGATGGCCTGGCAGGTGGACTCTATAGACTGGCCGACATTCTCGATGCTATTCATCCGACCACGCTGGCCTCGGCCCTGCTGCTGCCGCTGAAGCTGCAGCGCGAGGACCTGATTCCGGCCAGAAAGGAGGATCCGGAGGCCGAGGAGCTGCCCTGACGGCCGCCCCTCTGCCCACGAAAAAGCCACCCCTCGCAGGCCGTGTCAAAACACAACCTCGGCTGGCACACTGCCCATCAGGTTTCCTGATGGGCAGTTTTCATCATGGCACGCTATATCACCGGCGCGTCTCGCGAGCAGCTCGATCTGCTGCCCCCTTCCCTCGATGACTT
>NZ_JBIEKH010000084.1:0-713 GCF_043496985.1 Halomonas sp. B23F22_20
TACGAATCATGAGCAGGATAACGAAAAGGAGGTCATTTATTATAGCGATGCGAAGAGTCACTTTTCGTTAGAATGGAAAGATGACCAGACTCTTTCCATTACGAATAAAGAACCGAATTACCCGGAGGAGAATCAAAGTATTGATTTAGAAATCGGGAAGGAGATCTATCACGACCGAGGATATGCTTGTCAGAGTTTCCTGATGGAGGAGCAGTATGAGAAATGTTATGAAGGGTAGAAGAACGGAGGGATTCACTTGAACCAACGCAGCGCGTTATTATCAATCGCCTTAGGTGCCTCTCTTTGGGGAATCATTGGTATCTTTGTATCGTACTTATACGAGAAAGGCTTCACCCCCATCCAAGTGGTCACGTTACGTGTAACTATGGCTTCCCTATTTATGAGTGCGTACGTTGCTTGGAAAAATGTACGGCTCTTTAAAATTCGTCTATCCGATAGCCGCTACTTTATCGGAACAGGCATCATCAGCATCGTTCTCTTCAACTGGTGTTTGTTCAGTGCGATGGAGGTCACGTCCATTTCGATCGCGTTTGTTCTATTATATACAGCGCCCGCTTTTGTGACGATTTTGTCCTTTTTCTTATTCAAAGAAGCTCTGACGCTACGCAAAATCACCGCTTTACTCACGACACTAGTCGGGTGCACGCTTGTAATCGGCTTGTTTCCAGACGTGCAGGGCTCGATTTCCTTAT
>NZ_JBIEKH010000085.1:0-711 GCF_043496985.1 Halomonas sp. B23F22_20
CGATCCATATGGTGAAGATAAAAACTGTGGTGACTTTAGCACTCAAGAGGACGCACAAGCTTTCTTCGAAGCAGCTGGAGGCCCTGAACAAGATCCACATCGTCTTGATGGTGATGGTAACGGGTTTGCTTGTGAAAATCTTTAATAAAAGGAGTTATGTTATTTATGATCGATACTAATGTGTTAAATCAGGTATTTCGAAAGTTACCTAAAGAAAGAATGAAGGAAGTCTTAAAGGAGTGGAACCCCAGTTGGGAACCGTCAAAAGATCAAAAAAGAAAAAAAGATTATCATGAGGACTTTATTCGTTTGAGTGAATTTATTGATGAAACAGAAGTTGACAACTTCGTAGAAATGGCAGTAACTGTAAGACAAGTTGGTCTTCCTGCATATACTTATAAGGTTGAAAATTTAGATTTCCTTGAGCATAATCAACTTGAAAATTTTTCAGATGAACCATTTCAAAATAAATATGTTATTAAATTAGAGACTTTCGAAGAAGGGGATTATTCAATATTCTGTTCACTACGAGTAAAAGCGTACGGGAAAAAATGGCAGCACAAGGGCGTCTATAACACTGATAGTCTAACCGCTGTATATAAAGTTACTTTAAATCTAAATAAGGAAAAGAAAGTGTTATCAATTCATGCAGGTAATGACCACATAAATGACGTAGTACGAGACTATATATTAAATATCGTGAAATGGCCA
>NZ_JBIEKH010000086.1:0-709 GCF_043496985.1 Halomonas sp. B23F22_20
GCATGGCCGACTCGAAGAGATGATCCCCCATCCGCCGCATTGCCCGATCCCGCCACCGGATATGAGGGACCAGGTTTTTCTTGTCGCGGTGAGGTCTGAGCAGGATGTCAGCCATACTGAGCAGCTTGGCGTTGTACCGCTGCTCCATGTCCCGCCCTGCCTGCGTGAGGATGTGCACTTCCGCCTCGAGCTCGTCCTTCAATCGAAGGAGCGCCCTCTTACCCTTAAAAGGGTTTAAAAGGCCCTTTACGTAACCATTCGTTGCGTCAGCTTGGTAGCCTTTCGGTGCATGCCGGTCTCGCGTCATTCGGATCTCACCCTGCCCGTGGGGATCATCAGGACTGCCCCAGCACTGTAATACTTGATTCATCATCTGCCTCAGCAGCCAACCCCCGAGGGTGATGGTGGCACCATCACCCTCGGGGGCGCGTACCTATCCTGTCTCGCTGTAACAGGTAACAGAAGTCGGGGGCACTGTTTCAGGCGATGGTGCCACCATCAGTCCAGCCCAGTTCCCCCTGGTTGTCCACGGTCGTGGCTCATGGCGCCTGGGTGATGGTGGCACCATCACCCTGGACTTGATCATTGAGCCAGCCGCATGGTGTAGGTCGCTACTGGGAGGATCGCTGTTCGGCCGTTTGTTCTGTGTCAGCCGAGGAAGTGTCTGTGTCAGGTGTTTCGGCAGGATCCGGTTTCGCGGTGGCAGGGT
>NZ_JBIEKH010000087.1:0-709 GCF_043496985.1 Halomonas sp. B23F22_20
CGGACGTATTAGAATTAGAGATCCCATCCATTCAAGTAAAGGAAATGGTCCTTCCAGACACTACGCTAGAAAATTTGAGCATAGCCCTCACGCAAATCAAGGCAGATCAGAAGCCTGGTGAAGGAAACTTTACTATTGCCGGCCACCGTGGATATCGAGCAAACAGACACTTTCGAAATTTGCCGAAAGTAAAAACAGGGGAAGAGATTCTCCTACACCAAGGCGATCAAACATTTGTGTATGAAATAACAGATATTAAAGTCATCGCTCCTACTAAGACGGAAGTGTTGCAGGACCATAAAGATCAAAAGGAAATCACCCTTATTACCTGCACAATGGATGGAAAAGACCGAGTCATGGTAAAAGGCACACTAAAGCAATCAACGTAATGGGATGCGGGGACAGGTACCTTGTCCCCACATCTGAATTAGGGACACAGGGACGGGTTCCTTGTCCCGTTTTATAGGTGTGTTTTATTAGAGAAATTGAAAGAAAGGAGGGACAACGTACCTGTCCCTCTGTCCACGCAAACGTAAAGCAGCGCCTCTCTAGGCGCTGCTTATTTGTTTTATATCCATACTATTTTAGACTTTCTATTATATGAACTTCTTAATCTCTGCTGCGAATTGTTCCGGTGCTTCTTGAGGTACCCAGTGGGCAGCGTTAAATCTGACTAATGTGCTATTAGGTAAATCGTTCACCAGTTTTT
>NZ_JBIEKH010000088.1:0-705 GCF_043496985.1 Halomonas sp. B23F22_20
TAAAAGTCCTTCTTTCGGTTTGGTTCAACAATTAGGAATAGAAGCTACTTTACCAAAAGCCAATGTGAACAGTAAAAGTGCTGCAGAAGTCGATGCTATGGAAGCAAGGGAGAGACGTCTCTATTACCGCTGGAAAGAGTATAGCAGGAAGGTAGAAAGTATAGAGCTAATGGCAGATTTTCTAGAGGATGAACAGCACCTAATCATTCTTGATTGTATGATGGAGGGAATGAGTTATCGTTCTGTAGCTGCTCATCTTGGGGTTAACAGGAACAAGATCAGAGAGATGAAAAGCATGATGCTATGCCAAATATGCCAGAAATGCCACTACTTGCATGATTTGGAATTAGAAAAATCTATCGTTTAAACTTGGAGGGAGGCCGGCGCGGCGAAGCACCCTGGCCAGAACAGTTGAATAATATTATTGAGGGGCACCCTTGCGGGTGTCTTTTTTAGAGGTTTTCACCTCTCATTGTAGAATTCCTACGAAGGAGGGGATTGAATGAAGCTCGTAATTACTTTTACTGATATTCATAATGAGAACGATCCAGAAGAGTTATTTTCAGTTCTAATGAGCAAAAGTAAAGGGCTTAGTGAGGAAGATCTCATTGAAGTTATTATTGAGTTGCTAACTCAGAGGTCTGAACATTGGCCTCAGGAACACTCGATTCTTCTTCTAGAGGATGACGTATTGTTAGAGGGCTT
>NZ_JBIEKH010000089.1:0-703 GCF_043496985.1 Halomonas sp. B23F22_20
TACGTAAGCAGAACTTTTAGAAAGACTGTTTTCCCCCAACGTGTGGCCCCAGCAACCGTCATGTGTGGGATCTCGTCGAAGTCATGCCACACCATTCCTTTGTAAGATAAGCCTATAGGAATTTTCCAGTCCTCTGATGGCAAGAGGTCTTTATAGTTCCACTGTTTTGGTAATCGCTTTTTAAATATCCATATCGACATCACTTTCTCACCGGACACCTCAACCGGATACCCTAATGCCTTGGAGAGAGCATCAGCCATGCCTTCTTTAATTTCTAAACCAACAGGCAAATTGTAGTCATAACGGATGAACATGAGAGACTCGTATTTCTTCCAGAATTCCGGCCACAACACTTCTTTGTTCCGTTTCAAATTAAAGCCGGTATTTTTGAAATAAAGCTCAATAATCTTTCGTTCGCTCATTCTCCCGCGTACTTTAGGTAGAAAAGCTAATCCAGCCAATGCTAAGGGTCCTACGAACTCAATCACATCAAAAACCTCCAGGAACCTTTAAAAATCCATTTACCAATCAGGTAAGCAAAAATGCCGATCATCCCTAATTTAACGGCTTTGTTGTTAACTTTTATCCAGCCTTGACCTTCCATCCAGTAAAGGCCAATAAAGACAAAACCTAAACCGCCCATTAAGATATAAGCCTCATCTAAGTTAATGATGTTGTTATCCAGGTTAAAATTGAAGCTTCC
>NZ_JBIEKH010000090.1:0-696 GCF_043496985.1 Halomonas sp. B23F22_20
GATGCTCACCACTCAGGGGTCCGCTTCAAGAATGTTGACGCTATCGGTCATCCAGCAGTAGCGCTTTTCAGCGCCGGGCTTGGCTACACCTGTGAATCACCGACCTTTCCTTTGCACCCGCACCTCTTGTCGACGATTGATGCTGTGTCATGGCGGGAAAACCTTGTGGAGGCGCTATACCCGGAGTCACTTACGCCGGGGATGCGGGAAGTCGGGCAGCTGGGGGATCTGTGGGGCAACGTCTATCCGCGGACAGGATTCGTGGCCGGACAGCAGAATGACTACCGGGTAGCCGCCGTGGCCGCGCAGCGAGCGGCGGACATCGTGACAAGGACTGGGCAGCCCCACATCTACCAGTCTCTGTCTGCGAATCAGCGTGATGGCTACTGGCCGCCTGATCCCGTGAAGGAGGGGGATGCGTCCACTCACAAGTGGCAGCCGCTGTTGCCCAAGATGTTGGATAGCTGTTCGACGTTCCCTGATGGGGGCAGAACCGAGACCTTCAGCGACCGCATCGATGAAACCGGCGATTTCGCCTGGGCGCTGTGGCGTCCCTATTCCTGCTGCGAGCGCCGCGGCGAGAAACTGATTTTCCACTCCGGAGGCTGATATGCGCTTCACTCCATCTTCTTCTGTGGCAGCAACGTCTCTGGTGCTGCTGCTGGCGGGCAAAACATCGAGCTATGCCCAGTCGTC
>NZ_JBIEKH010000013.1:0-37407 GCF_043496985.1 Halomonas sp. B23F22_20
GCCAGCTCGCTGTCGCTGATGCTGGAAGGCGCTGCCTGGATCTCGGCCCGGATCTTCGGTGTGGTGGTCGCCTGTTTATGTAGCTTGATGTCCATATCCTTGCTCCCGGATGAACTGTTGAAGAAGCTCCTTGGCGGCCAGCAAAGGATAACTTCTATGGCTCATCTGATCATCCGGGACCCTACACCTACGCGCGAGGCGACGAGCTGTGTGACTTGGGCCGGCGAGAGTTGATGGAGGCGAGGTCGCGCGTCTGTCAGTCGAACAGGGCAGTCCCGGCAAGTGGGCGAGGCTTCGTTCCATCGTTTACACCGCCGAGTTCGATCGTGATGTGCCGTTTGGTAGGTTGAGGAGGGGCGTTGGAGGCTTGAACGTCATGTATGCGGGAGGTGGCGAGAAATGGCAGCTTGGCCAAATGCCTCTGCATTGCTGATATGATTGTATACGTATTCTCAGTGAGCCGATGCCGATGAAGAGGAAATCTGCCGTCACATCGCGGGATGTCGCCGAACGAGCCGGAGTCTCGCAGTCGGCGGTGAGTCGCTGTTTCTCGCCCAAGGCCAGCATCTCGGAGAAGACCAAGCTCAAGGTGCTCAAGGCCGCCAAGGAGCTCGGTTATCGCCCCAACAGCATCGCCCGCTCGCTGATCACCCGCTCGTCGCGCACCATCGCCCTGGTACTCTCGCACCTGGACAACATGTTCTACCCGCTGGTGGTGGAGAAGGCCTCGCGGCGCTTCCAGGCCGAGGACTACCACCTGCTGCTGTTCGTGGTGCCCGAGGAGGGCGACTTCGCCGGGATCATGGACAGCATCCTGCAGAGCCAGGTCGACGGCATCCTGATGATGTCGGCCTCCCTGACCTCGTCGCTGGCCCACGAGTGCGTCGAGACCGGCATTCCGGTGGTGCTGATCAACCGCAACGTGGACTTCGCCGGGATCAGCCAGGTCTACAGCGACAACTATCACGGCGGCTACTGGGTCGGCAGCTACCTGGCCATGGGCGGCCACGAGCGAGTCGCCTACCTGGCGGGGCTCGAGAGCTCGTCGACCAGCCGCCATCGCTACCAGGGCCTGGTCGATGGTCTGGCCTCGCTGGGCAAGCAGTGCGAGGTGGTCGCTCGGGGCGACTACGACTTCGAGCAGGCCAGGGCGGCGACCCTGCAGCTGTTCGCCGAGCCTCCCTATCCCGATGCCATCTTCGCCGCCAGTGACCACATGGCCATCGCGGTGATGGAGACCCTGCGAGACGACCTGGGCCGTCGCGTGCCGGAGGACGTCTCGGTGATCGGCTTCGACGACACCCCGGTCGCCGCCTGGCCGAGCTACCGCCTGACCACGGTGCGACAGCCGGTGGATCGCATGGTAGAGGAAGCCACCACGCTGCTGCTCAAGCAGATCCGCCAGGGCGACTTCAGTGCCGAGAACCGGGTGCTGCCGGTGACCCCCATCCTGCGCGACAGCGCTCGCCAGCCCGCTCGAGAACTGGCTCCCGAGTGATTTTCCGCCCGGCGTGTCGGTGGCGCTTCCCCGAGTCTAACTCGCCCGGCTGGCTTAGTCTTTAGTCGCAGCATCGCGGGCGAAGGCTTTTGCGGAAATCCATTCTAAATCACTGATATGTAGTGAATTTTCAAATGCCTCGAGAGAGGCGTGGCGCTGCTGTCGTGTCCAGTCTGCTTTTTGCAAACGTATTCAATGTGTGCCATTTTTCCTTCGACAGCCACCGATTACGACAACGGCAATGGGACACCACTTATGGAAAGTTTCGGGACGCTCAACTGGACGATCCTGATCGTCTACCTCATCGGCAACCTGGTGATGGGGTCGCTGCTGAGCAAGAAGGTCAACAGCGCCGAGGACTACTACCTAGGCAACAAGACCATCCCCTGGTGGGCGATCGGCCTCTCGGTGATGGCCACCTACGTCAGCGCCATGTCGTTTTTGGGCGGGCCCGCCTGGTCCTATGGCAGCGGGCTCGGGGTGATGATGATCCAGATCAACTACCCGCTGGTGGTGTTTCTGGTGATCACCCTGTTCCTGCCGTTCTTCTACAACAGCGGCGTGGCGTCCATCTACGAGTATCAGGAGCGTCGCTTCGGCAAGAAGGCGCGGGGTGTGATGTCGATCATCTTCATGATGACCCAGACCTTGTCCTCGGCGGCGGTGCTCTATGCCACGGCGCTGGTGCTGAGCTTCATCACCGGCGTGGATGTGGTCACCGCGATCCTGGTGATCACCCTGATCGCCCTGGTCTATACCCTGATGGGCGGAATCAGCGCGGTGATCTGGACCGACGTGCTGCAGGCGGTGATCCTGCTGGTGGGGGCGGCGATCATCTTCTACGCCCTGCTCGACCGCATGCCGGAGTCGCTGGGGACCACCCTGGGCGAGCTCAAGGCCGAGGGCAGGATGAATATCCTGGATTTCTCCTTCGATCCTCGGGTCGAGGCCACCGTCTGGTCCGGGGTCATCGCCATGGTGCTCTATCACGTCACCGTCTACGGCGCCAACCAGATGGTGGTGCAGCGCGCGCTCGCCGCCAGGAACATCGGTGATGCCAAGAAATCCTTCCTGTTCATGGGTTTCGCGGCCTTCTTCATCTACTTCCTGTTCCTGCTGCTGGGGGTATTGTTCTACAGCTACTATGGCGGCCGCGAGTTCGACAACAGCAACACCATCGTGCTGCAGTTCGCCGCCGACTACGGCCTGCCGGGCCTTCTAGGCATCGTCGCCGCCGCGGTAGTGGCCGCCTCCATGTCCAGCCTGGACTCGGCGCTCAACTCGCTAGCCACGGTGACCACCCTCGACTTCTACGAGAAGTACTTCAAGAAGGGCGCTTCCTCGGCCCATTACCTGAAGGCTTCCCGCTGGTTCACCGTCGGCTGGGCGGTGCTGATCATCGTGCCGGCGATCCTGTTCGCCCAGAGCGAAGGCTCGGTGTTGCAGCTGCTCACAAAGGTCGGTTCCTACTTCGTCGGCGCCAAGCTGAGCATGTATGCCCTGGGGTTCTTCTCCCGGCATACCACCGAGCGGGGACTGCTGATCGGGGTGGCGGCCGGCTTCGTGGCGGTGTGGTTCGTGGCCACCCAGACCGAGGTCGCCTGGCCCTGGTTCTGTGCCGTCGGCGTGGTGGTCAACGTGCCCGTCGCGCTCGCCGCTAGCCTGCTGCTGGATGGCCGCCAGGGGGAGCTCTCGGCCTATACCATTCAGGGGCAGAAGGCGATGTATCGTGATAAGAACCTGCCGGCCAAGGACCAGGGCTGGTACCTGATTCCTGGCAAGGTGGATCGCGTCAGCTGGCTGCTGGTGGCGTTCTTCCTGGCCACGCTGCTGTTTCTCTACCTGTTCGCGGCCCTGATCTGATGCCTCGCTGGGCCTGGCCGTGATGGCGGGCGGGCCCGGTAGTGGCGGGACGAGAGCCGCGACGAAGGAATAAGAAAATCCAGTTTGCATTCGTATGCAGCAAGTGCCAAATTACTATCAGCGCCTGATAACAACCGGCGCCACGTTAATCATGAGCCAGCGCCTGGGCCGCGAACGACGGCGCCGTAACCCGACAATTCATACCCTGTAACTCCCGAGGTGAATCCATGATCCGTTATCTCAAGTCCGGTGCCACCCAGGATGTGCGCGCCGAAGCCGACCGCAAGGTGCGCGACGTCGTCGAAACCACCCTGGCCGATATCGAGGCCCGCGGCGATAGCGCCGTGCGTGAGCTCTCCGAGCGCTTCGACGGCTGGTCGCCGAAGAGCTTTCGCCTGACCCAGGAAGAGATCGACCAGGCGATCAGCGAGGTCGATCCTCAGTCCCTGGAAGACATCCGCTTCGCTCAGGCCCAGGTGCGCCGCTTCGCCGAGGCCCAGCTCGCCTCCATGCAGCCGGTGGAGATCGAGAATAGCCCCGGCGTGATCCTCGGCCACAAGCACGTGCCCATCGAGGCGGTGGGGTGCTATATCCCCGGTGGCGGCTATCCGATGGTGGCCTCGGCCCACATGAGCGTGCTGACCGCCAAGGTTGCCGGCGTTAAGCGCGTGGTCGCCGCGGCACCGCCCTACAAGGGCAAGGCTCATCCGGCGATCGTCGCCGCTATGCACCTGGCCGGTGCCGACGAGATCCTGGTGCTCGGCGGCGTCCAGGCAGTAGGTGCCATGGCCATCGGCACCGAGAGCATCGATCCGGTGGACATGCTGGTCGGTCCGGGCAATGCCTTCGTCGCCGAGGCCAAGCGTCAGCTGTTCGGTCGCGTCGGCATCGACCTGTTCGCCGGCCCCACCGAGACCCTGGTGATCGCCGATGACAGCGTCGACGGCCTGCTGTGTGCCACCGACCTGCTGGGCCAGGCCGAGCACGGCACCAATTCGCCCTGTGCGCTGCTGACCAATTCCGAGACCCTGGCCCGTGATACCGAGGCTGCCATCGCCGAGCTGCTCGAGAAGCTGCCCACCGCCGATGCCGCCCGTCAGTCCTGGGAGACCTACGGCGAGATCATCGTCTGCGACAGCCACGAGGAAATGCTCCAGGTCGCCAACGACATGGCCTACGAGCATGTCCAGATCATGACCGAGAACACCGACTGGTACCTCGACAACATGGTCAACTACGGCGCGCTGTTCCTGGGGCCGCGCACCAATGTCGCCTACGGTGACAAGGTGATCGGCACCAACCACACGCTGCCCACCAAGAAGGCGGCGCGCTACACCGGTGGCCTGTGGGTCGGCAAGTTCCTCAAGACCTGCACCTACCAGCGCGTGCTCACCGACGAGGCCTCCGTCCGCATCGGCAGCTACTGCTCGCGGCTCTGTGCCCTCGAAGGCTTCGCCGGCCATGGCGAGCAGGCCAACGAGCGCGTGCGTCGCTACGGCCAGCGCGACGTGCCCTATGCCGGTCAGGTGGAAGCCTGAGACGGCCCGACTGAGGAGGCAATCATGACGCTACCCCAGACACCGAGCCAGCGGCTGGATGGCCGCACGGCACTGATCACCGGGGCCAGCAAGGGCCTGGGGCTGGCGGCGGCCTGCGCCCTGGCCCAGGTCGGCGCCCGAGTGATCCTGGTGGCCCGGGATCCCGCGGCCCTCGAGGAGGCGGTGGCGGCGCTGACCGCCGCCGGCCACTCGGCCGAGGCGCTGGCCATGGATGTCACCGATACTGCGGCGGTGCGCGAGGCGCTCACCGGACGACGCATCGATATCCTGGTTAACAACGCCGGCACCAATCGGCCCAAGCCGATCGACGAGATCAGCGAAGACGACTACGCCACGGTGATGGATATCAACGTGCGGGCCGCCTACTTCCTGGCCCAGACGGTGATCGCCTCGATGCCGGAAGGCGGCTCGATCATCAACATGTCGTCCCAGATGGGGCACGTGGGCGCCGCCGACCGCAGCCTCTACTGTGCCTCCAAGTCGGCGGTGGAGGGCATGACCCGGGCCATGGCCGTGGAGCTCGGGCCGCGCGGCATCCGCGTCAACAGCGTCTGCCCGACCTTCGTCGAGACGCCGATGACCCGGCCGTTCTTCGAGCAGCCGGGCTTTCGTGAGTCGGTGCTGGCGAAGATTCCGCTGGGGCGTCTCGGCCGAATCGAGGACATCATGGGCCCGGTGGCCTTCCTCGCGTCGGACGCCGCCGCTCTGGTGACCGGCGGTGCACTGATGGTCGATGGCGGCTGGACTGCCCACTGACCCCACAAGGAGAATTCCATGAGCCTGTCCGGCTTCGACAACCGCTTCGATGACCTGCGCGACTATATCCTCAAGATCACCGAGTGGATCTGGGAAGGTCGCGGCATCGACCTGATCCGCGACTATTACGCCGAGGACTGTCCGGTGAAGACGCCGGGCGGCGCCTTCAGCGGCGTCGAGGGGGTGATCCGCGGCACCCTGGAGACGCTCCAGGAGTTCCCCGACCGCACCCTGCTAGGTGAGGACGTCATCGACAGCGAGGATGCCCCGGGCACCTACTATTCCTCTCATCGCATCTTCTCCCATATGACCCATGCGGGGGAGGGCGCCTTCGGCGCGCCCACCGGCGTAAGGGCCGGGGTGATGACCATCGCCGACTGCCTGTGCCGCGGCGACCGCATCGTCGACGAGTGGCTGGTGCGCGACCAGGCGGGCCTGGCCCAGCAGCTGGGCCATTCCCCCGAGGCCATGGGCCAGGCCCTGGCCGAGAAGGCCCCGATACCCGGCCGGGAGGCGCTGGTCGATCGTTGGCGGGGGCCCGAGGGCGACCTCGACATCGAGGCGCTGGGACCGGTCGCCGAGCGCTACCGGGACCTGTGGCAGCACGGTCGCTTGGAGCGGCTGCGCGCCGGCTACGACCGGGCCATCGACGCCAAGGTGCCCGGCGCGCGGACCCTGCGCGGCCACGACGACCTGGAGCGCTTCTGGTTCGGCTACAAGGCCGCTTTCCCGGCCGGTACCTTTCGGATCCACCACTGGGTCGACCGCGAGGACGCCGGCGCCCCGCGTCGCATCGCGCTGCGCTGGTCCTTGGAGACCGCCCATCAGGGTGGCGGCGTGTTCGGCCCGGCCAGCGGCGCTCCCGTGGTGCTGCTGGGCATCACCCACGCCGAGCTGCGCGGTGACGTCGTGGTGCGCGAATGGCACCAGCTCGACGAGATCGCCATCCACGCCCAGATCGCTCAACACCGCTCTCAGCAAGCCTCATGACCTAGGGGCTAGCGTGGCTGCATCAGAGTCGGGGAGTGTGGTCGGTGAACTAGCGCTGGATGCCATCGACACCATTTTCTCGTCAGGACTCGCCCCATTTACTCGAACTAGGTTTGCCATGGTAAGAAGCGGGTCCTGCAATGGCTCATATTGGTTGCGTATGCAAGAAGAGGCTTGCCGCCAAGTGTGCGCCACATATAACGCAATATCCGCGACCGCCGGCTTGGCGGAAAGAACGTGTGCAATGTAGAGGTTGCAGAATGACGACGGACCCACATAGCCAGAACAAGATGCTGATTTCCCCGATGCGGAAAGCGATGCGCGATTTCAGTGAGCAGGGCGTGTCCGCTGCGCTGGGGGCGTTGATCGCTCCGGATGCGGTGGTGCACATGTGTCATCCCTTCGGCGACCTGACCGGCCCGAAGGCGCTCTACGACATCTGCTATGCGCCGCTGTTCAAGTCCATGCCGGACCTGGAGCGCCGCGACTGGATCGTCATGGGCGGGCGCACCGAGCAGGGTGAGGACTGGATCGGCTGCGGCGGCCATTACTACGGCACCTTCGTGAAGCCCTGGCTCGACATCCCGCCGACCGGCCACCTGACGCACATGCGTTACCACGAGTTCTACCGCTTCGAAGGGGGGCGGGTGGTCGAGATCCAGGCGATTTGGGACATCCCCGAGGTCATGATGCAGGCCAAGGCTTGGCCGATGGCGCCGTCGCTGGGCCGGGAGTTCTGCGTCCCCGGGCCGGCGACGCTTGACGGCTTGGTGCCTGGCCCCCGGGACGAAGCCAAATCGCAGGCCTCCTGCGACCATATCGTCGATATGCTGAACCATCTGACCCGTTACCCCAGTCAGGGCGGGCCGGAAGTGATGGAGATGCCGAGGTTCTGGCACGAGCGGATGAACTGGTACGGGCCGGCCGGCATCGGCACCTGCCGAGGCATCGCCGGCTTCCGCAACTGGCACCAAATTCCGTTCCTGGGCGCCATGCCTGACCGGGGCCAGCATCCGGATGACATCACCCATCACTTCTTCGGCGATGGCGATTACGCAGCGGTCACCGGCTGGCCCAACATGATGCAGACGGTGACCCATGACGGCTGGCTGGGCATTGCTCCCTCGGGCAAGAAGATCGCCATGCGGTCGCTGGATTTCTGGCGGCTGGAGAACGGCAGGATCCGGGAGAACTGGGTGACGGTCGATTTGCTGGATGTCTATCGCCAGCTGGGCGTGGACGTCTTCGCGCGTCTGCGTGAATTCAACAAGGCTCGAGTGGTGGGAGAGATCCCCTTCCCCGTAGGCGAGGCCTGATATGACCACTGTTCGCCATATTTCCCCATGTCGCTTTCATCACTGAATCGACCTTGAAGACGGTCAGGGTGGCGTCTCGCGAGCGGTATTATCTCGACGGGATCACCATCCTGACCCCGAACATCCAACACCGACAGCAGGAGGCCACATGACCTGGACCCTCGACACGCTGCGCCAGCGCCGGGTGCGTTACGACGACCTGGTGCCCTGCCGCAATGCCTTCATCGATACCCGCTCGCCGGGGTCCGATCGCAAGGAAAACTTCACCATCATCGGCCCCGGGGTGGCGGAGAGTGCCGACCAGCACGTGCATATCTCCGAGCCCCATGGGTTCAACGTCGGCGGCGCCCGCCAGCCCGATGGCTGCCTGAATTCCCAGCATTCCCACGAGGGTGCCGAGGTGTTCGTGGTACACACCGGGCGCTGGCGGCTGTTCTTCGGCCCGGAGCGGGAAGAGGGCACCCTGGACATCGCCCCGGGCGACGTGGTCAGCGTGCCGACCCAGATGTTCCGCGGCTTCGAGAAGCTCGACTCCGGCACCGGCTTCCTGTGGGTGGTGCTGGGCGGTGACGACCCGGGGCGCGTGCGTTGGGCACCCAGCGTCTTCGACCTGGCCGAGCATCATGGGTTGGTGCTGCTCAAGAGCGGCCGCCTGGTGGATCGGGCCGCCGGTGAGAGCATTCCCGAGGGCGAGGAAATCGAGACCGCCCCCAACGCCGAAGAGATCGCGCGACTGGTGACGCCTTCGCCGGAGCGCCTCGCCGAATGCATGGTGCGGCACGAGGCCCTGAGCCCCAACCCCCGTGCGGTGCTCGCCGCCCCCGGCGTCGAGGAGTGCGGCGTCATCGCCCCGGCCGCCGGCGGCGACGGCTTCGGCCCGGGGCCGATCAGCGGCTGGTGGCCCCATGGCTTTCAGCTGCGAGTGCTGCGCATAACCGAAGGCGCCGTGACCCCGGACTACCACTGTGACGAACCGGAAGTGCTGTTCGTGCAGTCCGGCGGCGTGCGTCTGGTCAGCGAGGCCGGCGAGCTGGCGCTGGGCACCGGCGATACCTTCACCTCGCCCCAGGGCTGGACGCATCGGCTCGAGGCCGACGCCGATGCCGAGGTGGTCGTAGTGCGTGGCGGGGATGCGCCCACCGGCCCGCGTCGCGCTGCCTGAAGGGCAAGGAGGACTACGTATGCACAGTGAAGCCCAACGCCAACCGCTGCTGCTGATTCCCGGCACCCTCTGCGACGAGCGGCTGTGGGCGCCCCAGATCGAGGCCCTGGAAGCGCGGGCCGATATCCGGGTGCCGCGCCTCGATGCCAGGGACGACCTGGAGGCCCTGGCTCGGGACATCCTCGACCAGGCGCCCTGGCCGCGCTTCAGCGTCGCCGGGCTGTCGATGGGCGGCATCCTGGCTCTGGCGCTGATGCGCCTGGCGCCGGAGCGTATCGAGCGGCTGGCGCTGCTCGATACCAACCCCTTCGCCGAGGCTCCTGAGCGCCGGGCACAGCGGGCCGACGACATCGCCCAGGCCGAGACCTTGGGCATGGGGCGCTACGCCCGCGAGACCCTGGCGCCGCTGTATCCCGCCGAGGGCCAGGCCGAGGACCCCGCACACAGTGCCCTGGTGGTGGCCATGGCCGAGCGCGGCGGCCTCGAGACCTTCCGACGCCAGGCTATCGCCCTGCGCGATCGCCCCGACGCCAGCGCCGGGCTCGCCGCCATCACCGCGCCGACCCTGGTGCTGTGCGGCGATGGCGACCGGCTCTGCCCGCCGGCGCGCCACACCTACCTGGCCGAGCACATTCCCGATGCCGAGCTGGTAATCCTCGAGGGCGTCGGCCACCTGAGCACCCTGCAGGCGCCGGAGGCGGTCAGCGAGGCCCTGGCCCGTTGGCTGGACCGCGAACCGAATTCCCCGACCCGGAGAGACCCATGACCCTGAGCCCGGAACTGCTCGAGATGCTGCGTCGCTACGACACCCCCACGGTGGCCAACGCCCTGGATCTGGTGCGTGGCACGCGCAGCGCAGAGGGCTTTACCCGCCAGCCGCTGGTGGCCGCCGATCCCCAGGCCGCGCCGCTGGTCGGCTATGCCCGCTGCGCCAGGATCCGTGCCCTGACGCCGCCCGAGGAAGACGTCGCGGTGATTCGCGAGCGCCGCCTCGCCTACTACCGCTACGTTGCCGAGAGTCCCGCCGACTGCCTGATGGTGATCGAGGACGAGGACGGCGAGGACGCCGTGGGCGCCTACTGGGGTGAGGTCAACACCTGCCTGCACAAGCGCCTCGGCGTCAACGGCGTGCTGACCAACGGCGTGATTCGCGACCTCGACGATCTGGAGCCCGACTTCACCGTGCTGGGCGGCCGCGTCGGCCCCTCCCATGCGTATGTGCGGATCACCGCCATGGACGAGCCGGTGGAGGTGTTCGGAATGCGCGTGGCCCCCGGCGACCTGCTGCATGCCGATCGCCACGGCGCGGTGCGCCTGACGCCGGAGGAGGCCCGGGCCCTGCCCGAGGCCATCGAGCGCATCGTCGGCGCCGAGCGGGAGCTGCTGGCCAGCACCCGGGCTCCCGGCTTCGATTTCGACAAGCTGCTCGAGGCCTGGGAGGCCTTCGAGAAGCGCCGAGTCTAGCGGCGTGACGGCCGCGTCATGATGACGCGGGTCACACTGCCTCCCTGCTGTGATACACCAACAACTACAAGGACTCTGCATGACTCCCAAGAAAACGGCCCTTACCCTGGGGTTTCTGACTCCCTTTTGCCTGTCATCCGCCCAGGCCTTCGATCTCTATCGCGACGCCGATACCGCGTTGACCTTCGACGGCCGGATCGAGGCACGCTACAACACATACCAAGATGACAGTCACCTCTGGGACTCCGGTTCAACCCGTTGGTCACTGGCGGTAGAACAGAGGATCAACGACGAACTCGACTTCATGGCCGAAGGTGAGTGGGGACTCTACGTCACCGAGGACGATTACGATGACGATCCGCACGCGACCCAGCGCCTGCTCTACGCCGGGCTCGACCATGACCGATACGGCAAGCTGGCCGGTGGCAAGCTTTGGGGTGTGATCTATGACGTGGGCTGGTGGACCGACATGGGGCGGAAGTTCGGCAGCAGGGCCTTCGGGGTCTACAACTACCGGGACTGGGGACAGGTCAGCGGTGCCGGGCGGGCGGATCGGGCTGTGGCCTGGCGCAAGGCCTTCGGCGACTGGAAACTGGGCCTGCAGTACCAAGGTCGTCGAGCCGACGAGGACTTGGGGCATGGCATCGAAGCTGACCTGACCGATGGCATTGGTGGTTCCCTGCGCCGGCCTGTGGGCGAGAATCTGGAGGCCGGCGTCGCCTACTATCAGAACACCTACGACGAGGTGACACCCGGAGTGGGGGTGGAAGAAGGGGACGAGGCCCGTCTATGGCTCGCCGGCCTAAAGTACCGCACCGACAGCATCCACGCTGCGGTCAACGTTGGCTACAGTCAGGACTGGGAAATCGCCGAAAACGGACAATTCTATGACGCCTTGGGCGTCCAAGCCTTCACTTACTACCACTTTGCCAACGGTCTGCGCCCCAATTTCAACTTCAACTGGTTGGGCGATACCGGTGATGACAGTGGCGGATATCGCCGCCTGACCTACATCTACGGCCTTGAGTATCACTTCGAGCGGGACCGTTTCCTGGTCTGGAGTGAATATCAGGACAATCATGGCAATGGCTGGAACGGTCAGGCATATGAGGATGCCGAGGACGAATGGACCCTAGGGATTCGATACTACTTTTGAGGTTTTCAGGCGTTCTGTGAATACCTGATGCATACGTAGTACATTAATGGATGATCTGAAGTCCCGGCGTTTCCGGACGTCGGGCGCCGTCTTTTCCTTGCCGCCAGGAGATTCACATGGGCTCCCATCAAGACAACAAGGCTCTGATTCTCGATTTCTATCGCGATCTAGAAGCTGCCACGCCGGATAGCGTCGCCGACATCCTCGCGACTTACACCAGTGCGGACTGCCATTGGTGTGGCGTCCATCCCTTCGAGGAGCAGCGCGGGCCGTCGGACATCGCAGAGGCCTTCTGGCGGCCTTTCCTCGCCAGTTGGTCCTCGGTCCAGCGCCGTCAGGACGTCTTCTTCGCCGGAACCAATGGCGCCGACGGCAGTGACTGGGTGGTCAGCATGGGCCACTTCATGGGGCTGCGAGACCGCCCATGGCTAGGCATCCCGGCGACTCGCAAGATCGCCTTCCTGCGCTATGCGGATTTCCACTGTATTCGCGATGGCAAGATCGTGCGCAGCGGATTCTTCTGCGACATCATCGATGTGATGCACCAGGCCGGGATCCAGCCCCTGCCGCTCCAGACTGGTGCCTCCTTCGTCTATCCCGGCCCTCGAACCCACGACGGCCTTCTGTTCGAGGCCCGGGACCCGGCGGAAGGCGAGAAGACTTTGGCGCTGGTCAATCGCATGGTCGATGATCTTAATGATTTGAACCGAAGCGGAGATGATCGGTGTCCCCCCGAACTGCTGGCGCGCACCTGGCACAATGACATGATTTGGTATGGGCCGGCCGGCATCGGCGCCACCTATACTATTCCCCGCTATCAGGAACAGCACCAGAGACCGTTTCGCACCGGGTTGGCCGGCAAGGTCTTCAACGGCCACATTACCCGCTTCGCTGAGGGCAACTACGCCGGCTTCTTCGGCTGGCCGAACCTGACCAACATGCCCACCGGGGGCTTCCTTGGGTTGCCCGGTGGCGAGGTCCCCGCAGATATGCGGGTCGTCGATATCTATCGCCGCGATGGCGACAAATTGGCCGAGAACTGGGTGCTGATCGATCTTCCCTACTGGCTGAAGCAGCAGGGGCTCGACATTTTGCAGCGTACCGCCGGCCTGGTGGGAACCGACTACTCATAGGTCACCACCAGGAAGGCCAGCAGCTCATCGTCGCTCTCGTTCTCGATGACGTGCTCCTGGTCGGCGTGGTAGTGCGCCGAATCTCCCGCGGCCAGCAGGCATTCGTTGTCACCGGCAACCACCCGGGCGCTGCCCCGGGTAATGGTCAATAATTCCCGTGTGCCCTCGAAGTGGGGAGCGCTGCGTAGGCTCGCGTGCGGGGCGATGCGCAGCTCGTAGAACTCGACGTGTTTTTCCAGATGCAGCGGCGAGAGCGTGCGGATGCGGCATTCGCGGTCGTCGCGGAACAGGTGGGTGGCGTCGTCGCCGCGGACCACCTCGATGGTGGAGGCGGTCCAGGGCTGGTCGACCAGGTCGCCGATGCTCAGGCCGAAGGCCTGGGCGATGCGCAGGGTCACCGCCAGGGTGGGATTGGCCCGACCGCGCTCGATCTGGCTGAGCATCGAGCGGCTGACCCCGCAGGCGGATGCCAGCTGGTCCAGGGTCAGGCCGCGTTTCTTGCGCAGCTCGATGACGCGGTCGCAGAGCAGCTGGCCGCCGTGCTCATGCGGCTCAGGGGACGTCGTGGTCACCCGGGACCTCCTTGAGAATCCAGTATGATGGAATTTTTTCTTGCATAGGGGATTTTGTCCACTATGCTGGAATTAATTCTTCCATGGTAACCATCCCGGCAGGGATTGCCAGCCAGGGAGATCATTCATGGAAGCCAGCTACGACAACCAGGAGGCGAGGATGAAGGCGCTAGTCAAACGAGAGGCCGCCCCCGGGCTATGGCTCGAGGACGTCCCCGAGCCCGAGGTCGGCATCAACGACGTGCTGGTGCGGGTCAAACGAACCGCCATCTGCGGAACCGACCTGCATATCTACAGCTGGGATCAGTGGGCGCAGCAGACCATTCCCGTGCCCATGGTGGTCGGCCACGAGTTTGTCGGCGAGATCGTCGAGGTGGGCTCCAACGTCAACGACTTCCACCCCGGCCAGATCGTATCGGGGGAGGGCCACGTGGTCTGCGGGCGCTGCCGCAACTGCCTGGCCGGGCGTCGGCACCTGTGCGCCCATACCCGTGGCATCGGCGTCAATCGCCCAGGTGCCTTCGCCGAGTACGTGGTCCTGCCGATGTCCAACGTCTGGGAGCATCGCCCGGGCATCGACCTGGATGTGGCGGCGCTATTCGACCCGCTCGGCAACGCCGTGCATACCGCCCTGCAGTTCGACGTGCTCGGCGAGGACGTGCTGATTACCGGTGCCGGGCCGATTGGGGCCATGGCCGCTGCGGTGTGCCGCCATGCCGGAGCGCGCCACGTGGTGATCACCGACCTCAATCCCCGTCGCCTGGCGCTGGCGAAGACCCTGGGCGCCACCCGCACCGTCAACGTCGCCGAGGAGAGCCTGGCCGAGGTGCAGCGCTCGTTGGGCATGACCGAGGGCTTCGACGTGGGCCTGGAGATGTCCGGCAGCCCTGCGGCCTTCAAGGACATGCTGGCCAACATGTGCCACGGTGGAAAGGTGGCGATGCTCGGCATTCCCACCGAGGACCTGGCCATCGACTGGAACACCGTGATCTTCAACATGCTGACCATCAAGGGCGTCTACGGCCGGGAAATGTACGAGACCTGGTACAAGATGTCGGTGCTGGTGGAGTCGGGCATGGACATCTCGCCGGTGATCACCCACCGCCTGCCCTATACCGACTTCGAGCAGGGCTTCCAGGCCATGCTGGCCGGCGAGGCCAGCAAGGTGATCCTCAACTGGGAGTGAGAATGCTCGGCAGCGATGAACGCCTGAGTTCGGGCGCATCGCATTCGAACCTTCGACACCCTTTGGGCCATCAATAAGAAGGGATACGACACCATGTACGGCGATTTTCAACGGCACCTGCGCGACGAGCTCGCGGCCATCGACGAGGCCGGCCTGACCAAGCGCGAGCGCGAACTGGCCACGCCCCAAGGCGCCCATGTGGGCGTGGCGAACGATGGCGAGGTGCTCAACCTCTGTGCCAACAACTACCTGGGGCTGGCCCAGCATCCCGAGGTCAAGGCGGCCGCCATGGCCGGCCTGAACGAGTGGGGCTACGGCCTGGCCTCGGTGCGCTTCATCTGCGGCACCCAGACCCTGCACAAGACCCTCGAGACCCGGCTCAGCGAGTTCCTGGGCACCGAGGACACCATTCTCTACCCGTCCTGCTTCGACGCCAACGGCGGCCTGTTCGAGACTCTGCTGGGGCCCGAGGACGCGGTGATCTCCGACGAGCTCAACCACGCCAGCATCATCGACGGCGTGCGGCTGTGCAAGGCCAAGCGCTATCGCTACCGCAACAGCGACATGGCGGACCTGGAAGCCCAGCTCCAGGCTGCCGACGCGGCGGGCGCGCGCTTTAAGCTGATCACCACCGACGGTGTCTTCTCCATGGACGGCTATATCGCCAGGCTCGACGAGATCTGCGATCTGGCCGAACGCTACCAGGCCCTGGTGCATGTAGATGACTGCCATGCTACCGGCTTCCTGGGGGAGGGCGGTCGAGGCAGTCACGAATACCGCGGCTGCCTGGGGCGCGTCGATATTCTCACCGGCACGCTGGGCAAGGCGCTGGGCGGCGCCAGCGGCGGCTATACCAGCGCCCGGCGCGAGATCGTCGAGCTGCTGCGCCAGCGTTCGCGGCCCTACCTGTTCTCCAACACGGTGGCTCCGCCGGTGGTCGCAGGCGCCCTCAAGGCCCTGGAGCTGGCCGGCGAGTCCAGCGACCTGCGTGACCAGCTCAAGGACAACACTGCCTTCTTTCGCCAGGGGCTCGAGGATCTGGGCTTCGAGCTGTTGCCCGGCGAGCATCCCATTGTGCCGGTGATGCTGCACGATGCCGCCCTGGCGGCGCGGTTCGCCGAGGAGATGCTGGCCGAGGGCGTCTACGTGATCGCCTTCTCCTACCCGGTGGTGCCCAGGGGCAAGGCGCGCATTCGCACCCAGGTCTCGGCGGCCCTGACCCGCGAGGATCTCGAGGGTGCCCTGGCGGCCTTCGGTCGGGTGAAGGCACGGCTGGGGCTGTAGCGGCCCGGTAGCCGCATGTCGATCGACGGCAAACCGCGCGCCGTCGATCGACGCCATTCGGCGCTGTCGCGATACTCTTGGCGCCCTTGTGCGGCTTGCCTTGAACGGGCGCCGCGGCGAACACTCGACGAGCCATCAGCTGTCCCGACTCCCTCCCTTCGCTCCCGTCGCCACCGGCCTCTTGCCGTTGCCCCCGGCACCCTCCAGAATCGACTCGCAGGTGTTTTTTCCTGGCATATCAGCTCACTGGCGGCTCGCCTCATCTTGGTGCAGTTTCTCCGTTGCATGGTTGCAAGATATTCAACGCTCTAAGGTGTTGCATATCGGCCATGGATTGCGGAGATCGCGAGCTCGGTTGCGACGGCTTTTTCTTTACGAGAAAGGCTCGATCTGTTTTTTAGTATATTGATTTTTAAGGAAGAGAAAGAAAATCATGGATTGGTGTTGTTGAATACTTGACATCGTTGTGGCGGTTGGTGTCAGACTGTGGGGGTCGTAGGCACCCATTGATTCCATCGATCCAGCGTGCCTTCCGGTAAAAGTATTCAACAACAATAACAGGATGCAATGTATGCGCAGTTTCGTCTCCGACGGCCCGGCTTCCTGGTATCGTGCCTCCATTGCCGTTGAGCTCGACCCCAGCTTGCCGCTGGAGGGTGAGGCCCGGGCCGATGTGTGCGTGATCGGCGGCGGGGTCACCGGCTGCTCCACGGCCTTGCACCTGGCCGAACGCGGCTATTCGGTGGTGCTGCTGGAGGCCGGCGACATCGGTCACGGTGCCTCCGGTCGCAGCGGCGGGCAGATCCTGCCGGGCCTGGGCACCGATATCACCACCGTCCAGCAGGCCCTTGGACTCTCGCGCGCCCGCGAGGTGTGGGAGATGAGCCGCGAGGCGGTGCGTCTCACCGCCGAATTGATCGAGCGACATGCCATTCCCTGCGAGCTGGCCTGGGGATATCTGCATGCGGCGGTCAAGCCCCGTCACGTCAAGGAGCTCGAGGCGTTCCGCGAGCAGATGTCCCGCGACTATGGCTACGACGCCCTGGCGTGGCTGGAGGGCGACGCCCTGCGCGAGCATGTGGTCACCGATGCCTATCCTGCCGCCCTCCACGATCGCGAAGGCGGGCATCTTCACCCGCTCAACTACACCCTAGGCCTAGCTCGGGCGGCCCAGCGCGCCGGGGTCCGCGTGCATCCGCACAGCGCCGCTCGCGAGATCCGCCGTGGCCGGCCGGCCACGGTCACCACCGAGCGCGGTCATGTGACCGCCGACTTCGTGGTGCTGGCCACCAATGCCTATCATGGCGGCCTGGTCCCGGAGCTCTCCGGCCGGATCATGCGTGCCGCCAACTACATGATCGCCACCGCACCCCTGAGCGAGGCCCAGGCGGCGCAGGTGCTACCGAAGAACGATGCCCTGGCCGATGCCAACTTCGTGCTCGACTACTATCGTCTCAGCGCCGACCGCCGCCTGATCTATGGCGGTGAGGTCAGCTACGACGGCCGAGAGCCGCCGCGGCTGCAGGCGCGCATGGATGCCAAGATCGCCCGGCTGTTTCCGGTGCTCGAGGGCGTGCCCATCGAGTACCGCTGGGGCGGCGACGTGGCGATTACCCTCAACCGAGCCCCCGATTTCGGCCGTCTGGGCGACAATCTCTACTATGCCCAGGGCTATTCCGGCCATGGAATGGCCATGGCGGGACTCGCCGGCAAGCTGATGGCCGACGCCATCGCCGGCCAGAGCGAGCGCTTCGACGTCTTCGCCGCCATGCCGCATCGCCAGTTCCCGGGCGGCCGTGCCCTGCGCAAGCCGTTGCTGGTACTGGCGACCAACTTCTACAAACTGCGCGACCGGCTCTGACAGAGGCGGCCGACAAGCGAAGAGGGTATCCCCATGAGCGAGACCATGACGGCGGAGACTGCCGACCATCCGGGCGTGCGCCCGGCCGCCGACGAGCAGGACCGGGCGAGCCGCAAGGCGTCCTCGATCGAGATGCAGGGCCTGCACAAGCGCTTCGGGCGCGATACCGTGGCCCTTGACGGCGTCGACCTGGACATCCGGGCCGGCGAGTTCTTCACCCTGCTGGGGCCGTCCGGCTGCGGCAAGACCACTCTGCTGAGGATCCTCGCCGGCCTCGAAGAACCGGATGCCGGGTCGCTGGTGGTGGGCGGCAAGAACGTCACCGAGGTGCCGCCCCATCGGCGCAGCGTCAATACCGTCTTCCAGTCCTATGCGCTGTTCCCGCACCTCTCGGTGCGCGAGAACCTGGCCTTCGGGCTCAAGATGCGCGGCCTGCCGGCCGCCGAGCGCAATGCCAAGGTCGACGAGATCGCCGAGTTCATCAAGCTCGGCGACCTGGTCGACCGCCGCGTCGACCAGCTCTCCGGCGGCCAGCGCCAGCGCATCGCCCTGGCGCGGGCGTTGGTCTGCGAGCCCGACGTGCTGCTGCTCGATGAGCCGCTTTCGGCGCTGGATGCCGGGCTGCGCAGCCAGCTGCAGGTGGAGCTGCTGCGGGTGCAGAAGCGTCTCGGCATGACCTTCGTGTTCGTCACCCACGACCAGGATGAGGCGATGGTCATGTCCGATCGCATCGCCGTGCTCAACGGCGGCAACATCCAGCAGGTGGGGGCGCCAAGGGACGTCTACGAGCGCCCGGTGAACGCCTTCGTGGCACGCTTCATGGGCCATGACAACCTGTACGAGATCAGCGCCCGGCAGGGCGACTGGCTGACTACGGCGCTTGGCACGCTGACCGCCGAGGATGCCGGCGACGGCGAGCTGCTACTGATTCGGCCGGAGACCCTGGACCTGCTGCCCGGCGAAGTCGCGGGGGACAATCACCTGACGGCGACGGTGGCCGAGCGGCTCTACCGGGGCAGCCATGCGGAGTTCCGCCTGGAGATCGGCAACACCACCCTGCAGGCCACGGTCAACAACCGCGGCCGTCACCTGCCCGAGGTGGGCGAGACGGTGACGGTGGTGGTGGCGCCGGAAGACCTGGCCACCCTGAGCGAGTGAGGAGGCGGACATGCCCTATTCCGGCGTAATGCCCAGTGCCCGCAGCCGGGCCATGGTCCGCGAGACCCGCCACCTGCTGTTCACGGTGACACCGGGAGCGTTCTGGATCTTCCTGTTCCTGGTGCTGCCCAGCGCCTACCTGATGGGCGTGGCATTCATGACCAACGGCCCCTATGGCCTGCCGCAGATGCCGCTGTCGCTGGCCTCATTCGAGCGCCTGGCCGGTTTCGGCTTCTTGGGTTGGAGCCCGGGCAACCTCTATACCCTGCTGCGCTCGCTATGGCAGACCCTGGTGTCCACCGCGCTAGTGGTGGTGGTGGCCTATCCCATCGCCTACTACATCACTACCTGCCGTGAGAAATGGCGGCCGATCCTGTTGCTCGCCGTGGTGGTGCCGTCCTGGACCAATCAGGTGATCCGCACCTTCGGCTGGATGAACCTGCTGGCGCCGGGGACGCCGCTATCCGGCCTGGCCGAGAGCCTGGGGCTGGTGGCGCCCAACATGGGGCTCTACCCCTCCAACTTCGCGGTCACCCTGGGGCTGGTCTACAACTTCCTGCCGTTCATGGTGCTGCCGCTCTATGGTGCCTTCGAGAAGCTCGACACCGCCCAGGTCGAGGCCGCTCAGGATCTCTATGCCAGTCCGGTACGGGCCTTCTGGCATGCGGTCTTTCCGCAAACCCTGCCGGGGTTACTGGCGGGTATCGTGCTGGTGGCCATTCCGGCCTTCGGCATGTACGTCATTCCCGAGCTGCTCGGCGGCGGCAAGGGCATGATGCTCGGCAACCTGGTGGCTAACCAGTTCTCCGGCGGCGCCAACTGGCCGCTGGGGGCGGCCGGCGCGATCCTGATGCTGCTGGCGACGTTCCTCGGTCTCTATGTCATGCGTCGTCTCGGTAAGCGACTGGGCGGCGGCGAGGAGGTGGTGATATGAGAAAGCGGACCCTGCATCGCGGCTTGACCGCTTTCTGGTGGCTGACCCTGGCCTTCCTCTACCTGCCGCTGGCGGTGGTGGTGCTCTACTCCTTCAACTCGGCCAACAGCTCGGCGCACTTCGTGGACTTCTCGCTGCGCTGGTATTACCGCCTGCTGGGCAACGAGGAGATTCTCTCGGCCTTTGGCAACAGCCTCGTGTTGGCCATCACCTCCTCGGTGATCGCCCTGGTGGTCGGCTGCGTGTTCGGCTACGGCATGTACCGCCATCGCCACCGCAAGCTGGGCTGGCTGATCGTGCTGATCTATCTGCCGATCGTGTTGCCCGACATCGTGTTCGGGATCTCCGAGATGGCCTTCTTCGTGCAGATCCACGACTGGACGGGGCTGCTGCAGCCGGGGCTCGGCACCATGATCATCGCCCACGTGACCTTCCAGATTCCTTTCGTGGCGCTGATCGTCTATTCGCGCTTCGTGGGCCTGGACCCGACGCTGTTCGAGGCCGCCAAGGATCTCTACGCGACCCCGGTCAAGCGGGTGGTGCACTTCATGCTGCCGACCATCAAACCGGCGTTGATTTCCGCCTTCTTCCTGTCGTTTACGCTGTCGGTGGATGACTTCGTCATCAGCTTCTTCACCGCCGGACCGGAGAGCGCGACCCTGCCGATCTACATCTGGGGCGCGATCAAGAAGGGGGTCTCGCCGGAGATCAATGCGATTGCGGCATTGATGATCGCCGCCGTGGCCATCGCCGCCATCCTGAGCCTGGCGTTCAGCCGTCGTCGGCCGACCTGAGTCGACACTATCACCCGTAGGGAACGAAGGAGAGCCATCAATGAAGTTCAACAAGATCGCCATGGCCCTGTCACTGGGCGGGCTCGCGCTTGCCGGCCACGCCCAGGCCGAGGAGGGCAAGCTCTACCTCTTCAATTGGACGCAGTACATGGACCCGGCCATCATCGAGGCCTTTGAGGAAAAGTACGACGTCGATGTCGTGCAGAACTACTTCAACTCGCTGCCGGAGATGTTCGCCAAACTGAATGCCGGCGGGGTCTCGCAGTACGACATCATCGTACCGTCCAACTACTACATTCCCCGCCTGATCAAGACCGGCCTGGTCCAGGAGCTCGACAAGTCCCGGCTCGAGAACATCGGCAACGTCATGGAGCCGTTCCAGGACCCGTCCTATGATCCCGAAAGCCGCTATAGCGTGCCCTACCAGTGGGGCACCACCGGCATCATCTATAACGCCGAGACCTTCTCCGATGCGCCCAAGAGCTGGTCGCTGCTGTTCGATCCCGAGGTCAACCCGAGCTATCCCTTCGCGCTGATGGGCGATGGCCAGGTCAGCATGGGCGGTGCCTGTGCTTACCTGGGGCACGGCTACGACTGCACTGACATGGACGGCTGGCGTGAGGCGGCGCGGCTGCTGATCGATACCAAGAACCGCGATACCTTCAGCGGCTTCTCCGACGGCACACCCGCCCTGCAGCAGCTGTCGCGGGGCGTGATCCATGCCGGGCTTTCCTACAACGGCGACTACCTCTTCTACAAGAGCGAGAATCCGGAAGCCTTCGAGAACCTGAAGTTCATGATCCCCGATGAAGGGGCTGAGATGTGGGTCGACGCCATGATGATCCCCTCAGAGGCGCCAAATTCGGACCTGGCGTACAAGTTCATCGACTTCATCCTCGATGCAGAGATCGGCGCCCAGCTCTCCAACTACAACTATTACGCGAGCCCCAATGCCGCGGCCAAGCCCTATCTCGACGAGGTGCTGACCCAGCCCCCGGTCCAGCCGTCCGATGAGGACATGGCGCGTCTGCGCTTCACCCCGAGCCTCGAAGGCGAGCAGCTGCAGACCTTCCAGCAGCTGTGGTCCGAGGTCAAGGCGCGGTGAGACGACGGGCCCCGGCCGTCCGGCCGGGGCTCCATCTCCATAGCAAGGAAATCCCATGAGTAACCGCCAGGAACATCCCCATTTCAACGACTGGTTCCAGACCCGCGGCATCACCGAGGTGGAGTGTCTGGTCACCGATCTCACCGGCATCCTGAAGGGCAAGATCATGCCCGCCGGCAAGTACCTGGGTGGTGGTCGCCCGCGACTGCCGGACTCGATCTTCATCCAGACCGTCACCGGCGGCTATCCCGACGACGAGGACATCCACTTCTGGAATCCCGCCGAGCGCGATATGGAACTGGTGCCCGACCCTAACGCCGTCTTCCTGGTGCCCTGGGCCGAGGATCCCACGGCGCAGATCATCCACGATTGTCACTACCTGACCGGCGAGCCGGTAGAACTCGCTCCCCGCCACGTGCTCAAGCGAGTGCTGTCCTTCTACGAGGCGCGCGGCTGGAAGCCAGTGGTGGCGCCGGAGGTGGAGTTCTTCCTGGTCAAGACCAACACCGACTCCGACTATCCCCTGGAGCCGCCGATCGGCCGCAACGGTCGCCAGGAGAGCAGCCGCCAGTCGTTTTCCATCGACGCGGTCAACGAGTTCGATCCGCTGTTCGAGGAGATGTACGACTACTGCGACGCCATGAACCTCGACCTGGACACCCTGATCCACGAGGAAGGGGCCGGTCAGATGGAGGTCAATTTCCAGCATGGCGATCCGCTGCGTCTGGCCGATCAGGTAGTGATGTTCAAGCGCACGCTGCGCGAGACGGCGCTGCGTCATGGCATGTATGCCACCTTCATGGCCAAACCGATGTCCAACGAGCCCGGCAGTTCGATGCATCTCCACCAGAGCCTGGTGGGCATCGAATCCGGCGACAACCTGTTCGCCGGCGAAGAGGGCAAGCCCAGCCGACTGTTCCAGCATTTCATCGGCGGGCTGCAGCGCTACCTGCCTTCGGCCATGCCGTTGCTGGCACCCAACGTCAACTCCTATCGGCGGCTGATGCGCACCGAGACCAGCGGCTCGGCGCCGATCAACGTCGAGTGGGGGACCGACAACCGTACCGTGGGATTGCGCGTGCCGGTGTCCTCGCCCGAGGCGACTCGGGTCGAGAATCGCCTGGCCGGGGCCGATGCCAACCCCTACCTGGTGATGGCGGCGTCGCTGGCCTGCGGCTATCTCGGCATGCTCGACCAGCTCGAGCCGCGCCCCGCCGTGGTGGGCTCTGCCTGGTCTGGCGGTCACAAGCTGCCGGACGATATCGGCCCGGCGCTGGATCTGCTGCACGACTGCCAGCCGCTGGCCGACATTCTCGGCGAGCGTTTTACGCGCAGCTATCTGGCGGTCAAGCGCGCCGAGCATCGCGAGTACTTCCAGGTGATCAGCTCCTGGGAGCGCGAGCACCTGCTGCTGCGGGTCTAGCCGTTCCGACAACAGGGGCGGGCGGTGTGCCCGCCGGCTCACATGGCAAGGAGGCGATACATGAGACACCCCATACTGGCCGGCGTCGCCGGCTTCGGTCTGCTGGCGGCCAGCACACTGTCCGGCGCCGAGGAGGGCAAGCTCCACCTCTTCAACTGGACGAACTACATGGCCCCCTCGATCATCGAGGACTTCGAAGCCGAAACGGGCATCGAGGTGGTCCAGAACTACTACAACTCCAACGCTGAGCTGTTATCGAAGCTAACCGCCGGTGGCGATGCTCAGTACGACCTCGTTGTGCCCTCGGACTACTTCGTGCCCCGGCTCATTGAGGCCGGTCTCATCCAGCCACTGGTCCCGGAGGGGGAGACCCTGGTCGGCCGTGACAACGTCCTGGACGAGTTTCGTGCCCCGTCCTTCGACCCCGAGGGGCGCTATACCGTGCCCTACCAGTGGGGCGTGACGGGCTTGGTCTACAACGCCGAGACCTTTCCCGACCCCGTGCACAGCTGGTCGTTGCTCTATGATCCCGAGGTCAACGACGCCTATCCCTTCGCCCTGCTCAAGGGCGATGCCCAGTTCACCTTCGGTACGTTCTGTGCCTTCCAGGGCGCGGGCTTCGACTGCGTGGGCGAAGCGCCCTGGGTGGCGGCGGCACGGGGCTTGATCGAGACTCGTCGGCGGGACAACTTCGTCGGCTTCGTCGATGCGACGGCGTCCATCGAGCAGGTGGCCTCAGGCGTGATCCATGCCGGCGTCGCCTACAATGGCGACGTCGCGGCCAAGCGCGCGGCGGACCCCGAGATCTATGGCCATCTCGGCTTCCTCGTGCCCGAGGAGGGCTCCCAGCTTTGGGTGGACGTCATGGCTGTGCCGGCGCGGGCCCCCCATCCACAGGCCGCCAGGGCCTTCATCGAGTATCTGCTGCGCCCCGAGGTGGCCGCTCGCTTGTCCAACCACAACTACTACACCACGCCCAACGAGGCGGCGTTGCCGCTGGTGGATCCGGCCTTGCGTGAGCCGCCGGTGATGCCCACCGCCGAGACCCGACGGCATCTGTCCTCCACTCCCTCGGTGAACGGTGAACAGCTGCAACTTCTCCAGCAACTGTGGAACGAGGCCCGCAGCCGCTGACGCCGCGGCGTCATGTCTTGCTACTATGCTTGTCCAGGGCGCCGGCTATGCCGGCGCCCTGTTGCGTTGGGCATATGGATGGCAAGAAAAGCATGTCTAACGCCTTGGCATTTTCCGTCAATGCGCCGTATCATTGGGCATCATGTGTTAAATAAAATAACCACTCAGGAGGCCCCATGAGCGTCTCGAATGATACCGAACACGTCGGATCCTGGTATGCCGCCACCGCCAATCCCTCTCCCGAGCGCGTGGCTCTCGAGGGCGAAGTGAGCTGTGACGTCTGCGTGGTGGGCGCCGGATTCACCGGCATTTCCGCGGCCCTGCACCTGGCTGAGCAGGGGCACAAGGTCGTGGTGCTGGAGGCCGCCCGGGTAGGCTTCGGGGCCTCCGGGCGCAACGGCGGCCAGATCGTCAACAGCTACAGCCGTGACATGGACGTCATCGAGGACAAGTACGGCGACGAGACGGCCCGGGCGCTGGGTGACATGGCCTTCGAAGGCAACCGTATCATCCGCGAACGCATCGCCCGCTATGCCATCGACTGCGACCTGCGCGAGGGCAACCTGTTCGCCGCCTGCAATGATCGACAGATGAAGGGCCTGGTCGAGCACAAGGCGCTGTGGGAGCGCTACGGCAACCGCGAGCTGGAGCTGCTGGAAGGGAGCGACGTCACGCGTGAGGTGGGCACGGATCGCTACGTGGGTGCGCTGGTCGATCATTCCGGCGGCCATATCCATCCGCTGAACCTGGTGCTGGGGCAGGCCGCCGCGGTGGAGTCCCTGGGCGGAGTGATCTACGAGCGCACGCCGGTGACGGCCATCGAGCATGGCCAGCCGGTGCGGCTGTCCACGCCCCGTGGCATGGTGCGCGCCGAGCGGGTGGTGATGGCCGGCAACGCCTATCATCAGGGCATCATGCCGGCGCTGGAGGGCAAGTCGATGCCCTGCGGCACCCAGATCATCACCACCGAACCGCTCGGCGAGGAGCGTGCCCGGGCGCTGCTGCCCAACAACCTCGCCGTCGAGGACTGCAACTACCTGCTCGACTACTTCCGGCTGACCGCCGACAACCGTCTGATCTACGGCGGGGGAGTCAACTACGGCGGCCAGGACCCGGCCAACATCGAGGCGGTGATTCGGCCCAAGATGCTCAAGACCTTCCCGGGGCTCGACGACGTGCGCGTCGACTACGCCTGGAGCGGTACCTTCCTGATGACGCTCAATCGACTGCCGCAGTTCGGGGTGATCAACGACAACGTCTACTACGCCCAGGGCTACTCCGGCCACGGCGTGACCTGTACCCACCTGGCCGGACGGCTGATCGCCGAGGCCATGGCCGGGCGCGAGGAGCGCTTCGACGCCTTCGCCGACCTGCCGCACCTGCCGTTCCCGGGTGGGCGGATGCTGCGCGTGCCGCTCTCGGCCATGGGCGCCTGGTACTACGAGACCCGCGACCGCCTGGGGATCTGAATATGGCGCCTTGCCTCCGGAGGCGGGTGTGGGGCGTCCCTCTTCTCACTCGCAAGCCGGCCTCTCCGGTCGAGCCGCCAGGCTTTGCCGATCGCCGATAAGCGCGTTATCGACTCCGTCCCGTTTCATCATGCTCGCCTTGATGGGCGGGGTGGCAGGGCCGCAGGTGACGCGCAGAGGGTCAGGTGAACTTGCGGAAGAAGTGGGTCATGTCGAACAACTCGTCCAATCGTTCATAGCGCTCGCGGGCATTCGGCCAGCGTTCTTCCTGGACGGCGGCGATCATGGTTTCCAATAGCATCATGGTCGACACGTTGGAATCCCAGCCCGAGGGAATCTCGACCCAGCAATGGAAGGTGAAGTCGGCGAGCGTCGAGATGGGGGACCCCCACTGATCGGTGAACAGGACGATTCTCACGCCGCGCCTGCTCACCATCTCCGCCAGGCGAAGCAGATTGGTCTCGTAGCGCCGAATGTCGAAGATCAGCAGGGTTTCCCCTGGCTCCATGTCGAGCACGTAATGCGGCCAGGTGCCCGAAGACGATGTCATGTGCGTCACGCGTGGGCGAACCGCTTGGAAATGCGTGAAGGCATAGTCGGCCAGTGCCTGGGTGATCCGCCCACCGACAAGGTAAAGGTGCCGATCAGCATCGGCCAGTTGGTGGATGGCCTGATCGAACCTGCCGCTCTCGATATTGGCAAAGGTCTGTTCCAGGTTGGCCGTGACTGCCTGTGAGAACCGGTTCAGCAGGTGCGTCTCGGGGGCTGCCGCCGACCAGTTCTCACGCCGCTGGGTGGGGCCGACCCCTTTCGCTTCCAATTCCTGCAACAGGGCTTTGTGGAACTCGGGGTAGCCTTGGAACCCCAGCTTCTTGATCATTCGCGCCACGGTGGGGGTGGACACTCCCGCGTTGCTCGCCACGCTAGTGATAGAAGCGAGCCCTGCCGCGGGGTAGTTGTCGAGCAGGGCACTGGCAAGCTTTCGTTCCGATTGCGTCAAGTTCGGATAATGCTGGCGAATCAGCTCGCGCACGGTGGAGGGGGTGGTCATCTAAACGCCTCTTTTCACGGAGTGGCGGTATGGACGTTGCCTGACGGCTCAACGTTGAAATGGCCAATGAATAGAAATTGACACTTTTGCTTATCGAAGTCTATATCTTTACAGGACCGTGGAGGAGTCCTGATGTCCAGTGAAGTTGCGCCGTCGTCCGAAAGTGTCGAAATCCACAAGGGGGACGCCCGAGGCCCCGTTGTCATCTTGTGTGAGCATGCGTCACATCGCATCCCCGTCTCCTATCGGAACCTCGGCCTGGATCCCGTGCATCGGCAGAGTCACGTGGCATGGGATCTCGGTGCCCGTGGCCTGGCCCTGAGGCTGTCGGAGGCGCTCGACGCCCCCATGGTGGCGAGTCGTGTCTCGCGGCTCGTCTATGACTGCAACCGTCCCCCAGAAGCGCTCGATGCTATCCCCGAGTGCCCGGCGGGTATCGACGTGCCCGGCAATCGCGCCCTGACGTCCTCGCGACGGGCATCTCGAGTCGAGGCGGTCTATCGACCCTTCTGCCAGGCCGTACATAGTGTGCTGACGGCGCGCGCGGCCCGGGACATCTCCACGGCGCTGATCACCATCCACAGCTTTACGCCGGCGCTTCATGGCCGGGCCCGCGCGGTCGAGGTGGGGGTTCTTCATGATGCCGACCGGCGCCTGGCCGATGCGTTGCTCGAGCAGGCTTCGCGCCTGCCGCATCGGCGGATTCAACGCAATGCTCCCTATGGCCCCGAGGATGGCGTGACTCACTCCCTGAAACTGCATGGCGAGTTCCATGGCTTGGCCAATGTGATGATCGAGGTGCGCAATGACTTGCTGGCCACACCGGAGGCCGAGGACATCATGGCCAAGGAGCTCTTGCGGTTGATCCGGCCGGCGCTGTTGACCCTGGGCTTTGAACTCACATCTCAGGGGAGCAAGCGCGATGCCTAAACCCATCCTGGTGTATATCCGTGCCATCGATGCCATGAACCGAGTGATCGGTCGTATGGCGATGTACCTGATTTTCGTGCTGATCGCCGTCTTGCTCTGGTCGACGACCTCCAAGGTCTTCTTATCGCCGTCAATGTGGACACTGGAAACCGCACAATTCGTGATGGTGGCGTACTTCGTGCTGGGTGGGCCCTATTCGATCCAATTGGGATCGAATGTTCGCATGGACCTCTTCTATGGCGACTGGAAACCGAGCACCAAGGCGTGTATCGATGCCATCACCGTCTTTTTCCTGATCTTCTATCTTGGTGTGCTGCTCTATGGCGGCCTGGTGTCGACGGCCTATTCCTTGGGCTATTTCGGCGATGCGCCGTTCGTTTTCCTGCTCGATCTGGCGACCACCTTTGTCACCGAGGGGCGGTCAGCCGCCGCGGAGACGCTGGGCTTTCTGGAGCGCAGCCCGACGGCCTGGCGTCCCTGGCTGTGGCCGATCAAGACAATTATCTGTCTCGGGGTCTTTCTGATGATACTTCAATCACTTGCCGAGTTTTTCAAAGATATCGGCCGCCTTCGCGGGGTGATCGACTGATGTCTTACGAGATGATCGCAGTCGTGATGTTCGGCTCGATGATGCTGATGTTGCTCACCGGCCAGCGTGTCTTCGGTGCCATCGGCTTCGTGGGAGCCCTGGCGGGCGTGCTCCTTTGGGGCACCGGCGGGGTGGATATTCCCTTTTCATCCGCCATGAAGCTGATGAAATGGTATCCGCTGCTGACCCTGCCCATGTTCATCTTCATGGGCTATGTGCTGTCGGAGAGCGGTATCGCCGACGACCTGTACCGGATGTTCCATGTCTGGATGGGGCCGGTGAAGGGGGGGCTGGCCATCGGCACGATCGGGTTGATGGTTCTGATCTCGGCCATGAACGGCCTTTCGGTTGCTGGGATGGCGATCGGCGCCACCATCGCCTTGCCGGAATTGCTGCGACGCGGCTATGACAAGATCATGGTGACCGGCGTCATCCAGGCCGGCTCCAGTCTCGGCATCTTGGTGCCGCCCTCGGTGGTGCTCGTGCTGTACGCGATGATCGCACGCCAGCCCGTCGGCCAGCTTTGGCTTGCCGGTGTCTTGCCAGGGCTGATGATGGCGACGCTGTTCATCATCTATATCTACGTCCGTTGCCGCCTCCAACCCTCTCTTGGCCCAGTGTTGCCCGTCGAGGAGCGCGACGTATCGCTTGCCGAAAAGCTGCGTCTGCTGCGGGCGGGTCTGCTTCCGCTGGCGATCTTTGCAATGATGATGGTGCCCTTCGTCAAGGGCTGGACCTCGCTGGTCGAGAGTTCGGCCGTGGGCGCGGTGACCGCCTTGTTGGCCGCCATCCTCAAGGGACGCATGACGCGCAAGGTCTTTGAGGTCTCGGTCAGGCAGACGCTGGCCATCTCCTGCATGTTCATGTGGATCATCCTGGCCGCGCTTGCCTTCGGTGCCATCTTCGATGGCCTGGGTGCGGTCAAGGCCATCGAAGATCTGTTTACCGAGCGGTTGGGGCTCTCGCCCTGGATGATCCTGATCCTGATGCAGCTCAGTTTCATCCTGATGGGAACCTTTCTAGACGATACCGCCATGCTGGTGATCGTGGCGCCGCTTTACGTGCCGCTTGTCGATGCCCTGGGCTTTGACTTGATCTGGTACGGCGTGCTCTACACGATCACCACGCAAATCGCGTATATGACGCCGCCATTCGGCTATAACTTGTTCCTGATGCGCGCCATGGCGCCACCGCAGATCGGCTTGCGCGATATCTACTGGTCGATTCTGCCCTTCGTCGTGGTGATGACGGCCGCCCTCAGCCTGGTCATGGTCTTTCCGCAGATCGCACTCTGGCTGCCGGGTTTCGTCTACGGGAATTAACGCCAGCACGAATGAACAACAAGAGCCCCTCGAGGGGCCGAATTCGCGCAACATTCGGTAGCCAACACCAGGAGAGCGAGAAAATGACAACAAGACGCAAGTTTCTGATCAACGCCGCCGCCGGGGCCGCCATCGCGCCGCTGGCATCAAAGGTCATGGCACAGTCTTCCTCCGGGCCGACCATCAAGTGGCGCATGCAGACCTATGCCGGTGCCGCCCTGGCCGAGCATGTCGCTAAGCCGGCCATCGATCTGTTCAACAGGATCGCTGGGGATCGGATGCAGATCGAGCTGTACTATGCCGATCAGCTCGTGCCGACCGGTGAACTCTTCCGTGCCATGCAGCGGGGCACCATCGATGCGGTGCAGTCGGATGACGACTCGATGGCCTCGCCCACCGAGGTCGCCGTCTTTGGCGGCTACTTCCCCTTCGGCTCACGATACAGTCTCGATGTACCGGTGCTGTTCAACCAGTACGGGCTCAAGGAAATCTGGGAGGAGCAATACGCTCGGGTCGGCGTCCAGCACGTCAGCGCCGGTGCCTGGGATCCTTGCCACTTCGTCACCAAGGAGCCGATTCGCAGCCTTAAGGACCTGGAAGGCAAGCGTATCTTCACCTTCCCCACGGCTGGACGCTTCTTGTCGCAGTTCGGTGTGGTGCCGGTGACGCTGCCCTGGGAGGATATCGAAGTCGCCGTGCAGACCGGCGAGCTGGACGGGATCGCCTGGTCCGGGATCACCGAGGATTACACGGTGGGCTGGGCAGATGTCACCAACTACTTCCTGACCAACAACATCTCCGGTGCCTGGATTGGGCACTTCTTCGTCAACATGGAGCGTTGGCAGGAACTGCCCGAGGACCTCAGGCTGCTGTTCGAGGTGTGCTGCGAACAGTCCCATTACTATCGCCAGCACTGGTACTGGGGCGGAGAGGCAAGACTGCGCGTGCATGGCGAAAAGCTGGAGTTGACCTCGATTCCCGATGCCGAGTGGGAGCAGGTGGAAAATGCCGCTCACGAGTTCTGGGACGAGATCGCGTCGCAATCCGAGACTCGGGCCAGGGTGGTCGAGATCTTCAAGCAATACAATGCCGACATGCGCCAGGCCGGGCGCCCCTATCGCTACGGCGAAGCCTGAGTCGTTTCACTGCCCCGGCGCTTGCCGGGGCTATACGCCAGGTGCTCCACTAGCGTCGTCCTGACGACGCTAGTGGAGCGTTAGCGGCGGATCGGCGGCCGCCGGATAGTCACGTCGCCATCACGCCGCTCCTTGACATCGCCGCGCTGCCACGGAGCGGTGGCGGGTGGGCATCGCGCCGTGGTCTCACGTTCTCGACCGTTGGTTGTCTGGGTCGTAGAGCGGCTTGTAGCCTACCGCCGCGATGTGCATCGGGTAGTGCTCGCCGAAATATTCCATCAGCAGGGTGTCACCCTCCCGGGCGGCCTCCGCCGGCAGGTAGCCCAGGGCGATATTCTTGCCCACCGAGGGGCCGAAGGCGAAGCTGGTGACATAGGAGCGCCGACCCAGGGCGTCCACTAGCACGTCGCCGCTCTCGGGATCGAGGATTGGCGCCTGGCCCACCGGGTAGCGCTGCTGGCCCCGGGCGTCACGCAGGTCTTCCAGGGTCAGGGTGCACAGGTAGGCCGGCTGGCGGTCGCGGCCGCGTTGCTCCAGGTAGGCGGCCTTGCCGTGGAAGTCCGCGGCCTTGACCTTTGGGCGGGCTAGGCCGGCCTCATAGAGGTTGTACTCGGTCAGCAGGTCGACGTTCTGCAGCCGCAGGCTCTTCTCCAGACGACGGCTGTTGGCGTAGGTCTCGATGCCAACCGGGGTGACGCCGAGCGCGAAGAGCCGGTCCCACAGGGCCAGGCCGTAGCTGAAGGGCACGTAGAGCTCCCAGCCCTGTTCGCCCACGTAGGAGATGCGGAAGGCCCATACCGGCAATCCTCCCAGACGGATCTCTCGGGCCGTGGCGAAGGGAAAGTGCTCCGTCGACAGGGCCTCGGGATCGTCGGCCAGCGCCTGCAGGGTGCGGCGGGCATTGGGGCCCCAGACGCCGAGTGAGGCCAGGCTGTCGGTGCGATCCTCCAGGTGCCAGCGTGTCAGGCCGCGGGTCTCGGCCTGGCGGGTCAGCCACATCAGGTCGCGGTGGCCGGTATCGCCGCCGCAGATCACCCGGTAGGCATCGTTGGCCAGGCGCACGATGGTCAGGTCCGAGTGGATCCCGCCGAGCTGGTCGAGAAAGTGGGTGTAGACGCCCTTGCCGATCGGCGTGTCGCCGCCGACCTTGGCCACCGAGAGATACTCCAGCAGCGCCTCGGCGTCGGGGCCACGCAGGTCGAAGATGGCGAAGTGGGAGAGGTTGATCATTCCCACGTCGTCGCTGAGTGCCAGGTGTTCGGCGTTGGAGACCCGCCAGAAGTGTCGGGCGTCCCACTCGGCTGGGCGCTCCGGCACGCGATCGCCGTAGCGTTCCAGCAGGTGATCGTTGGCGGCATAGCCGTGGGCGCGTTCCCAGCCGGCGGCCTCCATGAAGTGGCCGCCGAGCTCCACCTCGCGGGGCCAGAAAGGGCCGCGGCGCAGGTTGCGGCCGGATTCGAAGGGCTCGCGAGGATGCACCGCCGGGTCGTAGATCTTGCGGGCGATCTCCTGGCAGCGGCCGTAGACGTAGTCCGGCGTCTTCTGCACCGGGTAGAAGCGGGCGATGTCGATGCCGTGCGTGTCGATCTCGGTACGTCCGGTGGTCAGCCAGTCGGCCAGCACCTTGCCCATACCTGGACCGTCCTTGACCCATACCGCCTCGCAGAACCACAGCCCGCGCGTCTCGGGGGATTCGCCGAGCAGGGAGCCGCCGTCGTTGGTCACCGAGAGCAGACCGTTGAAGGAGTGTTTCTCGTCCCAGCCGAGCTCGCCGAGCACCGGGGTGAGCTCGATGGCGCGCTCGAAGGCGTGCATGACCTGATCGAGCTCCAGATCGCGCATGGAGGGCGAGAGCCGTGCCTGATGGCGCTCGAGGATCTCGCTTGGGCGCACCAGCCGTGGTTCGCGAGTCTCGTAGTAGCCCCATTCGAGCTGGCCGCCCTCGGTGGTGGCGGGGTCGCCGGTGTCGCGCAGGTAGGCGGAATTGCCCTGGTCGCGCAGCAGCGGGTAGCCGATCTCCTTGCCGGTGCCGGCGAAGGTATCGAAGGGGCCGAAGAACAGCAGCGGGTGCTCCACCGGCATCAGCGGTAGGGCGGCCCCGCCCAGTGCCGCGGGGAGCGGCCCCCAGATGCCGGAGGTGACGATGACCACCGGGGTGGCGATATAGCCCTTGGCCGTCTCGACGCCGTGCACCCGACCGTCGCGGACATCGATGGCCAGCGCCGGGGTGTCGGCGAAGGCGGCGAGCTTCCCGGAGGCCTTGGCTTCCTCGATCAGCTCGCCGGCGACCTGCTGGGAGCGTGGCACCACCAGACCGGCATCCGGATCCCATAGCGCACCCTGAATCAGCGTCTTGTCGAGCAGCGGGAAGCACTCGGCGGCCTCGTCGGGGTCGACCAGCCGCGCCCGGGTGCCGAAGGCCTTGCCCGAGGCCACTTTGCGTGCAAGCTCCGCCATGCGCTCGTCGTCGCCGACCCGAGCCACCTCCAGGCCGCCGATGCGCGCATAGTGCCCCCGGGCCTCGTAGAAGCGCTGGCTGTAGGTGGTGGTGTAGCACGACATCTTGTCGTGGGCGGTCATGAAGCAGAAGTCCGAGGCATGGGCCGTGGAGCCGATGTCCGAGGGTATCGACGACTTGTCGAGTCCCACCAGATTGCTCCAGCCCAGCTCAATCAGGTGATGGGCCACGGAGGCGCCGACGATGCCTCCCTGGCCGATGATCACCGCGTCTGCCTGCGTGGGGAAGGTCGCCATGGTCGTGCTCCTGCGTTGCCCGGGTGCGTGCCCCGTCCTGTCAAGCTAATGCACCTCGGGCTACCGGAGTGCCCCATGGCGACCCCGGCATGTGCCCTTGCGACAGGCGACCCGGGACCGGTGGCGAGTGTCGTTGCCCGGCGACACGGGCGCAGTAACTGTGAAACCCCGCCGCAGCGCCTGGAGCGGCGGGTGATGAGGGGCGATACTTTCGTACGTCGAAAGCGGCGCAGGAGGCGCCGTGGTCGACCATCGCAGCCGTCTGGAGCGATTCCCAGGATTCCAGCGAGTGGCGCCCCGGGCGCCCGACAACCCGACAAGAGGTGAAACATGAGCAAGTCGATCGTGGTGGGGAGCGTCCTGGCGGTACTGGGTCTTGGCGGCATGGCCTTCGGGGCCTGGCAGGTCCAGGAAAGCCGACAGCCCCAGTTCGCGGACATTACCGGGGTCGAGCCCCTGACCCGCACCGTGGAGACGCCACGTGAGGTGTGCGAGAACGTGGTGGTGCAGCGCCAGGCGCCGACCCGCGACCCGCACAGCGTGGTTGGCACGGCGGCCGGCGCCATCGTCGGCGGGCTGCTGGGCAACCAGGTCGGCGGCGGCAGCGGCAAGAAGATCGCCACCGTGGCCGGTGCCATCGGCGGCGGCTTCGCGGGCCGCGAGGTCCAGCGTCGCGTCGAGGCCGGCCAGACCGTCTCCACCACCGAGCAACGCTGCCACACCGTCACCGACTCCCACCAGGAGACCACCGGTTACGAGGTCAGCTGGCGCTACGACGGCCAGGCGCATACCAGCCGGCTGGACCGGCGCCCCGAGGGTGAGACGGTTCGCGTGGTCAACGGTGAGCCGCAGTGGGGAGAGCCTCGCACCGAGAGCTGAGTGCCTCGCTATAGCGCCATGGCCCGGTATCCATGGCGCGCCCACACAGCAGAAGGGCTGCCCCGGTTGGGGCGGCCCTTCTGCGTACATCGATCGGTTGGGGCGAGGGGGCCTGTACGCTTAAAATCGATATGCGGCGGTGGCCCAGATACGCGGGTCGCGTTGGTGGTTGTCCGACAGCGCATCGCCGCCGCGGACTTCCCAGGCACTGCTGATATCCAGATGAAAGCCGGCGTGCTGGTAGCGCAGCCCCATCCCGGTGCCGGCCAGGGAGCGTGAGTCACCTCTGTCAAGGCCGCCGTTGGGGGTGTGGCCCAGATCATAGAATAGATAAGGTACGAGAGCCTCACTTGCCCGATAGCGCAGCTCCATTTGGGCCAGCCAGCCCCGGCTATCAGAGCCCTCGCCGGTGGGAAAGGCCCGCACGCCATAGGGGCCACCTAAATAAATGCTTTCCGAGCCATCCAGGTCGTCGCGATCCGCCCATTGGGCGTTCAGTCGGCCATACAGATCGAGGCCATGGCCGAGCGACTGCACGCGCGCCACATTCAGGTTGAGCTTGGTAAAGCCATAATTGCTCTCGGCCATGCCGGTTTGCGACTGCTCCAGCGTACCCGGCGTTACTGTTAGGGTGCCGAAGGTGATGCCACCCCGGGCCAGGCCGTCGCGGGCATCGAAGCGCACGCCGAGCGGCAGGCTGTGGCTCTCGGTGGCCTTGCGGTAGTCGGCGAAATCGATGTCGTCGTCCAGGTCCTTGTACTGGTAACGCGCGCTTAGTGACACATTGGCCTGCTGGCTGCGTAGTAGCGGGTAGCTCAGCGTTGCCGAATACACCGCCGCCGTACCGGTGTAGCCTTCGAACCCCCTGCCCAGGGTGTAGTCGGTATGCGCATAGCCCACTTCTCCGCGCAGACCTTTGGCGCCCAGGGGGCGTGAGTAACTGATATTCCCCAGCCAAGTCGCTTCGTTGGTGTAGAGTGCGGAGAGGTTCAGCTCGTCGCCGACGCTCAATACCCGATGGGCGGCAAGCGTGGCGCGAGCGCGATATTCCCCTGAGAAGCGGCTGCCGTGGTTATCAGCGCCCAACTCGACGGCCAGGCGCTCGGCGTCGCCTACCCGCACGTCCAGATCGCCCTGGCCCAACTCTGCCCCCGGGCGCATGATCGGCGTTACGGAGAGGCCCGGCAGGTCGCCTAGCAGCAGCAACTGACGCTCCAATGGGGCCGACTCGATCAGGCGTCCCGTGGTCAGTGGCGCCAGATAGGGGCGTGCGGCATCGGCCAGTGCGGCATCGTCGCTGGTGGCCTCGGCCTGGCCATAGCGCCCCTCGAGCACCCGAAGGGTCAGGACGCCATCATCCAGGGATTGGGCGGGCAGGAAGGCGCGGGCGAAGAGGTAACCTTGCTGGCGATAATAGCGGCTAACCTGGTTGGCCAGATGGCGCAGCCCGGCCAGATCCAGAGGCTCGTTCAGGAGGTCAAGAATTGCCTCTTTCAATTCCTCGTCGGAGAAGCGGGTATTGCCCTCGAAGCGAACCCCCGACAAGGTGATCTGCTGACCGCCGCCCTGTTCCTCTACCAAGGGGTCGCCTCCTAGCTCCAATGTCATGGAAGAAGAACGTGGCGCGATGGTTTCCGGTTGGCTCTGTTGCAGGATCTGACCGGCATCCGGCGGTGTCTGGGCCCAGGTCTCCGGGCCTGCCAGCAGCCCGCCGACTAGTGCTATGCCCAGGCAGATCGGTCGTCTCTGCCCCGGTTCGGGGCGAAAGGTCGTGATCTCATATGGCGATTGCATGGTTTCCATTTCCACGTGGCAATGATCCATTTGCGGCGCTCAGGGCGAGAAAGGTGTGGTATTGACGCCGGCTGGTAGGCGAATACCGTCTTCTTCCACACGCAGGTGCAGCGTCTCGAAGGGTTGCGGTGCCGGTTCATTCTCCGTCAGTGCTGTCCCCGCCTTATCGGTGGTGCGCCGTTGCAATACCGCGATGCTTACCTCCGCGGGGTAGGCTATCGAGCCGCTTTTTTGCGGTTCTGGGCTCGGCTCGGGTTCGGGCTCTGGCTCCGGCGTGGGGGGGAGGGGGGCAATCAACAACTCGCCTTCCTCAAAAGTGATGGCATAGTTGGGGTTGGCGGTGTCAGTCAGAGAGCCCTGCTCGATGGCATAGCGCCCCACCTCTTCACCGGGCTTCCGGAGCAGGTCACCAGTCAGGCTCTCGCCGACCACGAGGCCGCAGTCAGCTGTTGCTGCACCACAGCCGGCCTGCCAACTGAGGGCCGGGTCGGCCTGGCCGTGGCGCTTGCGTTGGTCATCCGCGGTTAAGGTGACCGGGCGAGGGGTGACCGTTAGCTCTCCCGCCACGAAGGTCAGCAGGTAGTTACCGTCGGTGCCGCTGGCGGTGTGCGTATAAGTGCCCTCGTCTTTGCCGCTGCCGCCGCTGGTGGTGACGCCGCTGAGCACGCTTTCGTCTTCGCCGCCCACCAGGCCGCTGGCGGTAAAGCCGCTGACGCTTTGCGCACCGCCGTTGTAGGTCACGGTGTCGCTATTGGCGGTGACGGTGGCGGCGGCCTTATCGATGGTCAGGCCGCCGTCGATAAAGGTGAGGGCGTAGTTGCCGTCGCTGCCGTTGGCGGTGTGCGTGTAAGTGCCCGCGTTTTTGCCGCTGCCGCCGCTGGTGGTCACGCCGCTGAGCACGCTTTCGTCTTCGCCGCCCACCAGGCCGCTGGCGGTAAAGCCGCTGACGCTTTGGTTGCTGCCGTTGTAGGTCACGGTGTCGCTATTGGCGGTGACGGTGGCGTTCGCCTTATCGATGGTCAGGCCGCCGTCGATAAAGGTGAGGGCGTAGTTGCCGTCGCTGCCGTTGGCAGTATGCACGTAGCTGCCGGCATCGGTGCCGCTGCCACCCGTGGTGGTGACGCCGCTGAGCACG
>NZ_JBIEKH010000013.1:37505-142614 GCF_043496985.1 Halomonas sp. B23F22_20
CGAGGTGGTGACACTGCTGAGCACGCTTTCGTCCTCACCGCCGACCAGGCCGCTGGCGGTAAAGCCGCTGACGCTTTGGTTGCTGCCGTTGTAGGTCACGGTGTCGCTATTGGCGGTGACGGTGGCGTTCGCCTTATCGATGGTCAGGTTGCCGTCGATAAAGGTGAGGGCGTAGTTGCCGTCGCTGCCGCTGGCGGTATGCACGTAAGTGCCCGCGTCTTTGCCGCTGCCGCCCGAGGTGGTGACACTGCTGAGCACGCTTTCGTCCTCGCCGCCGACCAGGCCGCTGGCGGTAAAGCCGCTGACGCTCTGGTTGCTGCCGTTGTAGGTCACGTTGTCGCTATTGGCGGTGACGGCGGCGGCGGCCTTATCGATGGTCAGGTTGCCGTCGATAAAGGTGAGGGCGTAGTTGCCGTCGCTGCCGTTGGCGGTGTGCGTGTAAGTGCCCGCATCTTTGCCGCTGCCGCCCGAGGTGGTGACACTGCTGAGCACGCTTTCGTCCTCACCGCCGACCAGGCCGCTGGTGGTAAAGCCGCTGACGCTTTGGCTGCCACCGTTATAGGTCACGGTATCGCTATTGGCGGTGACGGTGGCGGCGGCCTTGTCGATGGTCAGCTCACCGTCGACGAAGGTCAGCAGGTAGTTGCCGTCGCTGCCGCTGGCGGTGTGAGCGTAAGTGCCCGCGTCTTTGCCGCTGCCGCCGCTGGTGGTGACACCGGCGAGCACGCTTTCGTCCTCGCCACCCACCAGGTCGGTGGCGGTAAAGCCGCTGACGTTCTGGACGCTGCCGTTATAGGTCACGCTATCGCTGTTGGCGGTGACGGTGGCGTTCGCCTTATCGATGGTCAGGCCGCCGTCGATAAAGGTGAGGGCGTAGTTGCCGTCGCTGCCGTTGGCTGTATGCACGTAGCTGCCGGCATCGGTACCAGTGCCACCGCTGGTGGTGACGCCGCTAAGTACACCTACGTCCTCACCGCCGACCAGTCCGCTGGCGGTAAAACCGCTGACGCTTTGGCTGCCACCGTTATAGGTCACGGTGTCGCTATTGGCGGTGACGGTGGCGTTCGCCTTGTCGATGGTCAGGCCGCCGTCGATAAAGGTGAGGGCGTAGTTGCCGTCGCTGCCGTTGGCGGTATGCACGTAGCTGCCGGCGTTGGTGCCGCTGCCACCCGTGGTGGTCACGCCGGTAAGGACGCTTTCGTCCTCACTGCCGACCAGGCCGCTGGCGGTAAAGCCGCTCACGCTTTGCGCACCGCCGTTGTAGGTCACGGTGTCGCTATTGGCGGTGACGGTGGCGGCGGCCTTATCGATGGTCAGGTTGCCGTCGATAAAGGTGAGGGCGTAGTTGCCGTCGCTGCCGTTGGCGGTGTGCGTGTAAGTGCCCGCATCTTTGCCGCTACCACCCGTGGTGGTCACGCCGGTAAGGACGCCTTCGTCCTCGCCACCCACCAGGCCGCTGGCGGTAAAGCCGCTGACGCTTTGGCTGCCACCGTTGTAGGTCACGGTGTCGCTATTGGCGGTGACGGTGGCGTTCGCCTTATCGATGGTCAGGCTGCCATCGTTGAGGATCAGGTCATAGCCCTGCTGGCCTGAGTACAGGCCATCGAGAGCAATCCCATAGCTGCCGGCATCCCGGCCGCCACCGGTGATGCTGGCGGTGCCGAGGATCAGACTGCTGTCGTGGGGACCACTTGCGCTCCAGCTCCCCGGGCCGGTCTGCACGGTGCCGTTGTAGGTGGTGCTGGCATCATCGACGGCCACCGTCAGCGGTGTGAGAAAGCTGCGCAGCAGCGGCGTGGTGTGGCCTTCGTAGAGACGCCACACGCTGCTGGTGCCGCCCTGGGCGTCGATGTCCCAGCCCGCGTCGGTGAAGGTTTGTAGGGTTTGCAGGTCGGTCAGGCTCTTGCCGGTTACGCCGGTTGCCGCCGCATCGTTGCCCACGCCAGTGAGGTCGGTGTTGGTATCCTGATTCCAGAACACTTGGCTGAGCGCAGCCGAACTTATCAGATTTCCAATGGCGCCGCCGACGGCGCTGCCGCCGTTCACCTGGCCGGTGGCATAACTGTTGGTGATGGTGCCACCATTATATTGGCCCACCAGCCCCCCCACCTGCGCTGCAGGGCTACTGACATCGCCACGGGCATAGCTGTTGCTGATATCTATATTTCCGGCGCCGAGAAGCCCACCCGCAACCCCGGAACCGAAACCATCTGCCTCCGCCAGTACCGCCACATCCGCGTAGCTGTTTTGGATAACACCATCCCCCCCGGACCCAACCAGCCCGCCAGCCCCATATTCTATCGCCGTTAGTTGCCCCCCGTGTGCATAGCTGTTCTCGATAGACGTATTAGTCGTGTTTCCTACCAAAGATCCCACAGCACTGGCCCCCGTCAGGCTGACATCTGATAACCCGACATTATGCAGCTCGGCACCGTTCGACCTCCCCAGCAAGCCCACATAGTCCTCTCCTGGCCGGTCGATGGTCAGACCGTCAATCACATGACCCTGGCCGTCGAGGCTGCCGCTGAAGCGGTTTGAGAGGGTACCAATAGGATCAAACCCGGCACCCGCATGCCAATTAACCGTGACGCTGGCGCCGATATCGCTGGCCAGAGTGAAATCGCTGCCCAGCAGCGTGTAGGATTCCAGGCCTTGCAAGCCGTACACATCGCCGATCTGGTAGGGGTCAGTTGCTGTACCGTTACCACCAGAGGCGCGCAGGAAGCTGGCGGTGTCTTCCTTGAGCCGGAAGTCGTTCACCGCGAAGGTGGGCAGGCTGGCGGCGTGCTGTTGCCAGTTGCCATCCACCAGGTGGAAGACACTGTTTACGCCGCCCTGAATGGCGCCGATGTTGGTGATATTGCCCGTTGTGTCGATGCGCAGGGTGCCGGTGTCCCAACTGATGCCGTTGGTCAGGGCGATATCGCCGGCATTGGCCACATTGCCGTCGGTGATGATTCGCTCACCGCCAATCAGGTCGACCCCCTGCTGGCCGGAATAGAGGCCGTCGAGGTCCAGGCTGGCCAGGTATTCGCCGCTGTTGGCGCTGCCGGTGAGGGTCAGTGCGGTGTTGGTTTGGCTACCAGAAATCCGCGGATCACTCAGCGCATTGTCCGCGGCGGCGCTGATATCCGTCTGGTGAGCACCGCTGCCGTCGTACTCCGGCAGCACCGTCAGCGGCGTGAGGAAGCTGCGCAGCAGCGGGGTAGTATGGCCCTCATAGAGGCGCCAGACGCTGCCGGTACCGCCCTGGGCGTCGATGTCCCAGTTGGCTGCCAGGAAGTCATCCATTTGCTGCATCTCGACCCCGGACAGGCCAGATCCTCCGGCGGATGAGGTTTGCCCTGTGCCGTCAATGCTGTAAAAGCTGTTCTGTACGGTCTCTCCGTTCCAGCCATAGCCAATCAAGCCCCCATTACTCGTGCCGGTTACCCGTCCGGCGGCGTAGCTCCGGTCGACCGTGCCACCGTTCAGTTCACCGACCAGGCCTCCCAGGTCGTTACCTGTGCCGGTGACGGTGCTGACGGCGTAGGTATCTGCAATCGTGGTGGTTTGTGATCTTCCTATCAGTCCGCCAAGTTGCGATGCGCCTGTTACGCTGCTGGAGGTATAACTGTTGCGAATCTCGCTGTTCCAGGCGTTGCCGATCAGGCCTCCGCCAAAGTTACCGCTCAACTCAACGTCGGCAGCGGTGAAGCTGTTGCTGATGTCGACGCCGGTGGTGTAACCGACCAAACCGCCAACATTTTGCTCACCATTCACTTGCCCAGTCGCGTAGCTGTTATCAATGGTGGTGTTATAAGCATCCCCCACCAGTGCGCCGACTTGATTCCTGCCCGTGACCTGTACGTCGACCAACCCGATATTACGAATCTCAGCGCCGCTGTTTGTCGCCCCAAACAGTGCGACATTGTCCGAGCCGAAGATGCCGCTGGATGGCGTAGATACCAAACCGTCGATGGTATGCCCCAAACCATCGAACCGACCGGTAAAGGTACGGCCATAAGCCGCTCTGCCCAGTGGCGCAAAGCCTTCTGTCCAAGTTGCCGTGGCACTGGCATCGATATCGCTGCCGAGCACATAGTTGCCCGAGAGGTCGCCAAGAACACCCTGCAGATCCGTACCGCTACTGGAGCCCTCCGCCCCGAGGTCGGTGATGATGGTGTAGTCGATCGCTGTGCCATCGCTGCCCTGCAACGTGCTGAAGTGGCTGGTGCTGGCAAGGTTGACTGGTGCATTGACGTAATAACTGGCAGTGTTGCCCGACGCTGGACTGTCCTGCCCATACTGCAACGCTAGAGTCCCGCCACCGTTGACACTCACTTCACGGTTGATCTCGATATTGCGTTCGGCATTCAGGGTCAGGGTGTTGGTGCTGCTCCAGCTCACCTCATCGGTGACCAGAATGTCGCCATTCCCCCCATCCGTGCCCATGGTGGCGGTTTCGATTTCGAAATCGTTGCTGGCCAGTGCGTCACTTACCGTTTGGCCTGTCATGTCGCCGCCACTGGCGGCGATGGTGAAGTCCTTGGGGTCGATCAGCCAGGTGCCGGTGTCACCGTTGCCAGCGTGGGTGGTCACGGTATTGCCGTCGGCCACTTGCACGCGGGCGGCGGAGGTTTCAATAAAGCCGCCGTCGCCGCCTGTGGGGGCCGATGCATCCAGCGTACCGGCCACCTGCACGCTGCCGGAGTCCATATCGCCCATCAGCATGATTTCGCCATTCTCACCGCTGGCGAGGGTGCGGGCCTCGGTAATGCCGGTGTGGTTGATGACGCTGCTGGCCAGGTCATTGGCGGCGCGGGCGGTGAGGTAGACCCGCCCGCCGTCGGCGCGAATGGCCCCGCCCTGTTCGATGTGGGTCTCCAGTGCGGCTTCTTCCACCTCGATCTTGAGCGGCCCGCCGAGATCGAGGGTGACCCGGCTGCCCGCGCCCATCAGGGTGCTGCCCCGCGGGGTGTCGATGCTGCCGGTGTTGATGATCTCGGCGGCGATCATCGCTACATGGCCGCCCTCGGCGGCGGTGATACTGCCATGGTTGATGACCGCATTGCCGCTACCGCCTTCGAAGGTATAGCGCCCCGCCATGAAGTCTTCGGTGGAGATATCCAGCGTGGAGGCCACCAGTGCGCCGACATCCACTCGGGCGGTGGAGGAGAACGAGATGCCGTTGGGGTTGATCAGGAACACTCGGCCGTTGGCGGAGAGGGCGCCACGGATGTCGGAAACGTTGTCGCCGGTCACTCGGTTAAGCGCGGCCGAATCGCCTTTGGGCTGAACGAAGTCCACACGGTGATGTTCTGCGATGGAAAAGTCGTCCCACTCGATGGCCAGGTTCTGGCTGTCTTGTCGAATGGTCAGGCTGTTGCCTTGGCGATCGAGATTGCCGGCACCCCCGACGATCTGCCCGCCGCTGGGTAACTCCGAGCCGAGCGCGGGGAGGGTTACCAGCACCAGACCGCCAACTGGCCAACTGAGCGGGCGGGCCGAGCGGCGGCTGGCAGGGCTTTTTCCCGTGCTCCGGACGTTTTCTCCCACGGCCTGCCAGTTGCCCCTGGCGGCATTCCAGACGGTACGGTAGGTGTGGTTCATGGCGGCGTCTCGATCCCTTGTGGTGTTTTATTCCTTTTGAAGTTGACAAGGTTAGTCATGTCGAGCCGCCAATGGCCACACTACTCAGTTATCATTTTCTCCAAAGGTTATCATTTCGTAAGATCTGTGGGCCTCGTCAAGCGTCACACCTCGTGTAAGTGCCGCGTGTGCCCGGTAAGAATCATTTCAAGCGTCGGTGTTTCTTCTGCCGTCAGCTTGACGATTCGCTGATGTTTCCATGACGGCTCGTGGATGGTGTTCCGCCGAAATATTGCCGATAAGCACGTGTGAAATTGCTGACATGATGGTATCCAACGGCATGGGCGGCCACCTTGATCGGTGCGCCTTCATACTCGATAAGGCGTTTTGCCTCTGTGAGTTTTTGGTGTCTTATGTAACTGCTGGCAGAGTGGCCTTGGAGGATGACGAATAATTCGTTAAATCTGGTGCGGCTGATACCAAACTTATTTGCCATTGCTCTGGTGTTCAGGCTCTTGCCCAGGTTTTTTCTGATGTATTCGCAGGCTGCTGCATATGTCTTCAATTCCCATTCCGAAGGCTCGTCGATGCTCGTTGAGGCCTGGTTTCTTGAAGCGTCATAGTCTCGCAACAGGCTGGAAAGGTAACATTTGGCGAGGCCTTCCCGATGCAGTGCTACCGTGGGGTAAGGTGCCTCAGATGCATGCAGAAAAAGGTCTGCTGCCCACTGTCTGGTGGTTTTTCCGAGGGGAAGTTGAGTGATGAGATCTCTTTCCTTTGCCTTCAGGAAGGGGGTAATCAAGGCGCGAATATCGTCTTCTATCAGCCAAGGGCTTTCCAGGGGGATAGACACGCCAAGATGCCTGATGACTTGATTGCCGGGCAGGTGGAATCGTGTTCCTTCTTCGAATACGCGAAAAATCAGTGAGTGATCAGCGTCTTGCTCCTGGATGTATCCCGATGGCATTGCCAGTGTCAATTTTCCGGATAGTAAGACCAGAGTGCAAAGCAGGTCTCCCAGGTCGTCTTGTGAGGATTGGATTTCCAGGGTGCAATCCTTGATCACCCTGTATTCGGAGTAATAGATCGTGGCGCCGTGTGCCAGCGATGTCCTCATTATGCACCCAGAGCCGGCCCCTTCAGGAAGAGGGAATTCTTGCCCGGTAAAGTCCCATTGCGCATAAAGATTCGTATTGTCGATCCCTGTGCTTGACTGTTTCATAAGCTTTTTATGTTATTTGGAGTGGCTGCCAGATTAATGTAATCCATGGCATGTTGCCACTCCGGCGGGGGACGGCTCATTGATCAAATGATTAATCGGTTGCGTTGTGTTCCATGCACGGATCCCGGTATGGCAGATTGGCGTGTCTGCGTGTTTCCTTGAGAACGTGAAGGGCCGCCCCGGTTGGGGCGGCCCTTGTATGTACCGTGTTTGCGGTGCCGATTCGTGCGCGGGGCGTCAGCCGGCCTTGGCGGTCTGACGCTCGGCCAGCCGCGCCACGGCCTGGCGAGCCAGCGGCGACAAGCCGCTGTCGGGCTCGTCGAGGCTGGCGACGATGCGTTGTTTCATGGCCCGGGCCCAGAACTTCTCCAGGTGGGTGCAGACGCCTTCCACGGTCTCTGCGGTCTCGCGGCCGCCGCTCAGGTTGGCGGCGATCTGGTTGACCATGTGCACCAGCGTCTGGCCTTGATCGTGCGACATACTCGACTCCTCAACCGTGAGCCCGCACCGGCGCCGTGCCGGTGGGGCGGTGATAGACCAGGTGGCGGCCGGGGCGGGCGAAGCCGACCAGCAGCAGGCCGGCCTCGCGGGCCTGCTCCACCGCCAGTGCGGTAGCCGCCGAGACGGCCACCAGGGCGCCGATGCCCGCGCTGGCGCTCTTGTGCACCATTTCGTAGCTGGCCCGGCTCGAGACCAGAGCGAACCCGTCCTTGCTTGGCCCGCCCGCGCGGGCCACGGCGCCGATCAGCTTGTCCAGGGCGTTGTGGCGGCCCACGTCCTCGCGTACCCGCCGGATGCGGCCGTCGGCGTCGCACCAGGCGGCGCCGTGGCTGGCGCCGGTGGCCGCTTGCAGCGCCTGGTGCTCGGCCAGTTCCCCGAGGGCCCGCTGGATGGCGGCGTCGGTCAGTGCCGGCGCCTGCACCGCCGGAATCGGACGGATCGCCTGGTCCAGCGCCTCGGTGCCGCACAGTCCGCAGCCGGTGCGACCGGCGAGGCTGCGGCGGCGTTCCTTGAGCTCTGCCTCGCGCTGGCTGGCGATCGTCAGCTGGACCGTCAGCCCGCGAGTGTCTTCCTGCAGCTCCAGGTCGTAGCACTCGTGGGGGTGCGCGATGATGCCCTCGGTGAGGCTGAAGCCCAGGGCAAAGTCCTCCAGGTCGGTGGGGCTGGCCATCATCACCGCGTGGGAGATGCCGTTGTAGACCAGCGCCACCGGTACTTCGAGAGCCAGGGCGTCCTCGGCGTCGTCGCGATACCAGCCCGACGCGCCACGGTGCTCCTCGACGCGATGATGCACCACGGGGAGCGCCGCGCTTGCCGCCGGGCGACGGTTCATGATGCCGCCTCCCGGGCCGTGGCCAGGTATTCGCGCTGCTGGCGGTCGACTTCGTCGAAGCGGCGCTGCCATTCGGAGGGCCGGCTGACCTTCTCCACCTGCACCGCGGTCACCTTGTATTCGGGGCAGTTGGTGGCCCAGTCGGAGCTGTCGGTGGTGATTACGTTGGCGCCGCTGCCCGGGTGGTGGAAGGTGGTGTAGACCACGCCGGGCTGCATGCGCTCGCTGAGCCGCGCGCGCAGTACCGTCTGGCCCGCCCGGCTGGTGATGCCCAGCCAGTCGCCGTCCTTGATGCCGCGTACCTCGGCGTCGGAGGGATGCAGCTCGATCACGTCCTCGTCGTGCCACACCTGGTTGTCGGTGCGTCGGGTCTGGGCGCCGACGTTGTACTGGGAGAGGATCCGCCCGGTGGTCAGCAGCAGCGGGAAGCGACGGTTGGCACGCTCCTCGGTGGCCACGTACTCGGTGATCGCGAAGCGGCCTTTGCCGATCGGGAAGTCGACCTCGTGCATGGTCGGGGTGCCGTCGGGATGCTCGGCATTGCAGGGCCATTGGAGACTGCCGCGCTCGTCGAGCTTGTCGTAGCTGACGCCGGCGAAGGTCGGCGTCAGCTGGGCGATCTCGTCCATGATCTCGGACGGGTGCGTGTACTCCATCGGATAGCCCAGCGCGCGGGCCAGGTCGACGGTGACCTCCCAGTCGGCCTTGCCGGCCAGCGGCGGCATCACCTTGCGCACGCGGTTGATGCGTCGCTCGGCGTTGGTAAAGGTGCCGTCTTTCTCCAGGAAGCTCGAGCCCGGCAGCAGCACGTGGGCGTACTTGGCGGTCTCGTTGAGGAAGATGTCCTGGACGATCAGGCACTCCAGCGAGGACAGCGCGGCTTCCACGTGCTGGGTGTTGGGATCGGACTGGGCGATGTCCTCGCCCTGCACGTAGAGCGCCTTGAAGGTGCCCTCGATGGCGGCATCGAACATGTTGGGGATGCGCAGGCCCGGCTCGTCGTCGAGCGCCACGCCCCAGGCGGCCTCGAAGCGGCCGCGGGCCGCGACGTCGGCAACGTGCTGGTAGCCCGGTAGCTCATGGGGGAAGGAGCCCATGTCGCAGGAGCCCTGCACGTTGTTCTGGCCACGCAGCGGGTTCACGCCCACGCCCTCGCGGCCGATGTTGCCGGTGGCCAGCGCCAGGTTGGCGATGCCCATTACCATGGTCGAACCCTGGCTGTGTTCGGTGACGCCCAGGCCATAGTAGATGGCGCCGTTGCCGGCGGTGGCGTAGGTGCGCGCGGCGCGGCGCACCGCCTCGGCGGGTACGCCGGTGGTCGCCTCGGTGGCCTCCGGGGAGTGGCATTGCTCACTGATGAAGTCACGCCAGGCGCGATACGCCTCGGTGTCGCAGCGCTTGGCGATGAAGTCGTGGTCCTCGAGGCCCTCGGTGACCACCACGTGGGCCAGGGCGTTGACCAGCGCCACGTTGGTGCCCGGGCGCAGCGGCAGGTGCTGAGCGTCTTCGAGGTGCGGCGTCTTGAGCAGGTCGATGCGCCGCGGGTCGGCGACGATCAGCGAGGCGCCCTGGCGCAGACGCTTGCGCATCAGCGAACCGAATACCGGGTGGGCGTCGGTGGGGTTGGCGCCGATCACGATGATCGCGTCGGCCTGCATCACCGAGTCGAAGGTCTGGGTGCCGGCGGACTCGCCCAGGGTGGTCTTCAGTCCGTAGCCGGTGGGCGAGTGGCAGACCCGGGCGCAGGTATCGGTGTTGTTGTTGCCGAAGGCCGCGCGAATCAGCTTCTGCACCAGGTAGGTCTCCTCGTTGGTGCAGCGCGAGGAGGTGATGCCGCCGATGCTCTCGCGGCCGTGCTGGTCCTGGATCGCCGTGAGGCGCTTGGCGGCGAAGGTGATCGCCTCGTCCCACTCGACCGGGCGCCAGGGCTGGTCGATGGAATCGCGGATCATCGGCGTGGTGATGCGATCCGGGTGGGTCGCGTAGCCGAAGGCAAAGCGGCCCTTGACGCAGGAGTGGCCGTGGTTCGCGTCGCCGCCCTTGTAGGGCACCATGCGCACCAGCTGGTCGCCCTTCATCTGGGCCTCGAAGGAACAGCCCACGCCGCAGTAGGCGCAGGTAGTGACCACGCTGTGCTCGGGCTGGCCGGCATCGATGACGCTCTTCTCCATCAGCGTTGAGGTCGGACAGGCCTGGACGCAGGCGCCGCAGGACACGCACTCGGAGTCCATGAAGGCCTCGTCCTGGCCGGCTGAGACCTTGGAGTCGAAGCCGCGGCCGTCGATGGTCAGCGCGAAGGTGCCCTGCACCTCTTCGCAGGCCCGCACGCAACGCGAGCAGACGATGCACTTGCTCGGATCGAAGCTGAAGTAGGGGTTGGAGTGGTCGGTCTCGGCGGCCAGGTGGTTCTCGCCCTCGAAGCCGTAGCGCACCTCGCGCAGGCCCACCGCGCCGGCCATGTCCTGCAGCTCGCAGTCGCCGTTGGCCGGACAGGTCAGGCAGTCCAGCGGGTGGTCGGAGATGTACAGCTCCATGATGTTGCGGCGCAGCCGGGCCAGGCGCTCGTTCTGGGTGGTGACCTTCATGCCCTCGGCCACCGGAGTGGTGCAGGCCGCGGGCGTGCCACGCCGGCCTTCGACCTGGACGGCGCACAGCCGGCAGGAGCCGAAGGCTTCCAGGTTGTCGGTGGCGCACAGCTTGGGAATGTTGATGTCGGCCAGGGCCGCGGCGCGCAGCACCGAGGTACCTTCCGGCACGCTGATGGCCACGCCGTCGATCTCGACGCTCACCGGTGCCGCGTCGGCGACCGGGGAGGGTGGCGGAGTACCGAGGTCCCTGTCGTGCTGGCGGGGATCGAAGTGCTGAATCATGAGCGGTCTCCTTCCGGCGCGCGCTGGAAGTCGTCGGGGAAGTGTTTCAAGGCGCTCTGCACCGGGAAGGGCGTCATGCCGCCCATGGCGCACAGCGAACCGTCTTCCATGGTCTCGCAGAGCTCACCGAGCAGCGCGAGGTTGGCGTCGCGGTTCTCACCGGCGCGGATGCGGTCGATGACCTCCACGCCGCGGGTCGAGCCGATACGGCAGGGCGTGCACTTGCCGCAGGACTCTTCCTTGCAGAACTCCATCGAGAAGCGCGCCTGCTCGGCCATGTCGACGCTGTCGTCGAACATCACCACGCCGCCGTGGCCGACGCCTGCGCCGACGCCGGCGAAGGTCTCGTAGTCCAGCGGCATGTCCCACTGGCTCTCGGGCAGGTAGGCGCACAGTGGGCCGCCGACCTGTACCGCGCGCAGCGGCCGGCCGCTGGCGGTGCCGCCGCCGAACTCCTCCATCAGCGTGCGCAGGGTAGTGCCGAAGGCCAGCTCCACCAGGCCGCCGCGCTTGACGTTGCCCGCCAGCTGCAGCGCCAGGGTGCCTCGGGAGCGGCCCATGCCATGACCGGCGTAGGCTTCGGCGCCCTCGGCGAGGATGAAGGGCACGGCGGCCAGCGACAGCACGTTGTTGACCACGGTGGGCCGCCCGAACAGCCCCTCGATGGCCGGCAGCGGCGGCTTGAAGCGCACCAGGCCGCGCTTGCCCTCGAGGCTCTCCAGCAGAGAGGTCTCCTCGCCGCAGATGTAGGCCCCGGCGCCCAGGCGCACCTCCAGGCGGAAGGCGCGGCCGCTGCCGCGGATGTCGTCGCCGAGATACCCGGCCGCTTCGGCGCGGACGATGGCGGCATCGAGGATCCGCTTGGCCAGCGGGTACTCGGAGCGCAGGTAGATGTAGCCTTGGGTGGCGTTGACCGCGAGCCCGGCGATGGCCATGCCCTCGATCAACATGTAGGGATCGCATTCCATTGCCAGGCGGTCGGCGAAGGTGCCGGAGTCGCCCTCGTCGGCGTTGCAGACGATGTACTTCTGGTCCGCCGGGGCATCGAGCACTGTCTGCCACTTGATGCCGGTGGGGAAAGCCGCACCACCGCGACCGCGCAGCCCGGAGGCCTTGACCTCCTCGACGATGTCCTGAGGCTCGCGGGTCAGCGCCGTCTCCAGGCCGCGAAAGCCGTCGTGCGCCAGGTAGTCGGCGATCGACAGCGGGTCGGTCACGCCGATGCGGGCGAAGGTCAGGCGCTGCTGGCGCTCCAGGTAGGGGATCGCCTCGGTGGGGCCCAGGGCCAGCGGGTGGGTGTCGTGGCCCTCGAGCAGGCCGGCATCGAGCAGTGCCGGCACGTCGCCGGGCGTGACCGGTCCGAAGGCGACCCGGCCGGCCGGGGTCTCGACCTCGACCAGCGGCTCCAGCCAGGCCAGGCCACGGGAGCCGTTGCGCACCACGGTCAGCGCGAGACCGCGGCTCTCGGCCTCGCGCTCCAGGCGCTTGGCCACGGCGTCGGCGCCCAGGGAGAGGGCGGTAGTGTCGCAGGGAACGAAGACGCGGATGCTCATCCGATCACCTCCAGGGGCTGGGTGCGCAGTTCGTCGACCAGGGCGTCGAAGGCCTCTGGCGTGATCCGGCCTCGAACCTCGTCATCGACGCGAATCGAGGGGCCACAGGCGCAGTTGCCCAGGCAGTAGACCGCCTCGAGGGTGATGTCGCGATCCGCGGTGGTCTGGTGAAAGTCGACGCCGAGGCTGGCCTTGGCGTGGGCTTCCAGAGCGCGCGCGCCCACCGACTGGCAGGCTTCGGCGCGGCAGACCTGAACTACGTGGCGACCCGGCGGTGAGGTACGGAAGTGGTGGTAGAAGCTGATCACGCCATGCACTTCGGCGCGGGTCTGGCCCAGCGATTCGGCGATGATCGGCACCGCTTCCTCGGGCACGAAGCCGAGACGGTCCTGGATGGCGTGCAGGATCGGCAGCAGGGCGCCGGGCTTGTGCTTCAGGGCGTCGATCTCGGCCTGGATCGCCTGGGGCGTCCACTCACGGGAATCGCTCATCGAGTCCCCCTGGTTCGTTGTAGTGCTGGCTGGTTATGCACGCTTGTTCATATTATGGAAGGGGCGTGCGTCACGGTGCGTATAAAGCTAGCATTGGTATCTCGATGGCAAAATATGAAACTTTCTTCACATGAAGCGTATCCGCATCACGCCGGCCTGGTACTTCAGCGACGAGACCGGCAACCAACTCGATCCCAAGCTGTTCGGCCTGCTCGAGGCGGTACACCGGCACGGCAAGCTCACCCGGGCCGCCGAGACCGTCGGCATCTCCTATCGTCATGCCTGGAACCTGCTCAACAAGTGGGGGGAGTTCTTCGGCATTGCGCTGGTCGAGCTGGAGCGGGGCAAGGGGGCGCGGCTTTCGCCGCTGGGCGAGAAGCTGCTGTGGGCCGAACAGCGGGTGATCGCCCGGCTCGGGCCCCAGCTGGAGAGCCTGGGGTCGGAGCTCAACCTGGCCATCCAGCAGACCCTGGAGGGCGTCAGGCCGGTGCTGAGGCTGCATGCCAGCCATGGCTATGCCGTCGAGCTGCTGCCGGAACACCTCGACGAACTGCGCCTCGACCTGCAGTACTGCAGCCCGCGCGAGGCCCTGGCGGCGCTGCATCGCGGCGCCTGCGACCTGGCCGGCTTTCACCTGCCCCACGGAGAGGTCGGCCGCCGGGTCAGCCGGGAGTATCGCGACCTGCTGAAGCCGCGGAGTTATCGCGTCCTGCGCTTTATCACCCGTCGCCAGGGACTGATGGTGGCGCCGGGCAATCCGCTGGGCGTGAAGGGGCTAACGGACCTGGTGCGGGACGAGCTGCGCTTCATCAACCGCCAGGTGGCGTCTGGCACCCGGGCGTTGCTGGACGGGCTGCTCACGGATGCCGGGCTCTCGACGAAGCGGATTCGTGGCTACGAGCTGGAGGAATACACCCATTCGGCGGTGGCGGCCTATGTCGCCGCGGGGATGGCGGATGCGGGCTTCGGCGTGGAGGCGGCGGCGCGGCGCTTCGGCCTCGAGTTCGTGCCGCTGGCGCTGGAGGACTATCTGCTGGTCTGCCACCGTCGCAGCCTGGCCGAGCCGAAGCTCAAGTCGCTGTGCCAGGTGCTGGCCGGGGAGGCCTTTCAGGCGGCGGTGGCCGAGCTGCCGGGCTATTCGCCGGATCGCTGCGGTGAGGTGGAGGGGGTCGAGGCGCTGCTGCCGGACTGAAAAAAGCGCGGCGCCGGGGCGCCGCGCAACGGGAGAGACGAGGCTCTGGACCGGATTCAGGTCAGGGCGTAGCCCAGTGCCAGGAAGCCGGCGGCGGTGACCAGGGCGCCGAGCAGCGCGTAGGGGAACTGGGTCAGGCCGTGCTGCATCGGCAGGCAGCCGCTGCCCTGGGAGGACAGCACCGAGGAGTCGGAGAAGAAACAGGCATGGCTGCCGAAGCTCGAGGCCGACAGCAGGGCGCCCACCACCAGCGGCATCGGCGCGTCCATGTGCTGGGCCATGGGCACTACGATGGGGATCGAGATCACGAACACGCCCCAGGAGGAGCCGGTGGCGAACACCACCACGGCCATGGAAACGAACACCAGGGCGGGCAGCAACGCCGGCGTCAGGTAGGGCGCGAGGGCGTCGATCATGAACTGGGTCATACCGAGCTGGTCGTTGACCTCGCGCAGCACGAAGCCCACGGCGACGATGGCCAGCGGCAGCATCATGGTGCGAAAGCCGTCCATGATGCCGTCCATCAGGCTGGCGAAGGTGGCCAGGCGCTGAACGAGATAGAGCACCAGGGTGAACAGGGTAGCGACCATCACGCCCTTGAGCAGGTCGATCTCGAAGTAGGCGCTGGCGCCGATCAGCACCGCCATGGGGGCTACGAAGTTGAACACGCCGCGCCACGGCGACTGGGTCGGCGTCGTGTCGTCCAGCGCCGCGTCAGGGGCGCCGTCGGGGATCGGCTGGCCGGCTCGGGCGCGAGCTTCGGCGGCCTTCATCGGGCCCAGGTCGGGCAGCTTGCCGCTGGCCACCAGCAGCACCAGGCCCATGGCCACCCAGCCGTAGAGCATGAAGGGGATGGAGGCGATGTAGAGGCCCATGCCCGGTCCCTCGGTGGCGCCGTTGGTCTCCAGCAGCTCGGCGAAGTACACCGCCCAGGTGGAGATCGGCACCAGGATGCAGATCGGCGCCGCGGTGGAATCGACGATGTAGGCCAGCTTCTCGCGGGACACGCCGAAGCGGTCGGTGAGGCGCTTCATGGCCGCCGAGGTGGCCAGGGCGTTGAGATAGTCGTCGATGAAGATCAGCACGCCCAGTGCCGCGGTGCTGAGCATCGACTGGCGACGGGTCTTGACCAGCCGGGTCATGAAGTGGCTGAAGCTCAGGGTGCAACCGGACTTCTCGAGCATGGCGATGAAGCCGCCCATCAGGCCGCAGACCAGGATCAGCCAGGCGATGGTCTCGTTCATCATCACCGACAGCGAGATGTCGGCCAGCTCGCCGACGAAGTCTTCCGGCTGCAGCATGACCAGCCCGGACAGCGCGCCGATGGCCAGTGCCTCCAGGGTGCGATGGGTGGCGATGGCCACCACCAGCACGATCAGCGAGGGCACCAGGCTGGCCCAGCCGAAGTCGCTGCCCGGCTCGTGGGTCAGCGTCAGGACGCCGACCGTGGCCAGCACGGCGAGCACCAGCAGCAAGGTGCGGCCGGTGCCGTCGCGGGCGGGCAGAGAGGGCGAAAAGGGATGTGGCGAGGGTTGGGGGGCACTCATGACGACCTCCGTTTTGGTGTTGTGACGTTGTGGTGTTGTGAGTCGCGGCAGGCCCGGAGGGGCCTCGGGTCGTTGTCGGTGGCCCGGCGCGGGCACGCCGGGGCCCTGGGGAAGCCCTTGGGCTTCCCGCGGTCGATGTTCTCTCGATGGGGTCTGGCGGATGGCCAGACGGAGGACGGCGTTGACGTCCCCGGAGCGGCGTCGGGCCGACCCGGGGCGGCGGTCACGGCCTAGACGTGGCGCAGATACCAGTCGTACTCCAGCTTGCTCACTGCCTGCATGGCCTGGTCGCGCTCGGCGCGGCGGTTGGCGAGGAAGACGTGCAGGAACTCAGGGCCCAGGGCCTCGGTGAGCGCGTCGCTGTCTTCCAGCAGGGTCAGGGCCTGGCTCCAGCTGTTGGTCAGGCTGGGGGCGACCTGATCGTAGGCGTTGCCGGTGATCGCCGCCGGGGGTGTCAACTGCTGGCGCAGCCCGTGGTCGATGGCCGCCAGCAGGGTCGCCACCAGCAGGTAGGGATTGGCGTCCGCGCCGGCGACGCGGTGCTCGAGGCGCCGCGCAACGTTGGGACCGGAGGGGATGCGCACCGCCACCGAGCGGTTGTCGAAGCCCCAGGTCGGTGCCATGGGCACGTAGAGCCCCGGCTGGAAGCGGCGGAAGGAGTTGAGGTTGGGGGCGAACAGCGCCATGGAAGCGGGCATCGTTTCCAGCAGCCCGGCCACCGCGTGCTTGAGCGCCGGGGTGCCCAGCGGGTCGCCGTCCTCGGCGGCGAAGACGTTGTGGCCGCTCTCGTCGAGCAGGCTGATATGCACATGGGTGCCGTTGCCTGCCTCGTCGCCATAGGGCTTGGCCATGAAGGTGGCCTCGAAGCCGTGCTGCAGGGCGACGCCCTTGATCAGACGCTTGAGCAGCACGGCGCTGTCGCAGGCCGCCAGGGCATCGTCGCAGTGGATCAGGTTGATCTCGAACTGCCCCGGTGCGCACTCCTTCAGGGCGGTGTCCAGCGGCAGGGACTGGGCCTCGGCCGCACTGTGGATGTCTTCGAGGAAGTCCGCGTACTCGTCGAGCTCGCTGATCGAGTAGAGCTGGCTGTGGGTGGCGCGCTCGCCGTTGGCCGGTGAACAGGGCGGCTGAGCCATGCCCAGCGCATCCCGCGCACGGTCGACCAGGTAGAACTCAAGCTCCACCGCAATCACCGGATTGAGGCCGCCGCGTCGCAGGCGTTCGAGCACGCCGCTGAGGACCTGGCGCGGATCGATGGGGTAGGGGCTGCCGTCGCTGTCTTCCATGGTCATCAGCAGCTGGGCCTGACGTCCCTGGCGCAGCCAGGGTGTCGTCATCAGGGTGCCCGGCACGGGGCGGCAGACCCGATCGCCGTCGCCGGTGTCCAGCCCCAGGCCGGTGGCCTCTACCGTGTTGCCGAGGATGTCCAGGGCGAACACCGAGGCCGGCAGGTTGACGCCGTTCTCGTAGGCCTTTTCCAGATTGTCGCGGGGGATGCGCTTGCCGCGCATCACGCCGTTGAGGTCGCTGATCAGCAGGTCGATGCTGGCGACGTCGGGGTGACGCGCCAGGAAATCACGGGCTTCGTCGGCGGGGTGAGAGGGCATGATGACACCTGTTTCCTTCGGACGTTGGCATGGCTGTCATCATTGAGGGTGTTCGTATTTGTTGTCAAATTTTTTACGGCCAGGTTGGCATGAAGGGGCGTCTTCAGCTCTGGTTTTTAGAGATTTAGATGTTAAAAATCAGATATTTGGTGTGAGTTATATGGCATCTACATCTTTGGTGGGTTGGCAAGATTAATCAACCGAGTTATGTTGAGCAAACCATAACAACTTCCCTGTCATGCCGTTTGAGGAGGCTGCCATGCAGAGCCGACCCCTGGTGGGAGTGATCGCCTGTCGCCGCGAGGTGGAGGGGCATCCCGCCCATATGGTCACCGACAAGTACCTGAGCGCCCTGCGCGACTATGGGCTCGAGCCGATCATCCTGCCCGTCTGGGAGGATCTCGACGCCGCCGGCGTGACGCCGCTGCTGTCGCGCCTGGACGGCCTGGTGCTGACCGGCAGCTATACCAACGTGGAGCCGGGCCGCTACGGCGCCGAGCGTGCCCCCGAGAATACCCGAGACGATCGCCATCGCGATGCCGCCGCCATGGCCTGGGTGCCGGCGGCGCTGGATCTCGGCCTGCCGCTGCTGGGCATCTGCCGCGGTTTCCAGGAGCTCAACGTGGCCTTCGGCGGCAGCCTCCACCAGGCGGTGCAGGACGTACCCGGCATGCTCGATCACCGCGAGCCGGCGGGTGAGCGGGCGGCACAGTACGCCCCGGTGCACGAACTGTCGATCCGCCCCGGCGGGCGCCTGGCGGCGCTGTATGCCGAGCCCGTGTCGCGGGTCAACTCCTTGCACCAGCAGGGCATCGACCGTCTCGGCGAGGGCCTGACCGCCGAGGCCCAGGCGCCGGACGGACTGGTCGAAGCCATTTCGGTGACCGATGCGCCAGGCTTCACCCTGGCCGTGCAGTGGCACCCCGAGTGGCAGCCTCGTGAGCATCCGCTCTATGACGCCATCTTTCGCGGCTTCGCCGAGGCCTGCCGCGACCATGCGCACGTCGGTGCCTCGACCGCGATCCCGGCCTGATCGGCCGCGCCCCCACCGGCGTGTCATCAAGGAGAATCATCATGCAGACACCGCAATACCAGGCCCGCGACCGTGCCCATCACCTTCATCCGTTCACCGACTTCAAGGCGCTGGGCGAGGAGGGCAGCCGAGTCGTCACCCACGCCGAAGGCGTCTACATCCATGACAGCGAAGGGCATCGGATCCTCGACGGCATGGCCGGGCTGTGGTGCGTGAACCTGGGCTACGGCCGCCGGGAGCTGGTGGAGGCGGCGACGGCCCAGCTCGAGCAGCTGCCCTACTACAACACTTTCTTCAAGACGACCCATCCGCCGGCGCTCAAGCTGGCCGAGAAGCTCTGCGAGCTCGCCCCGGCACACGTCAATCATGTCTTCTTCACCGGCTCGGGCTCCGAGGCCAACGATACGGTGCTGCGAATGGTGCGGCGTTACTGGGCGCTCAAGGGCCGTCCCGGCAAGCGCTGGATCATCGGTCGCGAGAACGGCTACCACGGCTCCACCGTGGCCGGCATGAGCCTCGGCGGCATGGCACCCATGCATGACCAGGGTGGGCCCTGCGTGCCCGAGATCGCCCACGTCGCTCAGCCCTATTGGTTTGGTGAAGGGCGGGGGCGCGACCTGTCGCCGGAGGCCTTCGGCCGCCAGTGCGCCGCGGCGCTGGAAGACAAGATTCTCGAGCTCGGTGAGGAGAACGTCGCCGCCTTCATTGCCGAGCCGGTACAGGGCGCCGGCGGCGCCATCATGCCCCCCGCAAGCTACTGGCCGGCGGTGCAGGAGGTGCTGGCCAAGTACGACATCCTGCTGGTTGCCGACGAAGTGATCTGCGGCTTCGGTCGTCTCGGCGAGTGGTTCGGCAGCCAGCATTTCGGGCTGGAGCCGGACCTGATGCCGATCGCCAAGGGGCTCTCCTCGGGCTATTTGCCGATCGGCGGCGTGCTGGTCGGCGACCGGGTGGCCGATACCCTGATCGAGGAGGGCGGCGAGTTCTTCCACGGCTTCACCTACTCGGGGCATCCCACCTGCGCGGCCGTGGCGCTCAAGAACCTGGAGCTGCTCGAGGCCGAGGGCGTGGTGGATCGCGTGCGCGAGGACCTGGGGCCCTACCTGGCCCGGCGCTGGGCGGAGCTTGCCGAACATCCCATCGTCGGCGAGGCGCGCTCACTGGGCCTGATGGGCGCATTGGAACTGGTCGCCGACAAGGCCGCCGGCACGCGCTTCGACAAGTCGCTGTCCGCCGGCAATCTGTGTCGCGACCTGTGCTTCGAGGCCGGATTGGTGATGCGCTCGGTGGGCGATACCATGATCATCTCGCCGCCCCTGGTGATCACCCACAACGAGATCGACGAGCTGGTGCGCCTGGCCCGCCAGGCGCTCGACGAGACCGCACGGCGCCTGGCCGAACATGTGGTGACCGACGCCGCCCCACGAGAGGAGATTCGCGCATGAGCCCCGCCCCGACGACCCGCGCCGACTGGCAGGCGCTGGCCGCCTCGCTGATCGAGCGAGGCCTCGAGACCCGCGCCTATATCGACGACGCCTTCGTCGACGCCGCCGACGGCGCGACCCTGACCACCATCAATCCGGCCACCGGTGAGGTGCTTGCCGAGGTGGCGAGCTGCGATGCCGCCGACGCCGAGGCGGCGGTATCGGCCGCCCGGCGCGCCTTCGAGGGCAGCGAGTGGTCGCGCCTGGCCCCGGGCCAGCGCAAGGCCGTGCTGCTCAGGCTCGCCGCGCTGATGGAGGCCCACCAGCACGAGCTGGCGCTGCTCGACACCCTGGACATGGGCAAGCCGGTGACGAGCTCGCTGGGCGACATGGCCGGCGCCATCGGCTGCCTGCGCCACCACGCCGAGTCGATCGACAAGCTCTACGGCGAGGTCGCGCCCACCGGCAACGACGCCCTGGGCCTGGTGCTGCGCGAGCCGCTGGGGGTGGTGGCCTCCATCGTGCCGTGGAACTTCCCGCTGATGATGACCGCCTGGAAGATCGCTCCGGCGCTGGCCGCCGGCAACAGCGTCATCTTGAAGCCCTCGGAGAAGTCGCCGCTGTCGGCGCTGCGCCTGGCCAGCCTGGCCCGCGAGGCCGGCCTGCCGCGGGGCGTGTTCCAGGTGCTGCCGGGCTTCGGCCACACCGTGGGCAAGGCGCTGGCGCTGTCGATGGACGTCGACTGCCTGGCCTTCACCGGCTCCACCGGGGTCGGCAAACAGCTGATGCAGTACGCCGGCCAGTCGAACCTCAAGAAGGTGTTCCTGGAGTGCGGCGGCAAGAGCCCGAACCTGGTGTTCGCCGACTGCAAGGATCTGGACAAGGTCGCCGAACACGCCGCCGGGGCGATCTTCCACAACCAGGGCGAGGTGTGCATCGCCGGCTCGCGGCTGCTGGTCGAGAATTCGATCCGCGAGGCCTTCGTCGACAAGGTGCTGGCCGCCGCCGAGCGCATGCAGCCCGGCGACCCGCTGGACCCGAAGAGCTTTATGGGCGCGATCGTCGATGACACCCAGCATGCCCGCATCCTCGAGTACATTCGTCGCGGCGTGGAGGAGGGCGCGACCCTGCGCGCCGGCGGCGAGGCCACCGCGATCGAGGGCAAGGGGCTGTTCATTCCGCCGACGGTGTTCGACGGCGTCACCGACGCCATGGCGATCGGCCGCGAGGAGATCTTCGGCCCGGTGCTGTCGGTGTTCGGCTTCGACAGCGAGGACGAGGCGGTGCGGCTGGCCAACGACAGCGACTACGGCCTGGCGGCCGGGCTGTGGAGCCAGGACATCGACCGCATCATGCGCGTCACGCGCCGGCTGCGCTCGGGGCAGGTGTTCGTCAACAACTGGGCGGACATGGACCAGACGGTGCCCTTCGGCGGCGTCAAGCAGTCGGGCAACGGCCGCGACAAGTCCCACCACTCGCTGGAGGAGTACTCCGATCTGAAGAGCGTATGGATGACCCTGGCGCCCTGACGGGCGCCTGCGACTCGAGCACTGATGGGGAAAGGTTCCCCTCGACTTGCCGGCCACGGCTCGCCGCGGCCGGCTTTTTTGCGCTGGAGGGGCGACCGGTCAGGAGGCTGTTTCCTTGGCGGCACGGCGCTTGGCGACCGACTCGCCGCACAGGCCGAAGTCCTGAATCGCCACGTCGGAGAGTACTACTCGCACGCTCTCCGGCGTGCAGTCGATGCTGTCGACGCAGGCGGCGGTGACCTTCTCGATCAAGGCCTCCTTCTGCTCGGCGCTGCGGCCTTCGATCAGCTGGATGTTGACGATAGGCATGGGCACTCCTCAAATGTCTGGAAAATGTTTCCAAATAGTCCCATCGGCAACGATGGCTGTCAAAGCAGATGCCGGTAGCGAGGAGCGTTGGTGTAGAGAGGCCGGGTAGGGCCGGCCTGTGGCGATGGTTAGGCGCGGCCCGGGAGTGTCAGAAGCTGCGGGCGGGCGTGGCGCAGCTGACCAGTCGGCAGGCGACCTCGCCGACGTTGCGGAAGCGGTGGGGGACGTTGGTGTCGAAGTAGTAGGCCTCGCCGGGGCCAAGCACGCGGGTCTCGGCACCGATGGTGATCTCGATCTCGCCCTCCAGCACCACGCCGGCTTCCTCGCCCTGGTGGGCGATCATCTCGCGGCCGGTGTCGGCGCCCGAAGGATAGGTCTCGACCATGAAGTTGAGCGCCCGGGTCGCCCGGTTGCCGCCCACCAGCTTGTAGATCACGTCGCCGGTGCCCACGTCGGCCAGTTCGTCGGCCGAGTAGAACACCTGGTCGCGGCTCTCCAGGTCCATGGTGAAGAAGTCGCCGACGCTCATGGGAATGGCGTCGAGGATCTTCTTCAGCGAGCTCACCGAGGGGCTGACCTTGCCCTGCTCGATCAGCGACAGGCTGGAGTGGGTGACGCCGCAGCGCTTGGCCAGCTCGCGCTGGGAGATGCCCCTCAGGTTGCGCAGGGCGCGCAGTCGCGCGCCGACATCTTCTGCCATGGGTCGTCCTCTGAAGTCGACGGGGCGAGCCGGTGAGGCCCGCCCGATGTGCTCAGCACAGGGCGTCGAGCTTTTCCTTGAGCAGCTTGTTGACTTGCTGGGGATTGGCGGTGCCGCGCGAGGCCTTCATCACCTGGCCAACGAAGTAGCCGATCATCTTGCCGCGCTTGTCGGGTTCGGCGTCGCGGTACTGGGCCACTTGGGCCGGGCTGTCGGCGATGACCTGATCGATCATCGCCTCGATGGCGCCGGTGTCGGTGACCTGCTTGAGGCCCTTGGCGTCGATGATGGCGTCGGCGCTATTGTTTTCGCTCCCGCCCTCGCCGTTCCACAGCGCCTGGAAGACCTGCTTGGCGGCCTTGCCGTTGATGGTGTCGTCTATCACTCGGACGATGAGGCCGCCGAGCTGGTCTGCCGAGACCGGGCTGTCGGCGATGGCCAGGCCCTCGCGGTTCAGCGCGCCGGACAGCTCGCCCTGGACCCAGTTGGCGGCCTGCTTGGCGTCGCCGCAGACCTCGTGGACCCGTTCGAAGTACTCGGCCATGGCGCGGCTCGCCGAGAGCACGCCGGCGTCGTAGGCGGACAGGCCGAGCTCGCTCTGGAAGCGCTCGCGCTTGGCGGCCGGCAGCTCCGGCAGGTTGCCGCGCAGATGGTCGACGTAGGCCTGGTCGAGCACCACCGGCAGCAGATCGGGGCAGGGGAAGTAACGGTAGTCGTTGGCCTCCTCCTTGGTGCGCATGCTGCGGGTCTCGTCGGCTTCGGGATCGTAGAGGCGAGTTTCCTGGACCACCTTTCCGCCGTCCTCGAGCAGCTCGATCTGGCGCTCTACCTCGAACTCGATGGCGCGCTCGACGAAGCGGAAGGAGTTGACGTTCTTGATTTCGGCGCGAGTGCCGAAGGCCTCCTGGCCCTTTGGGCGCACCGAGACGTTGACGTCGCAGCGCATCGAGCCCTCGGCCATGTTGCCGTCGCTGATGCCGAGATAGGTGACGATGGAGTGGATCGCCTTCAGGTAAGCCGCCGCCTCCTTGGCGCTGCGCATGTCGGGTTCGGAGACGATCTCCAGCAGCGGCGTGCCGGCGCGGTTGAGGTCGATGCCGGTCATGCCGTGGAAGTCCTCATGCAGCGACTTGCCGGCGTCCTCCTCGAGGTGAGCGTGGTGCACGCGGATGCGCTTGCTCTCGCCGTCGTCGAGCAGGATCTCGACCTCGCCCGGGCCGACGATCGGCTCGTACATCTGGCTGGTCTGATAGCCCTTGGGCAGGTCCGGATAGAAGTAGTTCTTGCGGTCGAACACCGAGACCTCGGGGATCTCGGCGTGGATGCCCAGGCCGAACTGTACGGCCATGGCCACCGCTTGCTCGTTGAGCACTGGCAGCACGCCCGGCAGGCCCAGGTCGACGGCGCAGGCCTGGGTGTTGGGCTCGGCGCCGAAGGCAGTGGAGGCGCCGGAGAAGATCTTGGAGCGGGTGGCGAGCTGGACGTGGACCTCCAGCCCGATCACGGTTTCCCATTGCATCAGGCGGTCTCCTCGGCGAGGTCGGGACGGCGCAGGTGCCAGTCGGTGGCCTGCTGGAACTGGTGGGCGACGTTGAGTAGCTGGGCTTCGGCGAAGTGGGTGCCCAGTATCTGCAGGCCTACCGGGCGCCGACCGGCGAAGCCGGCCGGCACGCTGATGCCGGGAATGCCGGCCAGGTTGACGGCGATGGTGTAGATGTCCTGCAGGTACATCGATACCGGATCCTTGTTGGCGCCCAGGTCGAAGGCCGGGGTCGGCGAGGCCGGGCCCATCAGTACGTCGACCTCCTCGAAGGCGTCGAGGAAGTCCTGGCGAATCAGGCGGCGAACCTTCTGCGCCTGCTTGTAATAGGCATCGAAGAAGCCCTCGGAGAGGGTGTGGGTGCCGATCAGGATGCGCCGCTTGACCTCCTCGCCGAAGCCTTCGGCGCGGCTGCGCTTGTAGAGGTCGATCAGGTCGCTCGGATTCTCGCAGCGATGGCCGAAGCGCACGCCGTCGTAGCGCGACAGGTTGGAGGAGGCCTCGGCCGGGGCGATCACATAATACGCCGGGATCGCATAGTGGGTATGCGGCAGGCTGACCTCGCGCACCGTGGCGCCGAGCGATTCATAGACCTTGATCGCCTCGCGCACCGCACTTTCCACCTCGGCGGACAGGCCGTCGCCGAAGTACTCCTTGGGCAGGCCGATCTTGAGGCCGGACAGCGGCGCGTCGAGGCCCTCGACGTAGTCCGGCACGCCGCGCGCCACGCTGGTGGAGTCGCGCAGGTCGTGGCCGGCGATGGCGCTGAGCAGGTGGGCGCAGTCGGAGGCCGAGCGGGCCATGGGCCCGGCCTGGTCGAGGCTCGAGGCGTAGGCCACCATGCCGTAACGGGAGACGCGGCCATAGGTGGGCTTGAGGCCGGTGATCCCGCAGAAGGACGCCGGCTGGCGGATCGAGCCGCCCGTGTCGGTGCCCAATGCCGCCGGCACCAGGCCGGCGGCCACCGCGGCGGCGCTGCCGCCCGAGCTGCCGCCGGGCACGGCGGCGAGATCCCAGGGGTTCTTGACCGGGCCGTAGTGGCTGTTCTCGTTGGAGGAGCCCATGGCGAACTCGTCCATGTTGGTCTTGCCGAGGCTCACGGTGCCGGCGGCGGCGAGCTTCTCGACCACCGTGGCGTCGTAGGGCGCGGTGAAGTTGTCGAGCATCTTCGAGCCGCAGCTGGTCTTCACGCCCTGGGTGCAGAAGATGTCCTTCAGTGCCAGCGGCAAGCCGGTCAGCGGGCCGGCCTCGCCGCGGGCACGGGCGGCGTCGGCGGCATCGGCGGCGGCCAGGGCCTGTTCGCCGGTGACGGTGATAAAGCTGTTGAGGGCGCCGTCATGGCGCTCGATGCGCGCGAGCAGGTGCTCGGTCAGCTCGCGGCTGGAGAACTCGCCGGCGGCCAGGGCGGCGGCGAGTCCGGTCAGTGTCTGGTCGTGCATGGGGCCGGGGCTCCGTGATGACATGTCATTGACGAAGAAAAGAGGAGGCGGTCATTCGACGACCCGCGGCACCAGGTAGAGGCCATTTTCCACCGCTGGCGCACAGCGCTGGAAGGTCTCGCGCTGATCGCCCTCGGTGACCTCGTCGGCGCGCAGGCGCTGGGTGGCGTCCAGCGGATGGGCCAGAGGGTCGACGCCATCGGTGTCGAGCGACTGCAGCTGGTCTACCATCTCCAGGATGCGGCCCAGGTCGTCGAGATAGCGGTCGGCCTCACCCTCGTCCAGGCCGAGTCGGGCCAGATGGGCGGCCCTGAGAACGTCTGCGTGTTCAAGCGCCATGATCGGATGTCCTCGAAAGGGTGGGGGAAAAGACCGCAGAAGGTACCACATTCGCGGCTTGGCGGGCAGGGCCGGTGGCGTGGCGCTTGCCGCCCGTGGGGTGCAGTGATACGGTTTGCCCCCGCACAGGGTTCCCGGTCTGCACTAGGTAACGACTTCATGTTCAAACGTTTGAGGGGGCTGTTTTCCAGCGATCTGTCGATCGACCTGGGGACGGCCAATACGCTGATCTATGTCCGCGGGCGTGGCATCGTGCTCGACGAGCCGTCGGTGGTGGCGATTCGCCAGTCCGGCAACATGCGCAGCGTGGCTGCGGTGGGCGCCGACGCCAAGCGCATGCTCGGTCGCACCCCCGGCAACATCACCGCCATCCGGCCGATGAAGGACGGCGTCATCGCTGACTTCACCGTTACCGAGCAGATGTTGCAGTACTTCATCCGCAAGGTCCATCAGAGTACCTTTTTGACGCCCAGCCCGCGGGTGCTGGTCTGTGTGCCCTGCATGTCGACCCAGGTGGAGCGTCGTGCCATCAAGGAGTCCGCCGAGGGTGCCGGGGCCCGCGAGGTGTTCCTGATCGAGGAGCCGATGGCCGCGGCGATCGGCGCCGGCCTGCCGGTCGAGGAGGCCCAGGGCTCGATGGTCGTCGACATCGGCGGCGGCACCAGCGAGATCGCCATCATCTCGCTCAATGGCGTGGTCTACTCTGAATCCATCCGCGTCGGTGGCGACCGCTTCGATGAGGCGATTATCGCCTACGTGCGCCGCCACTACGGCAGCCTGATCGGTGAGTCCACCGCCGAGCGCATCAAGGAAGAGATCGGCTGCGCCTATCCCGGCGGCGAGCTGCGCGAGATCGACGTGCGTGGCCGCAACCTGGCCGAGGGTATTCCGCGCAGCTTCACCCTGAATTCCCACGAAATCCTCGATGCGCTGCAGGAGACCCTTGGCTCCATCGTCGCTGCCGTGAAGAGCGCGCTCGAGCAGTCGCCCCCCGAGCTGGCCTCCGATATCGCCGAGCGCGGCCTGGTGCTGACCGGCGGCGGTGCGCTGCTGCGCGATCTCGACAAGTTGATTGCCGAGGAGACCGGGTTGCCGGTGGTGGTCGCCGAGGATCCGCTGACCTGCGTGGCCCGCGGCGGCGGCAAGGCACTCGAGATGATCGACCAGCATACGTTCGAGTTGCTCTCCAGCGACTGACCTGGGAAAGCGCTGATTTCATTGCTGCGCTCGATGACCCACAGGGAGGTGGGAAATGCGCAGGTTCGTCAGGAACGAGCCTAACCATCCTGGCCGCTGGCTGTGCCGGCACGACGGCCCGGTCTCATGTGGCAGGCTACATCCGGGCGCTGTGCTCCGGCGGCGGCCAGGCTAGGCGCCAGCCTCTCATCGCTCGCGACATACATCAGCGCTCTCCCGCGGGAACAAGATACGGTGAGGACGGGCGGAGGCCTATCGATGGCCGTGCCAATGCGTCGCGGCATGAGGCCGACGCCGGAAAGAAGATAGGGAGAGGACGCCATCAAACCCCTGTTCTCGCATGGATCGGTGCCGGGCTATCGCATGCTGCTGTGCGCGCTTCTCGCCGGGACCCTGATGTTCGCCGATCTGCGTTTCACGCGCATGGAGCCCGTGCGGGCCCAGCTGTCCACCCTGGTGGCCCCCATCCAGTGGTTGGTCAGCCTGCCAAGCGATGCCCTCAACTGGGCGGCTCTGGCGTTCTCGGACCAGCGCGAACTGCTGGACGAGAATCGCCAGCTGCGCGAACAGATCCTGACGCTCTCGCACCGGGTTCAGCGCATGGCCAGCCTGACCGCCGAGAACGTTCGGCTGCGCGAGCTGCTCGATGCCGCTCGCGAGCGTGATATCCCCTACATCACCGCTGAGCTGCTGTCGCTGGATCCGGATCCCTTCAGTCATCGCATGGTGATCGATCGCGGTCGTCGTGACGGCGTGTTCGTCGGACAGCCGGTGATGGATGCCGCGGGGCTGGTGGGTCAGGTGACCTCGGTGTCGGCCTATGCCAGCCGAGTGCTGCTGGTGGCCGACGCCAGTCATGCGTTGCCGATCCAGGTCAACCGTAACGGCCTGCGCTTCATCATTCAGGGTACCGGCCAGTACGACACCCTGAGCGTCCTGCACGTGCCCGATACCGCCGATATTCGTGAGGGCGACCTGCTGTTGACCTCAGGGTTGGCGGGCCGCTTCCCGGCGGGTTACCCGGTGGCGCGGGTCACCGCCGTGGTGCACGACCCGGGCGAACCCTTCGCACGGGTTGACGCTCGTCCGGTGGCCCAGCTGCAGCGTGCTCGCCACTTCCTGCTGCTGTTCCCGCCGGAACCGCCCGAGGCCCTGGGGCGCGGCGGCTGGCAAGTGCCGCTCGATCCAATCGCGATCGAGGCCGCCCGGCAGGTGATTGGGCCCGTCGAGGAGGACGACTGATGGCGACACGTTACGAGGCGAGCCTGCCCTGGATCTGGCTGACTCTGCTGCTGGCGCTGTGCTTGCAAGTGATGCCCCTGGCGGACGGCTGGCAGATCTGGCGGCCGGACTGGCTGGGCCTGATGCTGATCTACTGGTGCATGAAGGTGCCGCAGCGTGTCGGGGTCTTCCACGGCTTCGTGCTGGGGGTCCTGCTGGATCTCCTTCAAGGTGCACCGCTCGGGCAAAACGCTCTGCTGTTATCGTTGCTGGCCTTCCTGTGCGCGCTGGTCTATCCCCGTTTCCGGGCTTACTCGCTGTTCCAGCAGGCGGTATTGATTCTAGTGCTGTTGGGCACGGTGCAGTTAGTGGAACAGTGGCTCAGGACTCTGCTGGGCCCTTTCGCGATTCATCTCTCCTTCCTGCTGCCCTCGGTGATCGGGGCGCTACTGTGGCCCTGGCTGACCACCCTGTTCAGCGTCTTTCGGCGCCGCCCTGCCAAGAACTGAGTCCGGAGGCCCGCATGTTGCATGAAACGAGTGACACACCGCTGATCCGCCTGGCCTCCGTCTCGCCGCGTCGCCGCGAGCTGCTGGCGTCGATAGGCGTGCCGGTCGAAGTGCACCCGGTGGAGATCGACGAGACGCCGTGCCCCGGTGAGGCGCCCGAGGCCTATGTGCTGCGCCTGGCCGAGGAGAAGGCGCGGGCCGGTGCGGTGGGCGCGAGGCTGCCGACGCTGGGTTCCGACACCGCCGTGGTGTGCGATGGCGCGATCCTCGGCAAGCCGCGCGACCGTGATCACGCCGCCGCCATGCTGCGCTCGCTGTCCGGTCGCGCTCATCGGGTGTTGACGGCGGTGGCGGTCGTCGGGCCGGCCGGTATGTTGAGCGTCTGCGTGCCCACCCAGGTGGCGCTGCGCGTGATCGAAGACGCCGAAATCGCCGCCTACTGGGCGACCGGAGAGCCTGCCGACAAGGCCGGTGGCTATGCGATCCAGGGGCGCGCGGCAATCTTCGTGTCAGGCCTCGAGGGCAGTCATTCGGCGGTGGTCGGGCTGCCGCTGTTCGAGACTGCAGCGCTGTTGACTCGCCAGGGCGTGCCCCTGTGGTCCGAGAGCTGAGCAACGAGTCACGCTAAGTCAGGGCTATGTCATAATGCCACGAGTTTCCTCTGGACAAGGATTTCCGCATGAGCGGTGAAGTACTGATCAACCTGACCCCGATGGAGACCCGCGTCGCCGTGGTAGAGAACGGCGTGCTGCAGGAGGCCTTCATCGAGCGGGCCAGACGCCGCGGTATCGTCGGCAATATCTACAAGGGCAAGGTGGTCCGCGTGCTGCCGGGCATGCAGGCCGCCTTCGTCGACATCGGCCTGGAGCGGGCCGCCTTCATCCATGCTCATGAGGTGATGCCGCCGGGCACCCCGGCCGACGAACAGGTTTCCATCGCTCAACTGCTTCATGAGGGGCAGTCGCTGGTGGTGCAGGTCACCAAGGACCCGATCGGCTCCAAGGGCGCGCGTTTGACCACCCATCTCTCGGTGCCGTCGCGTTATCTGGTCTACATGCCCGACTCACCGCACAACGGGGTGTCCCAGCGCATCGAGGACGAGCGCGAACGTGAGCGACTGCGCGAACTCATCGAGACCGCCCAGGCCGAGCAGACCATCGAGATCACCGGCGGCTTCATCGTGCGCACCGCTGCCGAAGGGGTGAGCCAGGAGGAGCTGGCCGGTGACATGTACTTCCTGCTGCGGCTGTGGCGCAAGGTCAGCGAGCGCAAGGTGACGGCTTCGGCCCCCAGCGTGATCTATGACGACCTGCCACTGTTCATGCGCACCCTGCGCGACGTGATGCGCGACGACATCGAGAAGGTGCGCATCGATTCCAGGGAGAACCACGTCAAGCTGCTCGAGTTCGCTGAGGAGTTCATGCCCGCGGCAGTGGAGCGCATCGAGCACTACGCCGGCGAGCGACCGATCTTCGACCTGTTCAGCGTCGAGGACGAGATCCAGAAGGCGTTGGGGCGCAAGGTGCAGCTCAAGTCCGGCGGCTACCTGGTCATCGATCCTACCGAGGCGATGACCACTATCGACGTCAATACCGGTGGCTACGTGGGGCATCGCAATCTCGAGGAAACCATCTTCAAGACCAACCTCGAGGCCGCCACCGCCATCGCTCGTCAGCTGCGGCTGCGCAACCTTGGCGGCATCATCATCATCGATTTCATCGACATGGAAGACCCGGAGCACCAGCGCCAGGTGCTGCGGATGCTGGAAAAGTCGCTGGAACGCGACCATGCCAAGACCAAGTGCACCGGGATCACCGAACTGGGCCTGGTGCAGGTGACGCGAAAGCGCACCCGGGAGAGTCTGGAACAGACGCTGTGCGAGGCCTGCCCGTCCTGCCACGGCCGTGGAACCCTCAAGACGCCTGAGTCGGTGTGCTATGAGATCTTCCGCGAGATCCTGCGCGAGGAACGTGCCTACAACGCCGAGACCTACACGGTGCTGGCCGCCCAGTCGGTGGTCGATCGGCTGCTCGATGAGGAGTCCGCGGCGGTGGCCGACCTGGAGGAATTCATCGGCAAGACCATTCGCTTCCAGGTCGAATCCCACTATTCCCAGGAGCAGTACGACATCGTGCTGATGTGAGCCCATGTCGCCGATCCGCCTGGTTATCCGCTGGTCCCTGACGCTGCTGGCGGCGGCGCTCACCCTGGTGGCGCTGCTGACGCTGGTGCTGCGACTGCTGCTCGGCCAGGCCGACCAGCTTACGCCGCGCCTGGAGGCGCTGCTGTCGGCGCGTTTTGACGCCGCGGTAAGTCTCGACGGTATCGACGGCAAACTGGCCGGTCTCGATCCCGAGCTCGAGATGTATGGTCTGTCGCTGCGGGCGGGCCCTGACGGTGGCGAGCGTCCGCTGCTCGAGCTGAGCGGCGCCAGGCTGAGGCTCGATGCCGCCGCCAGCCTGCGCGACGGCATGCCGGTGGTGGCCGATGCGCGGCTGTCCGGCCTTACCCTGCACCTCTATCAGGCTGAGGACGGCCGATGGCGCTGGCCGGAGCCCGCCGACGTTCCCCCCGAGCTGATCCCCGACAGCGAATTCGATCTCGCGCGCCTGGACTTCTGGGTCGGCGTGCTGCTCCGCCAGCGCGCTTGGGCCGAGGATCTCGAGGTCGTGCTTCATGGCCGCGAGCGCCAGGCGGTGCTCGAGGCACCGCAGCTGCTGATGGTCGGCGATGCGCGCCGTACCCATCTTGAAGGGCAGATGCGCCTGCGCGGTCGCCCCGGCGAAGCCGCCACGGTGGTCATGGAACTGGTGCCGGGCGAAGGCGGGCTCGACGACTTCGGCGCTGCCTTGCAGGCGAACATGAGCCTCGACAGTCTCACCGGCCTGTCATCGCTGTTTGGCGTCGAGGCGCTGCCGGACTTCGCCGACATGGAGGGTACCGCTCGACTCTGGGGGCGCTGGACCCACGGCCGACTGGCCGATGCGCGGCTCGATGTCAGCGCCCCGCGCGTGGCCCTTCGCCAGGCCCAGGATGCTGCCGAGGCGCCCGGCATCGTGCTAGAAGATGCCACGCTGCGTGGCCAGTGGCGTCGCGAAGCGGGCGCCGACGACTGGCAGGCCTGGATACATGGGGATGCGAGCAAGGTGGCCGGCCCCGAGGCCTCGGCCGGCGGGCGCCCCTTGCCGCGTGACTGGTACCTGGAGGGTGACGCGCGCGACTGGTGGCTCACCACCGGGCCTTTCGACCTCGCCGCCCTGGCGGCCTGGCGGACGCGCCTGCCGTTGCCCGAGGCACTGGATCGCAGCCTGGCGTCGCTCGCGCCGAGAGGGCGAGTGAATGCCATGGGGCTCGGCTATCGGGAGGGCGAATGGCGCGCACGCGTCAGTGCCAGCCAGGTGGTCGTCGATCCCTGGCAGCAGGCGCCGGGCGGCGGGCCGCTGGATCTGTGGCTCGAGGCCGACGGCAATCACGGGCGGGTGCGCTTCGTCGGCGGCGATGGTACCGAGCTGGCCTTTCCGCAGATTTTCGAGGCGCCGATGTCGCTTTCGCATGCCGGCGGCGAAGTGAGCTGGGGGTATGAAGGCCCGCGCAGCTTCGTCAGCGGCCAGGGGCTTGCGGTCGGCTGGCGCGGCGCCGAGGTGACGGGAGGTTTTGGCCTCTCGATGGGTGGCCCTCAGCGCGGTGGCTTCGGCCTGACGTTGGACTTCCGTGAGGTGGATGCCCGCTCGCGACCGCTGACCGACTGGTTGCCCATGGTGCTGCTGCGCGAGGAGACGCCGGAGCTTGCCGACTGGTTGGCCGGCGGTTTGGCTGGGCGGGTGCCGCAAGGATCGTTGCGGCTTCATGCGCCGCTGCGCCAGTCCGAGGGGGAGCTGCCGGCCGTCGAGCCGACGCTGAACCTGGACCTGGCGGTAGAGGAGGGGCGGCTGCCCTTTGCCGATGGCTGGCCGGCACTGGATGGCGTGACCGGTTACTTGAAGCTGCGCGACGATACGCTCAGCGCAGAGGTGGATCGCGCCGAGAGCCTCGGCGTCCTGACCCGCGACGCCGAGGTGCAACTGAAAGGCGAGCAACTGTCGGTGAAAGGGCCGCTCGAGGCCGATGCAGCGGCGCTGTCGCGCTATCTGGCCGCCTTGCCGGTCGACGGCATCGAAGCGGCCGAGGACTGGCAGGGTGAAGGCCGCCTCGATGCCGACCTCGACCTGGCGCTGTCGCTGGATGATCCCGAGTCGCTGCGTCTCGATATCGAGGGCGATACCGACCTGTCTCGCCTGACGCACGGGCCCAGCGGGCTGACCCTTCGTGACCTAGCAGGGCCGTTGGCCTGGCACCAGCACGGGGAAGAAGGGGCGCTCGAAGGTCGCCTCGAGGGGCGCCTGCTCGGCGGCCCCATCCGGGCCGAGCTGGCCACCGGCGAAGGTCGCGTCGACCTCTCGGGCACCGCCCAGGCCGAGGCGCTCACCGAGCTGGGGGCGCCGGCCGGCGCCGGTGAACTGCTGTCCGGACGGCTCGACTGGCAGGGCGATGTCGACATGAAGGCTGACTCGCCGACGCTCAACCTACGTAGCAATCTCAATGGCCTGGCCATTGGTTTGCCGTCGCCGCTGGGCAAGGCGGCGGGTGCGTCCCGTGACCTGCGCTTGCGCTTTGCGCTTGGCGAGGCTGGCGCCTGGTCGGGCCGTTTGAGCAATGCCCTGGGCTGGCGCTGGCGCCCCGAGCGCGGTGGCCAGGGGCAAGCCTGGTTGGGGCGCGAGGCGCCCACGACCTGGCCGAGCGAGCCCGGCTGGTCGCTGCAGGCTTACCTGCCGCGCCTGGTGGTAGCGGACTGGGGGCGCGCCCTGGCGCCGCTGGCCCAGGGAGTGGGTAAGGAGGCGTCGGGGGCCGGCGGCGCGATCGCGCATCTGACCCTGGATACCGACTGCGTGAGCGTCGACGATCATTGCCTGGGCTCGTTGATCGCCGAAGGCGAACCGGTGGCCGGCGGCTGGCAGCTGGCGCTGGATGGCAGCCTGCTGGCCGGCCGCCTCGAGTATCGGCCGGACCTGGCGCGTCCCCTCGACCTGTCGCTGTCCAGCCTGCGCCTCGATGGACTGCTGCCGGCCGATACCGAGGCCTCCGAGGGCGGTGGACGGCTGCTCGACGAGCTTGAGGTGCCGCCGACGCCGGCCGTCATCCCGGGTTCGCTCGGCAAGCTGCCGGCGGGGCGGCTGAGCATCGACGAGCTGCGCTATCAGGGCCGGCCCTTCGGCCCGCTGAACGCCCAGTGGCGTGCCGAGCCGGATCGACTGGTGATCGATCCGCTGGCGTTGACTCTGGGCGAGATCGAGGCCCGCGGCAACTTGATCTGGGAGGCCACCGGCCCCGAGGCCAGCCTGACCCGGGCGCGGCTGGACGTCGACGGCCGCGATTTGGGCACTGCCCTGGAGGCGCTCGGCCAGCCGGTGGCCATTCGCAACGCCGAGACGCGGGTCGACGGCCAGCTGGCCTGGCCCGGCGCGCCCTGGCAGTTCGCCCTGGCGCGCTCCCGAGGCAACCTGGAGGTGGCATTGCGCGATGGCCGCTTCGTCAACCTGGAGTCGCCCTCGGCGCGGGTGGTCGGCCTGCTCAACGTGGACAACCTGCTGCGCCGCCTGACCCTGGATTTCTCCGACGTCACCGGGCAGGGCACCGCCTTCGATCGTGTCAACGGCGATGCGACCCTGTATGGTGGGATATTGGAGACGCGAGGGCCGGTGGAGATCGACGGCCCGGCCACTCGCTTCACCCTGGAGGGCAGCGTCGACCTGGCGCGGCGAGAACTCGACCAGCGTCTCGGCGTCACACTTCCGGTGAGCAACAATCTGCCGCTGGCGGCGGTGATCGCCGGGGCGCCGGTAGTCGGCGGGGCGCTGTTCATTGCCGACAAGCTGTTCGGTGATGCCCTCGACCGCGTGACCCGAATTCACTATCGCGTGGAGGGGCCATGGGCCTCACCGCGCATTGCTCTGGAAAGTGCCGAATGACATCACATACGCAACCCCTGCTCGATCAGGCCGCCGAGGCGCTGCTGACGCCCGGCGGGCTCGATCTCGATGCCCTGGACGCCGGCCTCGGCCACGCCATGGGCGCCGGCATCGACTATGCCGACCTGTACTTCCAGCGCAGCTGGCATGAGGGCTGGGTGCTGGAGGACGGTGAGGTCAAGGAGGCCAGTTACAACATCGACGGCGGCGTCGGCGTGCGCTCCCTGGCCGGCGAGAAGACCGGCTTCGCCTACTCCAATCAGATCACCATGGACGCCCTGGCCGAGACCGGCCGCACCGCCGCCGGCATCGTGCGTAGCGGCAAGCGCCTGTCGATCGCCCCCCAGGTGCTGGCGGCGCCAACGGCTCGCTATGTGGGGGTCGATCCGCTCGCTGGTCTCTCGGCCGATGACAAGGTCGCCATGCTCAAGCAGGCTGACCGCGTCGCCCGGGCTGCCGACCCCTCGGTGAGCCAGGTCAGCGCCTCGCTGACCGGTGTCTATGAAGTGGTACTGGTGCGCGCCAGCGACGGCACTCTGGCGGCCGACGTGCGCCCGCTGGTGCGCTTCAACGTCAGCGTCATCGCGGTGCGCGACGGCCGTCGCGAGCGCGGCAGCGCCGGCGGGGGTGGCCGCTATCCGATGTCCCGGCTGCGTGACGAGAATGTCGCCGAGCGCTTCGCCAAGGAGGCGGTGCGCCAGGCGCTGGTCAATCTTGACGCCGTGGACGCCCCGGCCGGCCAGATGCCAGTGGTGCTGGGCGCCGGCTGGCCGGGCATCCTGCTCCACGAGGCGGTGGGCCACGGCCTGGAGGGCGACTTCAACCGCAAGGGCAGCTCGGCCTTCGCCGGTCGCATGGGGCAGCGCGTGGCGGCCCCTGGCGTGACCGTGGTCGACGATGGCACCCTGGCCGACCGGCGTGGCTCGCTGTCCGTCGATGACGAGGGCACGGCTACCCAGTGCACCCCCCTGATCGAGGATGGCATCCTCACCGGCTACATGCAGGACAAGCTCAACGCCCGGCTGATGGGCATGGCGCCGACCGGCAACGCGCGTCGCGAGTCCTTCGCCCATCTGCCGATGCCGCGCATGACCAACACCTACATGCGCGCCGGCCAGGACGACCCCGCCGACATCATCAAAAGTGTCACCCGCGGCCTCTACGCGGTGAGCTTCGGCGGCGGCCAGGTGGATATCACTTCGGGCAAGTTCGTGTTTTCGGCCAGCGAGGCCTATTTGATCGAAGACGGTCGCATCACCGCCCCGGTCAAGGGCGCTACCTTGATCGGCAACGGGCCGGAGGCCATGGGCCAGGTGTCGATGATCGGCCACGACCTGGAGCTGGATACCGGCATCGGCGTGTGCGGCAAGGAAGGACAGGGCGTGCCGGTGGGCGTCGGCCAGCCGACGCTGAAGCTGGATGAGCTGACCGTGGGGGGCACCCAGTCCTGAAGCTGGAAGCTGGAAGCTGGAAGCTGGAAGCTGGAAGAGCGCCGCTTCGCGGCTGGAAGCTGGAAGAGAAACCCTAGCTTCGGGCTTCGGGCAGCCAGTCTTGATTTATGCTCGCAGCCCGAGGCCCGTGGCTCGCCGCCTCAGAGTTCTGCGGTCTCGCGGATCAGCTTGAACAGCCGGCGGGCGTTGGTCGGCGACTTGTCCTGGGCGCGCTCGCGGCGGGCGTTGCGGATCAGCTGACGCAGGGCCTGGCGGTCGACGTCGGGGAACTCGGCGATGAAGGCTTCGAGGGCGTCGTCCTCCTCGATGAGGCGGTCGCGCCACTGTTCCAGGCGATGGAAGGCGTGGTCCCGGCGCAGCTGCTCGCGGTCCATCTCGTCGAACACCGCCTGGATGCCCTCGAGGTCTTCACGACGCATTAGCTTGCCGACGTACTGCATGTGGCGGCGGCGGGCCTCACGGGCGCGGATGCGGCCGGTCTCCTCGATCGCCGCCAGCAGGTCGTCGGAGAGGGGGAAGCGGGCGCGTTCGGCCTCGCGCATGGCGATCAGCCGTTCGCCGAGTTCCTGGAGGGCGTGCATTTCACGCTTGAGCTGCGACTTGCTGGGCCGTTCGTCGGCTGAAGAGACATCATCCTGGGTCATGTGGCGTCCTGAATTCTGAACATCGGGGCGTGGGAATGGGCCCAGTATACCAGCCCGTCGCGGCGGGCTGGCCAAACGACCATGTTGTGTATCGGCCTCTGGGCCGGTCGAGTGAGGAGTCAAGACGATGACACAGGCTTTCGATGCCGTCGCCCAGCAGTCGCTGCTGGAAACCCGCGCCGAGGCGGCCCTGGCGTTGGCCCGCCGGCTCGGTGCCGATGCCTGCGAGGTGGGCGCGAGCGTCGACCAGGGCATGGGCGTCAATGTGCGCGAGAGTGAGGTGGAAACCGTCGAGCTGTCACGGGATCAAGGTATCGCGGTGACCGTCTACGTCGGACAGCGCAAGGGGAGTGCCTCATCCACTGACGCCTCCGAGGCCTCGATCAAGGACGTGGTCGAGAAGGCCCTGGCAATCGCCCGCCACACCGGGGAGGATTCCGCTTCCGGGCTCGCTCCGGCCGAGCTGATGGCACGCGAGCTGCCGGACCTCGACGTCCACCATCCCTGGGCGCTTTCCACCGAGCAGGCGATCGATATTGCGCTAGCCTGCGAGGCCGCCGGCCGAGGCATGGCCGGCATCAAGAGCTCCGATGGTGCCGGGCTGTCCAGCGGCGAGGGCGTACGGGTCTATGCCAACAGCCACGGTTTCCTCGGCAGCCAGCGCGGCAGCCGCCACTCGCTGTCCTGCATGCTGATCGCCGAAGACGAGCATGGCATGCAGCGCGACTACGACTACACGAGCGCCCGCGATGCTCGCGAGCTGCTGGCCCCCGAGGCGGTGGGCGAGAGCGCCGCGCAGCGTACCTTGCGCCGTCTCGGCGCGCAGCGCCCGGCCACTGGTCGAATGCCGGTGCTGTTCGATCCGAGCCTGGCGTCGGGGTTGGTCGGCCACTTGCTCGGGGCCATCGCCGGCGGTGCGCTCTACCGGCAGTCCTCGTTTCTCTGCGACCGGCTAGGCGATACGCTATTTCCGGAGTGGTTCTCGCTGCAGGAGAAGCCGATGCTGATCGGGGGTATGGCAAGCAGCCCCTTCGACGGCGACGGCGTGCAAACCCGCGACAACGTCTTCATCAATCAGGGACAGCTGGTGAGCTACCTACTGTCCGCCTACAGCGCACGGCGGCTGGGCATGGATACCACCGGCAATGCCGGCGGCGCGCGCAACCTGCGTCTCACCGCACCGCTCGAGTCGCAGCAGGCACTGCTAGCGCGCATGGATCGCGGGGTTCTGGTCACGGAACTGATGGGGCAGGGCGTCAACGGCGTCACCGGTGATTACTCGCGTGGTGCGGCGGGCTTCTGGGTGGAGAACGGACGCATCCAACATCCGGTGGAGGAGTTCACCATTGCCGGCAACCTGGAAGCGATGTTCAAGGGATTGGTGGGAGTCGGTGACGATACCGATACCCGGGGCAGCATCCATACCGGCAGCTGGCTGATCGACGAGATGACGGTCGCGGGCGGGTAAGCCGGGCTTCGCCCGCTATAAGCCGGAAGATCGCCCGCTCCGCGGGCGTAAGCTGGAAGCTCGAAGAAAAACCGCCCCTAGGCACTTGCCATAGGGGCGGTTCGTTATACGCTGCCTTCCAGCTTCCAGCTTCCAGCTTCCAGCTTCCAGCTTCCAGCTTCCAGCTTCCAGCTTCCAGCTTCCAGCTTCCAGCTTCCAGCTTCCAGCTTCCAGCTCTCAGGCCTCTTCGTCGAAGCGTGCCTCGAACAGTTCTTCCAGCGCATCGAGCACTGCCTCGCCATCTTCTCCGTCGGCTTCCAGTGTCAGCTCGGTGCCGCAGGGGGCGGCGAGCATCAGCAGTGCCATGATGTTGGCTGCATCGGCTTGCTGCTCACCGTGGTAGACGGTGACTTGCGACACGAAGGGTTGGCAACACTGTACCAGGCGGGTGGCGGCGCGGGCGTGCAGGCCGCGCTTGTTGATCAGGGTCAGCTTGCGTCTGGGCACGTGACTAGCGGTCCTCGGCGTCGTCGTTCGGGGCGGGAAGGGTGAGTTGCAGGCTCAGCTCGCGGTGGCGGAGCCGCACGCCGGCATGAGTCGCGGCCAGACGGTGGGCCAGACGCTCGGCCAGGTAGGTGGAACGATGCTGTCCGCCGGTACAGCCGATCGCCACCGTCAGGTAGCTGCGCTGGCTGGCGCGATAGCGAGGCAACCAGCGTTCGACCCAGGCCAGGATGTCGTCGGCCATCTCGTCGACTATCGGATAGCCCTCGAGGAAGTCGATGACGCTGGCGTCGCGACCGGTGGCATCGCGCAGGCGCGGGTCCCAGTAGGGATTGGGCAGGCAGCGGGCATCGAACACGATGTCGGCATCCAGGGGCACGCCGCGCTTGAAGCCGAACGACTCCACTGTCAGCGTCAGGCCTTCGCGACGATGACCGGCGACCTGGTCGGTGATGCGACCGCGCAGATCGTGTACCGAGAGTCGTGAAGTATCAATCAAGAGGTCGGCAAGGTCGCGGATCTCGGTCAGCGCTTCCTCTTCTCTATCGATCGCTTCGGCCAGCGTCATCTCGCTGTCCCGGGTCAGGGGATGGCGGCGACGGGTAGCGGAATAGCGTTCCAGAAGAATCCGGGCGTCGGTGGTCAGGTAGATGACCTGGCAATGGATGTTGCGGGCGCGAACGTCCTCGAGCAGCGACGGAAATCGCTCCAGGGCGTGGGGCAGGTTGCGGGCGTCGATGCTTACCGCGATGGCGCTGCGCAGAGATTGGCCGCTGCTGAGTTCGTCTACCAGCGGGCCCAGCAGCATGGCCGGCAGGTTGTCGATGGCATAGAAGCCGAGATCTTCCAGGGCTTGCAGGGCAATCGACTTGCCGGAGCCGGAGCGTCCGCTGATGATGACGAGTTGCATGACGGATCTCCTGGTCGGGGCGGACGCGGGGCTCAGCTGCGCCCGTTGGCGGCCGGGGCCTGTCGTCGAATGGCCTCAAGAAGGCAGTCGTGGAGCGCTCGCTGACTGTCGGCCCGGCGTAGTGCGCTGCGAGTTTCGGCGTCGTTCATCACGCTGGCCACCTGGCCGAGCAGGGCGAGATGAGCATCATCGGCCTCTTCAGGGACCAACAGGACGAATACCAGGTCAACGGGCTCGCCGTCGATGGCATCGAAGTCGACCGGTTCGGCGAGCTTGAGAAAGCCGGCGATGGGGGCCTTGCAGTGCGGGTTGCGGGAATGGGGGATGGCGACCCCATGTCCAATACCGGTACTGCCGAGGCGCTCACGACCGATCAGCCGGCTGAAGACCTCCTGGCTGTCGAGGCTCGGAGTGTTCTGGGCAATGAAGGTGCTGAAGAATTCCAGCACCCTCTTCTTGCTTCCCCCGGGCACACCGAACAGGGTGCGCTCCGGGGGCAGGATGGCTTCGAGAGACATGGCAGCTCAGCGGACGCTTGCGGCGCCCTGGGCGCGGGCCTGGGTTTTTTCCTTGTGCTTGACCAACTGGCGGTCCAGCTTGTCGGCAAGGGCGTCGATGGCAGCGTACATGTCGCCGTCCATCGCCTCGGCGTGTAGATCGGCACCGGCGGCATGCAGGGTGCAGGCGGCCTGCTGACGTTCCTTTTCGACGGAGAGCGTGACCTGCACGGTGGTGATGTTGTCGTAATGGCGCTCGAGGCGCGTGAGCTTCTCCTGCACGTAGTCACGCAGGGGATCGGTCAGTTCCACATGGTGGCCGGTGAGGTTGACTTGCATGACACGCTCCTTGCTCCTTGGGTGGTGATCCGATTGTAACCCTTTTTGGTGCCGTGCAAACCCCCCGCGCCAGGCGCTTTTCCACGCCCTTCTGGGGAGTCTCCCCGTGGTATCAGCCGAGACGCTTTCGCCGGCTGGACGAGGGGATCTGCATTGCCTCGCGGTACTTGGCGACGGTACGCCTGGCCACCTCGATGCCTTCCTCGGCGAGCAGTTCGACCAGCTTGCTGTCGGACAGTGGCTTGCGCGACGGCTCGTCCTGGATCAGTTTGCGAATACGGGCGCGGATGGCGGTGCTGGAGTGGGCATCCTCGCCGTCTCCGACCTGGCTCGAGAAGAAATACTTGAGCTCGAATACGCCGCGCGGGGTATGGATGAACTTCTGGGTGGTCACTCGCGAGATGGTCGATTCGTGCATCTCCACCGCCTGGGCAATGTCGGCCAGGATAAGCGGCTTCATCGCCTCCTCGCCCTGTTCGAGGAAGTCGATCTGGCGGGTCATCACCTCGCGTCCGACCCTGAGCAGGGTGTCGTTGCGGCTGGTCAGGCTCTTGATCAGCCAGCGAGCCTCCTGGAGATGGTCCTTGAGGAACTGGTTGTCGTCGCTCTTGTCGGCGCGGCGGATCAGGGCGGCATAGTCGGGCTGGATACGCAGCCGCGGCATGGCCTCGGGGTTGAGTTCGATGCGCCAGCCCTGTGGCGTGTGGCGAGCGACCAGGTCGGGAATCACGTAGTCGTTGTCGTCGCCCGCATAGGCGCTGCCCGGTCGTGGATCGAGGCCGCGAATCAGGGTGATGACACGGTCGAGGGCGTCGTCGTCGAGCCCCAGGCGTCGCTTGAGCAGGCGACGATCGTTACCGGCCAGGGCCTCCAGGAATTGACGCACCAGACGCCTGGCCTGGGGAAGTAGTGGCGTGTCATCGGGTAGCGTGGCGAGCTGCAGCATCAGGCACTCGCGTAGATCCCGGGCAAAGACCCCGGTGGGCTCGAACTGCTGCAGGCGCATCAGCACCGCTTCTACCTCGCGGGTGGCGAGCCCTGCCAGGCCCTGGGCACGCAGGCCGTCACGCAGCTCGTCCAGCGGCTGATCCAGATAGCCGTCGGCGTTGACCGCGTCGATCAGGCTCTCGGCGATGCGTGTCTCGCGCTCATCGAGGTCGCTCATGGCCAACTGCCAGCCGAGATGGCTTTGCAGGCTCTGGCCGGCGGCCTGACGCTCGAAGTCGGGGGCTTCGCCGCTGCCGCCGGCATCCTGGAAGGTGTCCGACCAGTCGCTGTCCACGGAGAGTTCCGCGGGAATCTCGTCGGACCAGTCGTCTTCCGGGGTCTCGCCGACCGCCTGTTCGCCGAAATCGTCCTCGAGCTCCAGCATGGGATTGGCTTCCAGCGCCTGCTGGATTTCCTGACGGAGGTCGAGGGTCGAGAGCTGCAACAGGCCGATCGCTTGTTGCAGCTGGGGCGTCATGGTCAGTTGGGTGCCGACGCGCAGTTGCAGGGATGCCTTCATGGCCATGGATGGTTCCACTCCTCCGGCGAAGAGTTTCCTACCCTAGTGCCCCGGATGGCGCCATGCAAGTGTTGATGAAGCAATTAGCATGCCAATGGCAATTGGCATGCCCGTCGTCGCTTGGCGACGCTATATCAGTGACTTGCGAAGCTGTTGAGCTTAGAGTCGGAAGTCCTGGCCGAGGTAGACGTCGCGTACGCGCTGGTTGGCCAGGATCTGTTCGGTGTCGCCCTTGGCGATGATCTGGCCGTCGCCGACGATGTAGGCGCCGTCGCAGATGTCCAGTGTCTCGCGGACGTTGTGATCGGTGATCAGCACCCCGATCTCACGGGCCTTGAGCTGGCGAATGATGCCCTTGATCTCGCCTACCGAGATGGGGTCGACGCCGGCGAAGGGCTCGTCGAGCAGGATGAAGTCAGGTTCGGTGGCCAGGGCTCGGGCGATCTCCACCCGTCGCCGCTCGCCGCCGGACAGGCTCATGCCCAGGTTGTCGCGAATATGGGTGACGTGGAAGTCCTCGAGCAGTTGTTCGAGGCGTTCGCGGCGCTGGGGACGGCCGAGATCGCGGCGGGTTTCGAGGATCGCCATGATGTTGTCGGCAACCGACAGTTTGCGGAAGATCGAGGCTTCCTGGGGCAGGTAGCCGATACCGGCTCGTGCCCGCTCGTGCATGGCGCTGCCCGAGAGGTCGTGGTCGTCGATGGAGACCTGCCCCGCGTCGGCCCGTACCAGGCCGACGATCATGTAGAAGGAGGTGGTCTTGCCGGCGCCGTTGGGGCCCAGCAGGCCGACGATGTGACCCTGGCGGATCTCCAGGCTGATGTCATGGACCACGCGGCGACGCTTGTAGCTCTTGGCCAGATGATGGGCGCTCAGGGTCTTCATTGGCCGTCCTGCTGTTCCGGCTCCAGGGTCATGCGCACTCGCTGGCGCTCGTCGACGCCCTCGGCATCGGCGCGGGCCTGAACGACCCGGCGGTCGAGGAAGTACTCCAGGTAGCCGCCGTCGAAGGTGTCCCCGCCCTGGTGAAGCTCGGCCTGGTCGATCAATTCGATGCGGCGTTCGGCCACGTGGTAGACCACCGTGCGCCCCCAGGCCCGGACCAGTGGCTGGTCGGGGGCGGGCTTCTGCTCCAGGTAGGCGCGCTGGCCGGTGGCGGTGGCGGAAGTCAGCTGGCCGGCGGCGTTGCGCTGGATCTCGACGCGATCGCCGGTCAACTGCATGCTGCCTTGCTGAATGTTCACGTCGCCCTGATAGACGGCGGTGCCGGCCCGGTCGTCGAGGTCCAGGCGATCGGCTTCTACCTGGATGGGGGCGCTGGCATCGCCCTCGAGGGCCTGTGCCGCAGAAGTGGCCAGCGTGGTGGCAAGTAGCGTCAGGACCAGCAGCGAAGCGAAAGGCGGTCGCGTCATGGCTCGGGATCCTCCTGGATGTCCGGCGGGTGGTGGCCGCGCACATTGTCGGTCAGTCGGGCGCGGTTGTCATCGAGCCAGGCGTCGAAGCGCTCGCCGCGCATCCACTGGGGAGGCTGGCTCAGCCGCGCCGGGGTATCGCTCCAGGCGTGTCCGGCATCGGCGTCGTAGTGAAGACGTTCGGTCTCGAGTCGCCAGCGTTCCTCGGGAGCGGTCAGACGGACCTGCCCCTCCAGGATCAGCGGATTGCCACCAGCATCTAGGCGTCCACGCTCGGCCGCTGCCAGCCACAGGCGGCCAGCGTCGTCGTGCAGTCGGGCGTCCGGGGTGACCAGGCGGGTGACGTCGTCAGAGGGGGTGTGGACCAGGCGCGGCGTCGTCAACTGCTGATGGGGGCGGCCCTGGACATCGAAGCGCGTCAGGTGAACGTCCTCCAGGTAGTAGTCGGGCTCGCCAGCCTCGTCCTGGGGCACCGGGCCGCGGGGAGGTTCCGGACGCTGGTCGAGCAGCGCCAGGCCACCGCCCAGGGCGAGCAGCAGCAGGAACAGCCAGGTGCGGAAACCGGGGCGAGGCAGGCGCATTGCCTCAGGCCTGGCCGTGGAGATAGGTGTCGAGCACGGCGTCCCAGTGGCCCTGGGTCTGCAGCAGGGTATCGCAGATTTCGCGCACGGCGCCGAAACCGCCTTCGCGCCCGGTGACCCAGTCGGCCTGCTGGCGAATGTAGCTCGGCGCGCCGGGGACGCTGATGCCGACGCCGGCCTGGCGGATGGCAGCCACGTCGGGCATGTCGTCGCCGCAATAGGCGGTCTGGGCGAGGGTCAGTCCGAGCCGTTGGCACAGCTGGCGAAGCACCGGCAGCTTATGCTCTACGCCCTGATGGAGATGCTGGATTCCCAGTGCGGCGGCCCGCCGGCTGACCATCGGGGAGTCGCGGCCGGTGATCAGCGCCACCTGGATGCCGGCGCGCTGCACCAGCTTGATGCCATGGCCGTCCAGGGTATGGAAGGCCTTGATCTCGCCGCCGTCGGACTGGAAGTAGAGGCGGCCGTCGGTCAGCACGCCGTCCACGTCCATGGCCAGCAGCCGCACGTGGCGCAGTCGGTCGACCAGTTGCGGGTCCATCAAAGGGGCGTCGAGGGTCATGGGGTCTCCTTGGGTCAGATCACGCCGCTGGCCAGCAGGTCGTGCATGTGCAGAGCACCCACCGGGTGGCCGTCTTCATCCACTACGGCCAGGGCGGTGATGCGGTTGTCTTCCATGAGGCGAACCGCCTCGGCGGCGAGAGTGTCGGGTGAGACTCGCTTGCCGGGGATGGTCATGACCTGGTCCACCGTCAGTTCGGACAGGTCGCTGTGCTGGTCCAGGGTGCGACGCAGGTCGCCGTCGGTGTAGACGCCCGCCAGGCGCCCCGATGGGGCGATCACGCAGGTGAAGCCGAGGCCTTGACGAGTGATCTCCAGCAGGGCATCGCGCAGCGGGCTGCCGAGGGCGACGCGTGGCAGGCGGTCGCCCTGGTGCATCAGGTCCGAGACCCTCAGCAACAGGCGCTTGCCAAGGCTGCCGCCGGGGTGCGATAGGGCGAAGTCTTCGGCGGTGAAGCCGCGACACTCCAGCAGCGCCACGGCCAGGGCGTCGCCCAGGGCCAGGGCCGCCGTGGTAGAGGAGGTAGGCGCCAGGTCAAGCGGGCATGCTTCGCGCTCGACACCGGCATCCAGGTGGGCCTCGGCGTGGCGGGCCAGCGTCGAGCCCGCGCGCCCGGTCATGCTGATCAATGGGGTGCCGAGGCGCTTGAGCAGCGGTAGCAGGGCGGTGACTTCGGCGGTCTCGCCGGAATTGGACAGCGCCAGCACCACGTCGCCTCGGGTGATCATGCCCAGATCGCCGTGGCTGGCTTCGCCGGGATGTACGAAGAAGGCCGGGGTGCCGGTGCTGGCGAGGGTGGCGGCGATCTTGCCGCCGACATGGCCGGACTTGCCCATGCCGGTGACCACGACTCGGCCGCGGCAAGCCAGGATCAGTTCGCAGGCGCGCTCGAAGTCGCCGTCCAGGCGTTCGATGAGCGCACCGATGGCTTGTTGCTCCAGCCGCAGGGTGCGTTCGGCGCTGGCCAGCAGGACGCTGGAGGAGGGGAGTTCGTCTGTCATGGCAGTGATTGTTGCCTGTTGCTGGGCTGGGCTCAAGGGGCGGGTAGACATGGGGCGTGCCGGTGGCTGCGATCGGATCGGCGAGATTTCCGCCCGGTCGAGATGGTGGCGATGATGAAACGGCGACTATTGAACCCGTTGCGCGCCTCTGACGCAAGCCGGCATGGCGTGGCGCTGGCGCCGTGACGCCCGGTTAGGATACGATGTTCGATAATCTCGGAGGAATACCAACGGATGACCGATTCCCCCCTCATTGAAGTGGAGGGCCTGCGCTTCGCCCGCGGAGAGACGGAAATCTTCCGCGGCCTCGACATGGTGGTGCCGCGTGGCAAGATCACCGCCATCATGGGGCCCAGTGGTACCGGCAAGACGACCCTGCTCAAGTTGATCGGTGGGCAGCTCACTCCCGATGCGGGACGTGTGTGGATCGCCGGAGAGGAAGTGCATGCATTGTCGCGCAAGGCGCTGTTCCGACTGCGTCGACGGATGGGCATGCTGTTCCAGAGCGGGGCGTTGTTCTCGGATCTCGATGTGTTCGAAAACGTGGCTTTTCCGCTGCGCGTGCATACCGATCTGCCCGAGTCGATGATCCGCGACCTGGTGTTGATGAAGCTCCAGGCGGTGGGCCTGCGCGGTGCACGCACGCTGATGCCATCGGAGCTCTCCGGCGGCATGGCGCGGCGCGTGGCCCTGGCGCGGGCGATCGCCCTCGATCCGGAACTGATCCTCTACGACGAGCCTTTCGTTGGTCAGGATCCCATCTCCATGGGCGTGCTGGTTCAGCTGATCCGGCGCCTCAACGACGCGCTCGGGCTGACCGCCGTGGTGGTGTCTCATGACATCAAGGAGACGCTGTCCATCGCCGACTATGTCTATGTGATTGCCGACGGCCGGGTGATGGCCCAGGGGACGCCGCAGGGGCTCGACGTGGATCGCGACCCGCGAGTCAGCCAGTTCATCCATGGCGAGCCGGATGGCCCGGTGCCTTTTCACTATCCCGCCATGGACTTCTATGACGACCTGCTGGGCACGGGAGGGCCACGATGATCGCTCTGCTCCAGCGCCTGGGGCGCATGGGCTGCAACGTCACCGAGGGGCTTGGCCAGGCGGCCATCCTGCTCGTCCAGTCGGCCGTCGGCGTGCCCAGCGCCGAAGGGGTGCGGCTGTGGCTGCGCCAGATGCATTTTGTGGGCGTGATGTCGTTGGCCATCGTGCTGGTTTCGGGCCTGTTCATCGGCATGGTGCTGGGGCTGCAGGGCTATACCATTCTGGTTGATTTCGGTGCCGAGGATGCGCTGGGCCAGATGGTCGCGCTGTCGCTGTTGCGCGAGTTGGCACCGGTGGTGGCGGCGCTGCTGTTCGCCGGCCGTGCCGGGTCGGCGCTGACCGCCGAGATCGGCTTGATGAAGGCCACCGAGCAGCTCACCAGCATGGAAATGATCGGTGTCGACCCGCTGCGTCGGGTGGTCGCACCGCGCCTCTGGGCGGGCTTCGTGGCTCTGCCGCTGTTGACCATCGGCTTCGGCGTGATCGGCATCTGGGGCGGCGAGCTGGTGGGAGTGAAGTGGCTGGGTGTCTTCGAAGGCTCTTACTGGGGCAACATGCAGGCCAGCGTGGATTTTGCCGATGACGTGCTCAACGGCCTGATCAAGAGCCTGGTGTTCGCACTGGTGGCGACCTGGATTGCGGTCTACCAGGGCTATGCCTTGGTGCCGACCTCGGAAGGCATCGCTCGGGCCACGACCCGTACTGTGGTGTACGCCTCGCTGGCGGTGCTGGGCCTGGACTTCGTGCTGACCGCCCTGATGTTCGGTGGACTTTCCTGAGCAGCGAACAGGGTAACGTCGGCGGCTGCGGGCCGTCGTGGACTTGTGGAGACATGGAATGAAACGCAGCAAGACGATGGAGCTAGGAGTTGGCCTGTTCATGCTGGCCGGCATCCTGGGGCTGCTGTTCCTCGCCTTGAGGGTCAGCGGTTTGAGCCTCGAGCCTCCCGGCGGTGACTTTCGCCTGGAGGCCAACTTCGCCAATGTGGGAGGGCTCAAGCCCCGGGCCCGAGTCACCATGGCCGGGGTTACCGTAGGGCGGGTCGAGAGTATCGAGCTCGACCCGGAATGGTATGACGCCCGAGTGGTCATGAGGCTGGACGCCGACCTGGAAGAAGCGCTGCCCGAGGACAGCACCGCGGCGATTCTCACCTCGGGGCTGCTCGGCGAGCAGTATGTGGGGCTGTCGGTAGGCGGCGCGCCCGAGATGCTGGCCGATGGCGATCGTATCCGCGACACCCAGTCCGCCCTGGTGCTGGAGGAGTTGATCCAGCAATTCGTGTCCAACATGGTCAAGGAGTGAAGACGATGAGAGCGACGACGCTATTCCCCCGCCTGGCCGGGATCCTGACGATCCTGGCCCTTTGGGCGACGGCACTGCCGGCACTGGCTCAGGCACAGTCGCCCGAGCAAATGATTCGCGACAGCGTCAACCAATTGATGGGGCGCATCGAAGGTCGTGATACTTATTTCAGAGAGCACCCCGACGAGCTCGAGGTGATCGTTGATGAAAGCCTTGCGGACGTGGCCGATTTTCGCTACATCGGCGCCAGCGTCATGGGGCGCTATTTCCGCAATGCCACCCCCGCGCAGCGTTCGCGTTTCGTCGACACCTTCCGTCAGACGCTGATCGATACTTATGCCAAAGGGCTGGTGACGTTCGACTATCAAGAGGTGCGCGTACTCGACAACCAGGAAGCCTCGCGCTACGAGGACCAGGCCAGCGTGGCCATGGAAGTGGTAGCCAACGACGGCACCGTCTATCCGGTGAGCTATACCCTACGCCTGGATGACGGGCAGTGGCGGGTGGTCAACGTCATCGTCAACGGCATCAATCTGGGGCTGACCTTCCGCAATCAGTTCGACGAGGCCATGCGTGATCGGAATCGCGACTACGACGCCGTGATAGACGGCTGGGCCCCGGAACTTGCCGTCGAGGAGCTGGAGCAGGGCGGCGAGGGATGAGCCTGTTGCTGGAGAACGGCACCAATCGCCTGGAGGCCGAGGGCACAGTGCTGGCGGTGTCCGGCGAAGTCGACTTCGACGGCGCTGCGGAGATGGCTGCGGCCGGTAGGCGCTGGCTGGCTGAGTGCTCGCCGGGCAGCCAGGTGATCTTCGATCTTGGCGGGGTTGATCGGGTGAGCAGCGCGGCGATCAGCGTGCTGCTGGAATGGACGCGTCAAAGCCGGGCGAGTCAGCTCGAACTCGAGGCGGTTCGGCTCTCCATGCCGCTGGCCCGCCTGACCCAGGTGGCCGGCCTCGACAGCCTACTGCCGGTGGAAGTGCCGGCCGAAGCCTAGCGCGTGCGGCGCGAGGGGGTGTCCCTCGTGCACCCTTCACCACACGCACGTCGCCAACGCGCACGTCGCCAACGCGCACGTCGCCAACGCGCACGTCGCCAACGGCGTCGCTTTTCATTACCATGGTCGGCCTGTTCGTCCCGCCATCGCAGTGCGGTGGCGCTTTCACGGATCAACCAATTCAAGCGAGGGTTCGATGCATCCCACAGAGGTCAAGGCGCTGCTCGAGAGCCGACTCGATGGCTGCGAATTCCATATCCAGGGTGAGGGCTGCGACTTCCAGGTGGTCGCCGTCGGCGAGGTCTTCGAAGGACTGTCCCGGGTCAAGCGCCAGCAGTTGATCTATGGCGCGCTGTCCGACGAGATCGCTTCCGGCGCGCTGCATGCCGTGACCATCAAGACCTACACCCCCGAACAGTGGCAGAGCGCCGCCGAGAATCAGGGGGTCTGAGGCCCGAGGCATCATGGACAAGTTGATCATTACCGGCAATGGCCCCGTCGATGGCGAAGTCTGGGCCAGCGGTGCCAAGAACGCCGCCCTGCCGATTCTCTGCGCCACCCTGCTGGCCGACGAGCCGGTGACCATCGGCAACCTGCCGCACCTGCAGGACATCACCACGACGCTGGAACTGCTAGGCCACATGGGCGTGCAGCCGGTGATGGGCGAGCGCATGAGTATCCAGCTCAACGGCGCTCAGGTGACGGACTGTCACGCCCCCTACGAGCTGGTCAAAAAGATGCGTGCCTCGATACTGGTGCTTGGCCCGTTGCTGGCGCATTTCGGTCAGGCCGACGTGTCGCTGCCCGGCGGCTGTGCCATTGGCTCCCGGCCGGTCGATCTGCATATCCGCGGCCTCGAGGCCATGGGCGCCGACATCCGCGTTGAAGGCGGTTACATCCGTGCCCGCGTCGACGGTCGCCTCAAGGGGGCAACCATCTTCTTCGACACCGTCACCGTCACCGGCACCGAGAATCTGCTGATGGCCGCGGCGCTGGCCGATGGCACCACGGTTCTGGAGAATGCCGCCCGCGAGCCGGAAGTGGTCGACCTGGCCGAGTGCCTGATCAAGATGGGCGCGCGGATCCGTGGCCACGGCAGCGACACTATCGTGGTCGAGGGCGTCGAGCGGTTGCACGGCGCCGAGCATGACGTGATGCCTGATCGCATCGAGACCGGCACCTTCCTGGTGGCCGCGGCGCTGTCGCGAGGCAAGGTGAAGGTGCGCAACACCCGCGCCGACATCCTCGAGGCGGTGTTGGCCAAGTTGGAGGAGGCCGGTGCCAGCGTGACCACCGGCGAGGGCTGGATCGCGCTGGACATGCATGGCCAGCGTCCGAAGGCAGTCAACGTGCGTACCGCGCCCTATCCGGCCTTTCCTACCGACATGCAGGCCCAGTTCGTGGCCCTGAATGCCGTAGCGGAAGGCACCGCTCGGGTGGTCGAGACCATCTTCGAGAACCGCTTCATGCACGTTCAGGAGCTCAATCGCATGGGTGCCCGCATCGCGCTGGAGGGCAACACCGCGGTGATTACCGGGGTCGAGAGCCTGTCCGGGGCGCCGGTCATGGCCACCGACCTGCGCGCCTCGGCGTCGCTGGTGATCGCGGCGATGATGGCCGAAGGCGAGACCCTGGTCGATCGGATCTATCACATCGATCGCGGCTACGAGTGCATCGAGGAAAAACTGCAGCTGCTGGGGGCCAAGATACGGCGCATTCCGGGCTGAGCCGACAACAGGCGAGACCATGAGCAAGCAACTGATTCTGGCCCTCTCCAAGGGCCGTATTCTCGACGAGACCTTGCCGCTGCTGGCCGAGGCCGGCATCACCCCCGCCGAAGATCTGGGGGCCAGCCGCAAGCTGCTGTTCGACACCAACCTGCCGGACGTCAAGTTGGTAGTGATCCGCGCCACCGACGTGCCCACCTACGTTCAGCTCGGCGCGGCCGATGTGGGCGTGGCCGGCAAGGATGTGCTGCTCGAGCACGGTGCCGAGGGACTCTACGAGCCGCTGGACCTGGAGATCGCCGGCTGCAAGCTGATGACGGCAGGGGTGAGCGGCGCCGAGCCGGCCCACGCACGTCGGCGGGTAGCCACCAAGTTCGTCAACGTCGCCAAGCGCTACTATGCCGAGCAGGGCATCCAGGCCGAGGTCATCAAGCTCTACGGCGCCATGGAGCTGGCACCGCTGATGAACCTGGCCGACGAGATCGTCGACATCGTCGATACCGGCAACACCCTGCGCGCCAACGGTATGGAACCGCGCGAACTGATCGCGCCGATCACCACCCGGCTGGTGGTCAACAAGGCGGCCATGACCATGAAGCACGAGCGTCTCAAGCCGCTGATCGCCCGCCTTCGCGAGGCGGTGGAGGGGCGTCGCAGCGAGGCGCTGGCCTGAACGGCCGTACCCCCTGGAGGAAGGAATAGTGATGAGTGAAGCTTCCGCCGGCGGCCTCGAAATCGCGCGTCTGTCCACCGCGGACGCCGACTTCGAGGCGCGCCTCGATGCCCTGTTGGCCTGGGAGGGCGTGTCCGATGACGAGGTCCAGCGCCGCGTCGCCGACATTCTCGAGGCCGTGAAGACCCGCGGCGATGCCGCCGTGGTCGAGGCCAGCAATCGCTTCGACCGCCTTTCGGCGTCGAGTATGGCCGAGCTGACCCTGGGGCCCGAGCGCCTGCGCCAGGCCTTCGAGGGGCTGCCTGAGGCCCAGCGCGAGGCGCTGGCCACGGCCGCCGAGCGAGTGCGTCGCTATCACGAGCACCAGAAGTCCGAGTCTTGGTCCTACACCGAGGCCGATGGCACCGTGCTCGGCCAGCAGGTCACGCCGCTGGATCGGGCCGGCATCTACGTGCCGGGCGGCAAGGCTGCCTATCCCTCTTCGGTGCTGATGAACGCGCTGCCCGCCCACGTGGCCGGCGTGCGCGAGATCGTCATGGTAGTGCCGACCCCGGACGGTGTGCTCAACGAGCTGGTGCTGGCTGCCGCCCACCTGGCCGGCGTCGATCACGTTTTCACCATTGGCGGTGCCCAGGCGGTGGCCGCGCTCGCCTACGGTACCGAAACGGTGCCGCGGGTGGACAAGATTGTCGGCCCCGGCAACATCTACGTCGCTACCGCCAAGCGGGCGGTGTTCGGCCAGGTCGGCATCGACATGATCGCCGGGCCGTCGGAAATCCTGGTGGTTTCCGACGGCGGTACCGCCCCCGACTGGCTAGCCATGGACCTGTTTTCCCAGGCCGAGCACGACGAGGACGCCCAGTCGATCCTGGTGAGCTGGGACGATGCCCACCTGGAGGCGGTCGCCGAGTCGATGGCGCGTCAGCTGCCGACCATGGAGCGCGAGGCGATCATCCGAACGTCGCTTTCCGAGCGCGGCGCGCTGATCCGCTGCCGCGATCGCGGCGAGGCGGTCGCGCTGCTCAATCGCATCGCCCCGGAGCACCTGGAGCTGTCGGTGGCCGATCCCGAGGCGTGGCTGCCCGAGGTGCGCCACGCTGGCGCGGTCTTCATGGGGCGCTATACCGCCGAGGCGCTGGGCGATTACTGTGCTGGCCCCAACCATGTGCTGCCGACCTCGGGAACGGCGCGCTTCTCGTCGCCGCTGGGCGTCTACGACTTCCAGAAGCGTTCCTCGCTGATCGGCTGCTCTGCCGAAGGCGCCTCGGCGCTGGGTCGCACGGCCTCGGTGATGGCGCGGGGTGAGTCGCTGACCGCGCATGCCCGCAGCGCAGAGTATCGCATCCGCGACTGAGATTTCTCTCTCGACCTTGCCAGGCGCATGAACGAACGCGGCCCCGTCATTGACGGGGCCGCGTTCGTTGCGAATGGAAGAGTGGAAGGGCGCGCTCAGGGCGACTCGTTCTCCTCGACCGACAGGGGGCGCGATGGCGTGGGGCGTTCGGCGACCTTTAGCCTGACCTGGCGGGTCTCGCCGCCGCGCACCACCGTGACCGGCAGGTCGTTTCCCGGCGTCACCTCGGCGATGTCGCCCATGGTCTGCCGCGGATCGAGGATGGGCCGGCCGTCTACCTCGAGCAGTACGTCGCCCGGCTGCAGGCCAGCGGCGTCCGCGGGGCCGCCCGGCACGACGCCGGCGATGATGACTCCAGTGGGCGCCTCGAGGCCGAAGGAGGCGGCGAGTTCGGGATTGAGCTCCTGGGCCTCGATGCCCAGCCAGCCGCGAACCACCCGGCCCTGGGTGACGATCTCCTCGAGAATGTTGCGCGCCAGGTTGGCCGGAATGGCAAAGCCGATGCCTTGAGAGCCCCCGGAGCGGGAGAAGATGGCGGTGTTGATGCCCACCAGGGCGCCTTCCGGGTTGATCAAGGCGCCACCGGAGTTCCCTGGATTGATGGCGGCGTCGGTCTGGATGAAGTCTTCGTAGGCGTTGAGCCCCAAGTGGCTGCGGCCGGTCGCGCCGATGATGCCCATGGTCACGGTCTGGCCGACCCCGAAGGGGTTGCCGATGGCCAGCGCGACATCGCCGATGGCCGCTTGGTCTGAGTCGGCAAGCTCGATGACCGGCAGGTCGTCGAGATTGATGCGCAGCACTGCGAGATCGCTCTCGGGGTCGGTACCGACTACTTCGGCCAGGGTTTCGCGGCCATCGCGCAGCGCCACCTGGATCTGATCGGCGCCGCGGATCACGTGGTGGTTGGTCAGCACGTAGCCGTCTTCGCTGACGATGACCCCGGACCCCAGGCTGGACAACATGCGCTGCCGGCTGGGCGCATCGTCACCGAAGAACTGGCGGAAGAAGGGGTCCGACATCAGCGGATGGCTGTCGCGTTCCACTACCCGTGAGGAGTAGACGTTGACCACTGCCGGGGCGGCCTGATCCACTGCCTTGGCATAGCTGACCTTGCCCTGGCCTCGCTCCAGAGGAGGGGCTTCGCGCAGAGTGGGCGCTGGGCGCTCGACTGTCTGCGCCGTGGGGGTGGCCTCGGGAGGTGGGCTTTCGGGCGGGGCCGCCTGGCGACCCATGAGCCGTGGAAAGGCGTTCAGCAGCGCGATGGCCAGCAGCAGGCCGATCAGGATGGGCCAGAGATAGGGGAGGGCGCGTCGCATGCGGCGGGCTTCCTTCTGATGCGTGGTCGCGGGGTGGCAGGACGCCGGTTAGAATGCACGGATTGTAACATTGCATGCGTCAACCGTCCGGAGGCTTCATGACGACATCCGCGGAACTGGTGGCGGCCTGTGATCGGCTGCTGTCGCCCGAGCGTTTCAAGGACTACACCCTCAATGGATTGCAGGTCGCAGGCCGTGAGCGCGTCGTCCGGGTGATGAGCGGCGTCACCGCTTGCCAGGCGCTGCTCGACGAGGCGGTGGCCTGGGAGGCCGACCTGTTGCTGGTGCACCACGGTTACTTCTGGAAGAACGAGCCGGTTGCCATCACCGGCATGAAGCGCCGGCGGCTGGCGACCCTGTTGCGCCATGATATCGGCCTGTTGGCCTATCATCTGCCGCTGGATGCTCATGCCGAGCTGGGCAACAACGCCACCCTCGGCGAGCGGCTGGGGTTCACCGCCGACGGTTGTGCCGACGGCGAACTCGGCGAAGGGTTGATCTGGCTCGGTGCGCCGCACGCGCCGATGGGGGCTGCGGCGCTGGCCGAGCACGTCGGTGAGCGTTTGGGGCGCGCGCCGCTGCTGGTCGAGGCGCCGGAGGGCGGCGAGATTCGTCGTGTGGCCTGGTGCACTGGCGGCGCCCAGGACATGATCGCCCAGGCTGCGGCGGCCGGTGCTGATGCCTTCATCTCGGGTGAAATCTCGGAGCGCACCACGCATCTGGCCCGCGAGCTAGGCATTCATTACCTGGCGGCGGGCCACCATGCCACGGAGCGGTACGGTGTACAGGCGTTGGGTGCGCGGCTGGCCGATGAGTACGGGATCGAGCATCGCTTCGTGGATATCGACAATCCCGCCTGACGGATTTGGGGGCGGACACGTCGACGCCGCCCGTGGCCGGCTAGGCAGCGGGCGGCGTCGGCATTTCTAGAGCAGGCGGCACCTCAGTAGCGTGGCGGCTGGGGAGCGGCGTCGCCGGACTTGAGGCCGAAATCTTCGGACAGGGTGCCGCGATTGCCGTCGGCATAGTCGCGTGGGGCGGCGACGTCATTGTCGCTGTCGCTTGGTGCTACCGCCGGGCTCGGGTCGAGTTCGGGGCGTCGTGGTGCGCCGACGTCCAGGCGTGTCCTGGCCTCGCTGACTTCTTGCTGCAGGCCTTCAGCGAGATTGCCGAGGCGCTCGAAATGTTCCCCGACGCCGTCACGTAGTTCGGTCAACTGGCGGTCGCGTTCGGCGAGGCGCTGGCGCAGCTTTTGTGCATTGCGTGCGCCGGCGTTCAGCAGGTGATAGCCCAATACGCCGAGGCCGATGCCGGCCAGCAGGCAGGCAGCGCCCAGCATCCAATTGATATTGCTTAGTTCCACATCATTCTCCTGAGCGATCGATCGGCCCGACGTCCACGCCGGCAACATCACCGGGCGAACCGGCGCGCCCATTATAGGGCCGAGGCGGACGGCGGGGTCAACGACCGGCCGGCGATGCCAAGTGCCGTGTCGGCGCGTATAATCCTCCCTTTCACCGGATGCCGAGGACCATCGCCCCCCATGTCCATGAGCGAGAGTCACAGGATGCCGACTGCCTCAGAACGCGCCGCGCCGACCACACCGATGGGTCGCTATCGTGCCGACCTCGAGCGCGACGACTTCCAGTATGATCCCGCCCAGGAGCAGGCCGTGGCGCATCTCCAGCGCCTGTTCGAAGAGCTGGTTGACCGCCCGTGCCCCACCCCTCGGGCCTCGAGTACGGGCAAGGGGCTGAAGTCGCGAGTGGCGGGGCTGTTCGGCAGGCAGGATAAGCCTGCCGAGCCGGTGTTGCCCGAGGTGGCCGGGCTTTACTTCTGGGGCGGCGTGGGCCGGGGCAAGACCTATCTCGTGGACACCTTCTTCGAGGCCTTGCCGTTTCCCGAGAAGATGCGCACCCATTTCCATCGCTTCATGCAGCGGGTGCACAACGAGCTCGAACACTACAAGGGCGAGCGTAATCCTCTGACGCTGGTGGCCGACAAGTTCGCCGCCGAGGCCCGGGTGATCTGCTTCGACGAGTTCTTCGTCAAGGACATCACCGACGCCATGATCCTGGCCAATCTGCTGGAGGCATTGTTTGCCCGCGGCGTGGTGCTGGTGACGACGTCCAATATCGTGCCGGCCGAGCTCTACAAGGACGGCCTGCAGCGCGCGCGTTTCCTGCCTGCCATCGACCTGCTCGAACGGCACTGCGAGGTGGTCAATGTCGATTCCGGCATCGACTATCGGCTGAGAGCCCTGGAGCGCGCCGAGATCTTCCATGCTCCGCTGGACGAGGCTGCAGAGACCGAGCTGGCGCGCAGCTTTCGCGAGATCGCCGGTCAGGAGGGCGAAGCCGAGGCGCCGATCGAGATCAATCACCGGGTACTGCACAGTCGGCGGCTGCATGACGACGTGGTGTGGTTCGAGTTTCGCGAGCTGTGCGACGGGCCTCGTAGCCAGAACGACTACATCGAACTGGCCCGCGAATACCACAGCGTGCTGGTCTCCAACGTGCCGTGCATGGACGGCAAGAGTGACGACCAGGCCCGGCGCTTCATCAACATGGTCGACGAATTCTACGACCGCGGCGTCAAGCTGCTGATGTCCGCCGAGGCCCCGGCCGAGCGGCTCTATCGCGACGGCAAGCTGGAATTCGAGTTCCAGCGCACCCTGTCGCGGCTGCAGGAGATGCAGTCGCATGAGTACCTGGCACTGCCGCACAAGCCCTAGCCGGTGCACGAAAGTCGCTGCGCTCGGCTATACGGCGTTAAAAATCAGCTCGAAGTCCTCATTTACGGCCAGTAAACTCCGGCTTCTCGCTGATTTTTGCCTTGTCTAGCCTTCGCTCGCTGACTTTTCGACTTTTCAGATGTTGGCTTGAGCGTTTTTGTGCAAGGGATTCCTGCCTTGGGGCGGAAAGCATTGTCCTGGCGGAGTAGGGCGTGTAGAATTCGCGCGCTCGACCGTTGTTGTCCCCGGATGACAACCAAGAAGAATAGGGATGGTCCGAACCGCCGAGGCGGGCAAGACCCAATACATCGATTTGGTGATTCACCCATGAAGACGTTTACTGCCAAGCCGCAGTCCGTCCAGCGCGACTGGTACGTCGTCGACGCTGCGGACAAGACTCTGGGCCGTCTGGCCACCGAGATCGCTCGCCGCCTGCGTGGCAAGCACAAGCCGGAATACACCCCGCACGTTGACACCGGCGACTACATCGTCGTGATCAACGCCGAGAAGGTGAAGGTCACCGGCAACAAGGCCAGCGCCAAGAATTACTATCGTCACACCGGCTATCCGGGTGGCCTGCGCTCCATGAACTTCGAGAAAATGATCGCTCATGCCCCCGAGCGCGTCATCGAGTCCGCGGTCAAGGGCATGCTCCCGAAGGGCCCGCTGGGTCGTGCCATGTATTCCAAGCTCAAGGTTTACGCCGGCACCGAACACCCGCACGTCGCCCAGCAGCCGCAAGAACTGAACCTCTAAGGGAGCCCTCGCCATGACACAGCAGTATTATGGTACCGGTCGCCGCAAGACCTCTACCGCCCGCGTCTTCCTGAAGCCGGGTACCGGCAAGATCACCGTCAACAGCCGTGAGCTGAACGAGTACTTCGGCCGCGTGACCGGCCGCATGGTCGTTCGTCAGCCCCTCGAGCTGACCGAGACCCTGGAACAGTTCGACGTCTACGTCACCGTCAAGGGTGGCGGTGGTAGCGCCCAGGCCGGCGCGATCCGTCACGGCATCACCCGTGCCCTGATGGAGTACAACGAAGACTTCCGCAAACCGCTGCGCGAAGCCGGTTACGTAACGCGTGATGCCCGTGAGGTCGAGCGTAAGAAGATCGGCCTGCGCAAGGCGCGTCGTCGTCCGCAGTTCTCCAAGCGCTGATACGCGACGCTCGCCAGACAAACGCCCGGGTCTTCGACCCGGGCGTTTTTTTGTGCGAGGTCAAGAATTTGTCGCTAACTTGACTAGCGTCCGGGAGCGTTGTTGTACGGGGCGATCCGTTTTCTTACCATGGAATTGCGCGTCGCAGACCGTGGCCGTGACTCGCTTGGATGCCCGTGACGGAACGGCGGGCAAGCTGATGGGAGAAATCTAACAATGACAGATAGCGGCGTGAACATGGGGCGACGCCGCTTCCTCGTGGGCGCCACCTCCGTCGTTGGGGCGGCAGGCGCAGTCGGGGTAGCGGTGCCCTTCGTGGCTTCCTGGCAGCCCAGTGCCAGGGCGAGAGCGGCGGGGGCGCCCGTCAAGGCGGATATCTCCAAGCTCGAGCCCGGCCAGCGGATGACCGTCGAGTGGCGGGGGCGGCCGGTCTGGATCCTCAATCGCACGCCCGAGATGATCGAGCGTACCGAGGCCATCGGTGCCGATCGTCTCGCCGATCCCGAATCACAGGAGCCCCAGCAGCCTACCTATATCGAAGGGGGGATGCGGTCGATCCGGCCCGAGATCGGGGTGCTGGTTGGTATCTGCACCCACCTGGGCTGCTCGCCGCTGTTCAAGCCGGAGCCCGATGCCGAGGATGTCGGGGTCGCGGACTGGCCTGGCGGCTTTTTCTGTCCCTGCCACGGCTCGCGATTCGACCTGGCGGGACGGGTCTTCGCTAATGTGCCGGCACCGCTCAACCTCGAGGTTCCCCCTTATCGCTTCGAGAGCGATGACGTCATTGTCGTCGGCGAAGACAAGGAGACTGCCTGATGGGACATCCGAACAAGGCCAAGGCGGAACGCGGTTTCATGCGTTGGGTCGATGACCGTTTCCCGGCGACCCAGATGTGGCAGGAGCATCTGTCCCGCTACTACGCTCCCAAGAACTTCAATTTCTGGTACTTCTTCGGCTCGCTGGCGCTGCTGGTGCTGGTCAACCAGATCCTGACGGGCGTCTGGCTGACCATGAGCTTCAACCCCTCCGCGGAGGGCGCCTTTGCCTCCGTGGAGTACATCATGCGCGACGTGGAGTGGGGCTGGCTGATCCGTTACATGCACACCACCGGGGCCTCGGCGTTCTTCGTGGTGGTCTACCTGCACATGTTCCGCGGCCTGCTCTATGGCTCGTACAAGGCGCCGCGGGAGCTGGTGTGGATCTTCGGCATGGCCATCTATCTGGCGCTGATGGCCGAGGCCTTCATGGGCTATCTGCTGCCCTGGGGGCAGATGTCCTACTGGGGCGCTCAGGTGATCATCTCGCTGTTCTCCGCCATCCCGGGCATCGGGCCCGATCTGGCGCAGTGGGTTCGCGGCGACTACCTGATCTCGGGCATTACCCTGAATCGCTTCTTTGCCCTGCACGTGGTGGCGCTGCCGATCGTGATCCTGGCGCTGGTGGTGCTGCACATCATCGCCCTGCACGAGGTGGGGTCCAACAACCCCGACGGCATCGACATCAAGGCCAGGAAGGACGAGGCTGGCAAGCCGCTGGATGGCATTCCCTTCCATCCTTACTACACGGTCAAGGATCTGGTGGGCGTCGCGGTCTTCCTGTTCGTGTTCAGCGTGGTGGTCTTCTATTTCCCCGAGGGGGGTGGCTACTTCATCGAGAAGCCGAATTTCGAGCCGGCCAATCCTCTGAAGACCCCGGACCATATTGCGCCGGTATGGTACTTCACCCCCTTCTACGCCATCCTGCGTGCCATCACCTTCTCGCTGTTCGGTCTTGACGCCAAGTTCCTTGGCGTGGTGTGCATGGGGGCGGCCATCGCGGTGCTGTTCGTGCTGCCCTGGCTCGACCGCAGCCCGGTGCGTTCGATGCGCTACAAGGGCTGGGTCTCCCGGCTGATGCTGGCGCTGTTCGCGGTGAGCTTCGTCATCCTGGGTGTGCTGGGGGTGTTGCCGCCGACCGGGGCCCGCACCATTCTCGCTCAGCTTTGCACCGTGGTGTATTTCGCCTTCTTCCTGCTGATGCCGTTCTATACCCGGTGGGAGAAGACCAAACCCGAACCGGAAAGGGTGACTGGCTAATGAAAAAGCGACTGCTTGCACTGCTCTTCACGCTGATTCCGGCCCTCGGGTTCGCCGCTGGGGGTGGCGGAGTGCACTTGCAGGAGATGACGCCCGATCTGCAGGATCGGGCCTCGCTGCAGAACGGTATGAAGCTGTTCGTGAATTATTGCATGGGCTGCCACTCCCTGGAGCACCAGCGTTTCGCTCGGGCCGCCGAGGATCTCGACATGCCTCAGGACCTGGTAGAGGAGAACCTGATCTTTGCCTCGGCGCTGGGATTCAATGATCAGATGCACAACGCCATGGACGCCGCCGACGGCGAGAACTGGTTCGGGGCGCCGCCGCCGGACCTGACCCTGACCGCGCGGCTGCGCGGCACCGACTGGATCTATTCTTACCTGCTCGGCTTCTACCGGGATCCGTCACGGCCCACCGGCGTCAACAACCGGGTCTTCCCACTGGTGGCCATGCCCAATGTGCTGGAGCCTTTGCAGGGCGTGCAGGAGAAGATCTGTGCCGCCACGGATCATCCCATCGAAGGCGCCGAGCTCGATCCCCTGACCGGCAAGTACCAGTCCTGCGAAACGCTGCGCGTCACGGAGCCGGGGCAGCTCGAGCCCGAGGCATTCGAGGCTGCGATCTTCGATCTGACGAATTTCCTGGCCTACGTTGGTGAGCCGTCCAAGCTCCAGGCCCAGACGCTGGCGCCCAAGGTGTTGATCTTCATTTTCATTTTTGGCGTCATTGCCTACCTGCTCAAGCGCGAATACTGGCGCGATATTCACTGATCCGAACGGGATGCAGCAGAGGAGGGCGCATGGTTACGGCCATGCGCCCTCATCTGGTGGTACGCCTGTCCACGGGCATGCAGACGAGGCCCCCGAGAGTGGGTGCGTCGTGTTATCATCTCGGCACGAACTGATGCGAGGATTGTTTCATGGGTGTAGTGGCCAAGCGGTCGTCGATGATCTTCTACTCCGGGGGCGATGATCATTACAGTCATCGAGTGCGTATCGTGCTCGCCGAGAAGGGCGTGGCGGTGGATATCGTCGAGGTCACCGAGGATAGCCACCCCGAGGAGCTTGCCGATCTCAACCCTTACAACAGCGTCCCCACGCTGCTTGATCGCGATCTGGTGCTCTATGAGTCCAAGGTGATGATGGAGTACCTCGACGAACGTTTTCCGCATCCGCCTCTGTTGCCGGTTTACCCGGTGGCGCGTGCCCAGAGCCGGCTGTGGATGCACCGTATCGAACGCGAGTGGTGCCCGATGGTCGAGCAGATCCAGAGCGGATCGAAGAAGGATGCCGACAAGGCGCGCAAGGAGCTTCGCGAGAGTCTGATCGGGATATCCCCGATCTTCGAGGACATGCCGTTCTTCATGAGCGAGGAGTTTACCTTGGTGGACTGCTGCCTGGCGCCGATCCTGTGGCGCCTGCCGGTGCTCGGCATTGAGCTGCCCGAGAAGCAGGTCAAGCCGCTGATGGGCTACATGGAGCGCGTGTTCGATCGCGAGGGATTCAAGGCGGCCCTCAGCGAGGGTGAGCGCGAGATGCGTCCCTGAATCTCTTTCACGCCCCGGCCCGAGGCCGGGGCCCCGAACCCAGGAGGGCCAACCGATGCAATCGAGTCGTCCCTATATCGCGCGGGCCCTGTACGAGTGGCTGCTGGACAATGAGCTGACACCCTATGCCGTGGTCGATGCCGAACAAGAGGGTGTCGAGGTGCCGCGGCAGTTCGTGCAGAACGGGCAGATCGTGCTCAACCTCGGCGTCAGCGCGATTCGCGACCTGTCGATGACCAACGAGGCGATTGCCTTCTCGGCGCGTTTCGGAGGTCAGCCGATGCAGATCATGGTGCCCATCGAAGCGCTGATCGCGATCTATGCCCGCGAGAATGGCGTGGGCATGGTGTTCGGTCACGAGCCGGAGATGCCGGTCGACGACGCCAATGACGTGGCGGACGAGGCCACGGAAGAGGAGGCGCCGGGTCTGTCCAGCGTCGAAAACGTCGATAGTGATGACGGCGATGCCGGTGCCGGCGGCGAGCCGGAGGAGGCGCCGAAGAAGGGGCGTCCCTCGCTGCGCGTGGTCAAGTAGTGTCGCTGGGCCGAGTGCCCTCGACGCAAGACAAGACGGCAGGCCCTGTGGCCTGCCGTCTTGCGTTCTGGTCGGTGTGTTGGGGAGGGGTGGGTCAGTCCAGGTAGTCGAAGACCTTGACGATACGTTGCATGCCGCCGACGTTGCGGGCCGCGGCGACGATGCGGTCGGCCTCGGCGCGGCGCACGATGCCCATCAGATAGACGCTGTCGTTCTCGGTGACGATGCGCAGGCGGCTGGAGTCGATGGCTTCGTTGGAAACCAGTGCCGTGCGCACCCGGGTATTCAGCCAGGTATCGGCGAGTCGCTGGCTGGCCGGCAGGTTGGCGGCGATGGAGAGTTCATTGTGGACGCGGCGCACGTTGCGGACATTGCCGGCAACGCGTTCGGCCATGTTCTTGAGCTCCTGGCTCGGCACCTGGCCTGTGAGCAGTACCACGCCGTTGAAGCTGTCGACGTTGATGCGAGCATCACCCAGGCGGGCATCGGTGGTGCCAAGGTTGTGGGACACCTTGGTCTCGATGCTCTCGTCCTCGACCTTGGTGCCGAGGGTGCGTTCGCCATAGTTCTCGTTGATGGTGCCCGGATGGGTGACCGAGCTGACGGTGGTACAGCCGGACAGGGCCAGCATCAGGGTCAGGGACAGGCCGAGGAGTCGGGACTTGCTGGGCATGGGCATCACTCGCTTGCGCCGAAGAGTTGTTCGTCTATGAGGTCGCACAGGCAGTGGATCACCAGCAGGTGAACCTCCTGGATGCGGGCCGTCGAGGTGGCCGGGACGCGGATCTCGCAGTCGTCCTGGCCGAGCAGGGAGGCCATGTTGCCGCCGTCGCGGCCGGTCAGGGCCACCACCGTCATTTCGCGGTCATGGGCGGCCTGGATGGCCTGGATGACGTTGCCGGAATTGCCGCTGGTGGAGATCGCCAGCAGCACGTCGCCGGGCTGGCCGAGCGCACGTACCTGCTTGGAATACACTTCGTTGTAGCTGTAGTCGTTGGCGATCGAGGTCAGCGTCGAGGTGTCGGTGGTCAGCGCCAGAGCCGGCAGGCTGGGGCGTTCGCGCTCGAAGCGATTGAGCAGTTCGGAAGAGAAGTGCTGACTGTCGCCGGCACTGCCGCCATTGCCGCAGGCCAGAATCTTTCCCTCGTTGACCAGGGCCTGCACCATCATCTGGCTGGCGACCTCGATGAAGGGCGGCAGCACCTCACTGGCGTAGGTCTTGGTATCGATGCTGGCGTTGAAGTGTCCGAGAATGCGGTTCTGGAAATCCATCGTGGCTTCCTGGTCCTTGGGCGGTCAGAACGCTTCGAAGGCCCCGCGCACCCACTCGAAGTCGAGGTGGGGTGGCGTGCCGGTCACGGCCAGCACATCGAAGCGGCAGGCACATGATAGCCGGTTGCGCTGAAGATAAAAACGCGCCGCCTGGACGAGGCGGCGCTGCTTGGTAGCGGTAACGGTCTCGAGCGGATGGCCGTGGCGGATGCTGGCGCGATGGCGGACCTCGACGAACACCAGCACCTCGCCCTCGCGCATCACCAAGTCGAGCTCGCCGCCCTTGGCATGCTGATTGGTGGCCACCAGGTCGAGTCCCTTGCCGACTAGCCAGTCCGCGGCGACGCGTTCGATGCGCGCGCCGCGGCGTCGGGCGTCAGAGGGACCGATCATCGTCGAGGCGCTGCATGTCGATCAGCGGGCGGGGGACGCCGTCCGCGAAGCGTGCCCAGGGCAGGTCGCGATGGATGCGGCCGTCCCGGTCGGCGCTCAGGGTGCCGGTCGCGCCGAACAGCTCGCTGCCCGGGATGGCTTGGAACTGCGGCAGGCGGCGGGCCAGCTCGTACGCGTCCACGCCCATGGCCATCAAGCGGAACATGGTGGGATCGGACTCCTCGCGCAGTTGGCGATAGCTGTCGAGGAAGGGCAGGGCCTCTTCTCCGCCCGCGGCGGCATCCGGAATCTGCCAGGGAATGTCGACGAACATCACGCCGTCGAGGTCCTTGTCGAGCCGTGGCTGGGGGCGTCCCTCGTAGAGATGCGAGGTCGCATAGACCGACAGGCCCTGATTGTAGGCGTAGTAGTCGATGGTCGGCGGCACTTGGCGAGCATAGTCGGGTAGTGCCAGCAGGAACAGCATGTCGGGCCGGCTCGAGCCGAGGGCGCGGCGGGTGCTCTCGGTGGCCGAGCGGCCCGGGTTGTAGCGCACGGCGTTGGCGATCTCGCCATCGCGTTCGCGCCAGGCAGCGGCGAAGGCCTCGCCGACCCGGCGGCCCCAAGCGTTGTCGGGCACCAGCAGCGCTGCGCTTCGCTTGCCGTCCTGGCGGCCGCGGGCGGCGACCTCGCGTGCCTCGTCCTCGGCGGACAGGCCGTACTGGAAGAGCCCTTCGGCGCGGTTGCGCTCGTCCTCACCGTAGTTGAGTGCCAGGGTCGGCATCGGTACCCGGTCGCGGCGTTCCAGTGAAGTGACGGCGTCCTTGTCCAGCGGGCCGATTACCACTTGGGCGCCCTGCCGCTGGGCCTCCTGGTACAGCGCATCGAGGGTGCCAGCCGAGGAATCAAGGAAGGTCAGCTGGGCGCCGCTGGCGCCGCCGTTGACGGTGTTCATGTGATGTGCCCGCAGCCCCTGCTCGATGGCGTCGGCGACGCCAGCCAGGGGGCCGGATTCGGGCAGGAAGACGGCAATATGGCGCACGTCCTGGCCGCTCAGTTCGCGCAGCGCCATGATGTCGGCTGGCAGGCGGCGGGCCGCGGGGTGCTCGGGGTTGCGGCTACGCCAGTCGTCGAGGCGGGTGAACAGTCGCTGGATATCGCCGCCGCTGGTGCGCACTAGCTCGGCCAGGTCGAGCCAGGCGAGGGTCGGGTCATTCGCGCCGTTACGCAACTCGGCGATGGTGCCGGGTGCCAGGCTCGAGAGCTGTTCCCAGATGGGGTCGTTGAGGTCGACTCGCCCGGTGTCGGCCTGCAGTCGCAGCAGCGCGCGCGCGGCTGCCAGGGGCTCGTCGACCTGGCCCAGGGCGCGGGCCTGTCGCTCCCGCAGCAGATAGGCCTGGTCGCGAGGCAGCTGCAGCTCGTCCAGTAATTGGGCTGCCTGGATGACGGCCCAGGGATCGTCCTCGGTCTCGCCCAGGTCTGAGAGCAGCAGCGCCCAGCGGCCGCGAGCGTCGGGGGAGAGGCGGCTGTCGTCGATCTCCTTGGCGATGGCCAGCGCCTGGGGGCGGCTGCCCTGGCGTGCTAGGATGTCGGCCGCCTGAAGGCGGGACAGGGCCGCCTGTTCAGGGGCCTGTTGCTCGGCCTGGGCCAGTAGCTGGTCCGGGTCGCCGGTGGGCTGTCGCTCGGTAACGGCGGGCTGGAAGGCGCAGCCGGCCAGCCACAGTGCCATCAGGGCAGCGGCCAGCAGGCCGCGAGACGAAATCTTCATGAATCCTTCCTTGTCCTCACGTGCGGAGTGCATCCCGGGAGCCGAAATGTCAGACGCCATTGAAGGGGTATTGTACGTGGTCGCCACGCCGATTGGGAATCTGGACGACTTGAGCCCGCGGGCCGCTCGTCTGTTGGGCGAAGTCGATCTGGTGGCTGCCGAGGATACCCGCCATACCTCGCGGCTGTTGCGTCACCTGGGGGTCGCACCGCCAACGTTGTCGCTGCACGAGCACAACGAGGCCGCTCGAGTCGATCAGATCGACGCGCGGCTGGTTGCCGGGCAGTCCGTCGCTCTGGTCAGCGATGCCGGCACGCCGCTGATCAGCGATCCCGGCTTCGTGCTGGTGCGCGAGCTGCGAGCTCGCGGGCGTCGAGTGGTGCCGGTGCCGGGGGCCTGTGCCCTGGTGGCGGCGCTGTCTGGCGCCGGCTTGCCGACCGATCGCTTCCTGTTCCAGGGATTTCTGCCGGCCAAGGGCGCGGGGCGGCGCGGGCGGCTCGAGGCGCTGGCCGAGCGTGAGGAGACCCTGGTGTTCTACGAGTCGCCGCATCGTATTCGTGACACCCTGGCCGATCTGGATGCCGTGCTGGGATCGCGCCAGGTGGTGCTGGCACGTGAGCTGACCAAGACCTTCGAGACGTTCCTCGAGGGGAGTGCCGAGGCGCTGCTCGCGCGACTCGCCGAGGATCCGGATCAGGCCCGCGGCGAATTCGTGGTGATGGTGGCCGGTGCCGAGCCCAAGGCCGGCGGAGACGCCTCGATCATCGAAGCGGATGCCCTGCTCAAGGCGTTGCTTGCCGAGGGGGTCGGCGTCAAGCAGGCTGCGGCGGTGACGGCGCGTACCCTGGGTGGTGCCAAGAAAGTCTGGTATGCCAGAGCGCAGTCCCTCAAGGACGGGGATTGAGGGGGTGACGAGGCGCTGGTATGCTTGCCGCGGGAGTTGGCCAGACAGTCGCCGCCGGAGTGATCCGGGGGAGGAAAGTCCGGGCTCCACAGGGCAGAGTGCCAGGTAACGCCTGGGCGGCGCGAGCCGACGGAAAGTGCAGCAGAGAGTAGACCGCCTACGTCTCCCACGGGAGGCCGGTAAGGGTGAAAGGGTGCGGTAAGAGCGCACCGCGCGCCTGGTAACAGTGCGTGGCACGGTAAACCCCACTCGGAGCAAGACCAAATAGGAACCCGATGGCGTGGCCCGCGCTGGGTTCGGGTAGGTTGCTCGAGGGCGACGGTGACGTCGCCCCTAGAGGAATGGCTGTCCTCGACAGAACCCGGCTTATCGGCCGACTCCCACGAATTTCCATCGCCGTTTTGCGGCGCCCTGCCAGCCGCCACCGAGAATCGCATGACGTCATCCGCCCCCGAACACGCCTCCCGCGGCTTTCGCCATGCCAGCGTGCTGCTCGATGGGGCGGTCGAGGCCCTTATCCACGATTCCGCCGGCGCCTATCTCGATGGCACCTTCGGCCGCGGCGGCCACTCCCGAGCCATTCTCGAGCGCCTGTCGCCCGAAGGGCGCCTGCTGGCAATCGATCGTGACCCACAGGCCATCGCCGAGGCAGCAGCGATCGACGATCCGCGTTTTGCCATCGAGCGAGGTGAGTTCGCGCGCCTCGGCGAGTTCGCCGAAGCGCGCGGCCTGCACGGCCAGCTGGCCGGAGTGTTGCTCGATGTCGGTGTCTCCTCGCCCCAGCTCGACGACCCCGAGCGCGGCTTCAGCTTCCTGCGTGACGGCCCCCTCGACATGCGTATGGACCCGTCACGCGGCGAGAGTGCCGCGGACTGGCTCGCTCGGGTTGATGAAGGCGAGATCGCCCGGGTCTTCAAGACCTACGGCGAGGAGCGCTTCGCCCGTCGGCTGGCCAAGGCGATCGTGGCCCGCCGCGCCGAAACGCCGTTTAGCCGCACCGCCGACCTGGCCGAGGTGATCAAGGCGGCGCATCCCGCCTGGGAGAAGGGCAAGCATCCCGCCACCCGTGCCTTCCAGGCCCTGCGGATTCAGGTCAACGGTGAACTCGACCAGCTCGATGCCGCTCTCGAGGCGGCCCTGGAGGCACTGGCCCCCGGCGGCCACCTGGTGGTGATCAGCTTTCACTCGCTGGAGGATCGCCGGGTTAAACGTTTTATCCGCGATCATGTGCGCGGCGACACGCACCTGCCCAAGGGCGTGCCGCTGCGTGACGACCAGATCCAGCGTCGTCTCGAGGCCCTCGGCAAGGCGCGCCGACCCGGGCCGCAGGAGGTCGAGGCCAATCCCCGTGCCCGCAGTGCGGTGATGCGCGCGGCGCGCAAACGATACTGAGGTTTACATGGCTCAGGGACGTGATGCCACCTCCGCTTTCGCCTGGCCGCTGCGCCTGCGTCTGACATTGGCGCTGGTCGTCAACGGATTACTGCTGCTTGCCTGCCTTGGCGCGGCCCTGGTGGTGATTGCCACCAGTCACCATACCCGCGAGCAGTACGCTCGCTTGCAACAGCTCGAACGTGAGCAGCAGCAGCTGCAGACCGAGTGGGGTCAATTGCTGCTGGAGGAGAGTGCCTGGTCTTCGCCGTCGCGTATCGAGCGCCTGGCCAGCGAACGTCTCGAGATGCGCCTGCCGGACATCGGCGAAGTGGAGGTCATTCGCCAATGAGCGCGACTCCACGTCGAGAGAGCGCGCGTCGCCGGACCTCGGCGCCGATGGGCCAAGCCCGCTATCGGGTGATGCTGGGGCTGGTGCTGCTCGGCCTGGCGCTGCTCGCCGGACGCATCGTCGACCTGCACGTCTTTGACCGCTCCTTTCTTCAAGGGCAGGGCGATGCCCGCACCCTGCGCGTCGATGCCATCCCCGCCCACCGCGGCATGATCACCGATCGCCATGGAGAGCCGCTGGCGATTTCCACCCCGGTAGTGACGCTGTGGGCCAACCCACAGGATCTGCCCGACGACGGCATTCAGCGGCTGCGGCTGGCCCAGGCGCTGGGGCAGGATCTGGACGCTCTGAATGCACGCATCGAGCGCTATGCCGATCGCGAGTTCATGTATCTGCGCCGCCGCATGACCCCCGAGGCCGCCCAACGCGTGCTCGATCTGCGTGTCCCCGGGGTGCACAAGCGCGCCGAGTACAAGCGCTACTATCCGGCCGGTGAGGTGATCGCCCAGTTGATCGGTGTGACCAACATCGACGATCAGGGGCAGGAAGGGCTTGAACTAGCCTATAACCCCTATCTCTCCGGTGAGCCGGGGCGTCGCCGAGTGCTCAAGGATCGTCGTGGCCGGCTGGTGCGTGATCTGGAGGTGCTGCGCGAGGCCGAGCCCGGAGGCGATCTGACGCTGTCCATCGACCAGCGCCTGCAGTACATGGCTTATCGCGAGCTCAAGGCGGCGGTGGACGAGAATGACGCCGATGGCGGCATGCTGGTGATGCTCGACGCCCGCAGCGGCGAGGTGCTGGCCATGGCCAATCAGCCTTCCTACAATCCCAACAACCGCGCTGGGCTCGACCCCGACGGACTGCGCAATCGTGCCATCGTCGACGCATACGAGCCCGGTTCGGTGATCAAGCCGCTGGCCATGACGGCGCTGCTTGAGACCGGCCGTTTCCCGCCCGATACCGTGATCGATACCTCGCCGGGCTGGATGGTGATCGACGGCTATACCATCAAGGACGTCGCCAACTACCGCGAGCTCAGCCTGTCCGGCATCCTCGAGAAGTCCTCCAACATCGGCATGTCCAAGCTGACCCTGCAGCTGGATGAGCCCGTGGTACCCCAGCGCTACCGTGCGCTGGGGCTCGATCAGGCGCTGGGTACCGGGTTCCCCGGCGAGGCCAGCGGCAGCGTGCCGTCGCCTCGGGTCTGGTCCAGCAGCCAGTGGGCGGCGCTGTCCTACGGCTATGGCCTGTCAGTGTCCGCGTTGCAGTTGGCCAGCGCCTACACCGCCATCGCCAACCATGGCGAGCGACTGCCGCCGTCGTTGCTGCGGCTCAACGAGCCACCGGCCGGGCAGCCGGTGGTCGAGCCGGCGGTCGCCGATCGTGTGTTGGGCATGATGGACCAGGTGGTGGCGCCGGGGACAGGCGCCCGGCGTGGCCTGGTGCCGGGCTACAGCGTGGCCGGCAAGACCGGCACGGTGCGCAAGACCGGCGGCGCTGGCTACGAGGAAAACGCCTACCGCTCGCTGTTCGTGGGCATTACGCCGGTATCCGACCCGCGCCTGATCACCGTGGTAATGATCGACCATCCCCGTGGCGGCTCCTATTACGGTGGCGCCGTGGCGGCGCCGGTGTTCTCGCGGGTTGCCGGCAACGCCCTGCGTCTGTTGGACGTGCCGCCGGACCAGGTGGAGACCGCCGATGAGGGTTGAACCGCCCCTGCACCCTGAGGAGAGTACGCCATGGACGTGACCGCTGCCCGCCTGATCGCCGCGCTGGCCGCGCTCTGGCCGCGACAGCGTGAGACCCTGCTGTCATTTGGTCTGCCCGAGCGGTTGCGGTTATGCCTGGACAGCCGAGACGTCGTCGGCGGCGATGTCTTCCTTGCCGTGCCGGGCGTGGCGGGGGACGGTCGCGATTTCGTCGCCGCGGCCCTCGAGGCCGGCGCCGCCCTGGTGCTGGCCCATGATGACGACTCGGTCCCGCCGGTCGACGATGCCCGAGTGGTTGCGCTGCCGCACCTGCGTCAGCGGCTCGGCGAGCTCGGTCGCGACCTGTTCGCGGTGCCCGAGGCACTGGAGCTGATCGGGGTTACCGGGACCAACGGCAAGAGCTCGGTCACCCACTACATCGCCGCGCTGAGCGAGCGCCTGGGACGACCGGCCGGCATGGTCGGCACTCTGGGCCACGGTCGCCCCGGTGCGCTCGTCGAAGGGCGGTTGACCACCCCGGGTCCGCTGGCGCTGCAGGCCATGCTCGGTGAGCTGGCTGCCGCCGGGCTTGAGCGGGTGGCCATGGAGGTCTCCTCCCATGCCCTGGAGCAAGGGCGGCTCGACGCTTGTCGGCTCGCGGCGGGCGTTTTCACCAACCTGAGTCGCGACCATCTGGATTACCATGGCAGCATGGCCGCTTATGCCGCGGCCAAGGCGCGGCTGTTCCGGCGCAGCGAGCTCGAACTGGCGGTAGTCAACGCCGACGATCCGCTGGCGCGGCTGATGCTGGCCGGCCTGGCCGACGGTGTGCGGGTGTTGGCCGTGGGCGAGGATGAGGCCGTGACGCTGCGGGTGGTGGACTGGGTACCCCACGGCGAGGGCCAGCGGGCGCTGATTGCCACGCCCGATGGCGAGCGGGTGCTGACTCTGCCGCTGATGGGGCGCTTCAACCTGACCAATGTGCTGCTCGCCATCGCTACCCTGCATGGGCTGGGCGAGGATCTCGAGGCGCTGTTCGAGGCCGCCGCCGGCCTGGCGCCGGTACCCGGTCGCATGCAGGCGCTGGTCGGCGAGGGCATGCCCACAGTGGTGATCGACTACGCCCACACGCCGGATGCCCTGGAGAACGCCCTCGAGGCGCTGCGCGCCCACCTGCCCGGCCGCGGCCGGCTGTGGTGCCTGTTCGGCTGCGGAGGAGACCGGGATGCCGGCAAGCGTCCGCTGATGGCCGCCGCCGCCGAACGCCATGCCGATCGGCTGGTGATCACCGACGACAATCCCCGCTCCGAATCGCCGGCGGCGATCCGCGAGACGATGCTCGATGGCCTCACGGAGGCTGGCCGCCAGGCGGCCCGCTCGGTCGACGGCCGCGACCGGGCGATCCGCGACGCCATCGTTGAGGCGGCCGCCGAGGATGTGATCCTGATCGCCGGCAAGGGCCACGAGTCCTATCAGGAGATCGCCGGCGTGCGCCACGCCTTCTCTGACCTGACCGAGGCCGAGGCGGCGCTGGCCGCTCGCCGGGAGGGCGAGGCATGAGCGGCGTAGGGCTCGACACGCTTTCCGATATCGCCCGCTCGTTGGGGCTCGCTGCCCCCGAAGCGGATGTGCCGGTGGGTGAGATCGTCACCGACACCCGTCGCTTGGGGGCGGGGGCGCTGTTCGTGGCGCTGGTCGGCGAGCGCTTTGATGGCCACGACTTCATTGCCCAGGCCCGTGAGGCCGGTGCGGTGGCCGCGGTGGTCGAGCATCGCATCGACGACCCGCTGCCGCAGTTGGAGGTGGCCGACACCCGGCTGGCGCTAGGCCTGTTGGGACGCGCCCGGCGTCGCGCCTGGGGCGGCCCGTTGGTGGCGGTGACCGGCAACAGCGGCAAGACCACGGTCAAGCAGATGCTGGGCACGCTGCTCGCCCGCCGCGGCGCGACCTTGGCCACACGCGGCAACCTCAATAACGACGTCGGGGCGCCGCTGACGCTGCTGGAGCTCTCTTCCGAGCATCGCCAGGCGGTGGTCGAGCTAGGCGCCAATCATCTGGGCGAGATCGCCTGGACGTCGAGCCTGGCCGAGCCGAAGGTGGCGGTGATCACCAACGTCACCGGTGCCCACGTGGGAGAATTCGGTGGCCTCGGTCGCATTGCCCAGGCCAAGGCCGAGATCCTGATGTCGCTGCCTGGCGACGGGGTGGCGGTGCTCAACCGCGACGATCGCTATTTCGCCAGTTGGGCGAGCCTCGCGGCCCCTCGGGAAGTGCTGGATTTCGCCATCGAGGGGCCGGCGCGTCTGCGCGCCGAGACACTGGTTTGCGATGCGCTTGGACGCTATGCTTTCACGCTGTTTTGTGACGATCGCGAACTGGGGCGTGTCCAGCTGGCTCTGCTTGGCCGTCACAACGTGGCCAACGCCCTGGCGGCGGCCGGCGCGTCGCTGGCCATGGGGCTGGCCCCGGACGACGTGCTGGCCGGCCTCGAGGCGGTAGCTCCCATGCCGGGACGTCTCAACGTGAGGGCCGGGCTCAAGTCGTCGCAGCTGCTTGACGATAGCTACAACGCCAACCCCGGTGCGGTGAAGGCCGCCCTCGATCTGCTGGCCGGCCTGCCGGGGCCGCGCTGGTGCCTGCTGGGCGCCATGGGCGAACTGGGGGAGGCCTCGGAACGGTTGCACGCCGAGGTAGGTCGCTACGCACACACGCTCGGCATCGACTTTTTCGGCACCCTCGGCGAGGCGGCGCGACCGGCCAGCCGGGCCTTCGGCGAGGCGGGTTGCCATTTCGACGATCGGGAGGCGCTGACGCGCCACGTCCTCCATCATCTGCCGCCAGGGGCCAGCGTGCTGGTCAAGGGATCGCGCAGTGCCGGCATGGAAGCCGTGGTAGCGGCGCTGTGTCCGGATGCATCAAGGTAAGGCATTACATGCTGCTCTTTCTGGCTGAACTACTGGCGCAATTCCAGAGCGCCTTCAACGTCTTCAACTACCTGACCCTGCGCATGATCCTGGGGACCCTGACCGCTCTGGTGCTGTGCCTGTGGCTCGGCCCGGTGGTGATTCGCCGCCTGGTGGAGCGCCAGATCGGCCAGGCCGTGCGCGATGACGGCCCCCAGTCGCATCTCTCCAAGGCCGGCACACCCACCATGGGCGGTGCCATGATCCTGATGGCGATCGCCGTCAGCACTCTGCTGTGGGGAGACCTTCGCAACCACTACGTCTGGGTGGTGCTGGCCGTGACTCTGGGCTTCGGCGCGATCGGCTGGGTCGACGACTACCGCAAGGTGGTGGAGAAGAATCCCCGTGGCCTGCCGGCGCGCTGGAAGTATTTCTGGCAGTCGGTGATCGGCCTTGGCGCCGCGGTCGTTCTTTACATCACCGCCGCTTCCCCGGTGGAAACCAGCCTGATTCTGCCGCTGTTCAAGGAGTTCGTGCTGCCGCTCGGGGTGTTCTACGTCGTGCTCACCTACCTGGTGATCGTCGGCAGCTCCAATGCCGTGAATCTCACCGATGGTCTGGACGGTCTGGCGATCATGCCTACCGTACTGGTGGCCATGGGGCTGGCGGTGTTCGCCTATGCCAGCGGCAACGTGGTGTTCGCCGAATATCTGCAGATCCCGATGATTCCCGGTGCCGGTGAGCTGGCGGTGTTTTGTGCCACCATCGCTGGGGCGGGGCTCGGTTTCCTGTGGTTCAACACCTACCCGGCCCAGGTCTTCATGGGCGACGTGGGCGCGCTGGCCCTGGGGGCCGCGCTGGGCGTGGTCGCGGTAATCGTGCGTCAGGAGATCGTGCTGTTCATCATGGGCGGCATCTTCGTCATGGAGACCGTCTCGGTGATCCTGCAGGTGGGCTCTTACAAGCTCACCGGCCGGCGTATCTTTCGCATGGCGCCGCTGCATCACCACTACGAGCTCAAGGGCTGGCCGGAGCCGCGTGTCATCGTGCGTTTCTGGATCATCACCGTGGTGCTGGTGCTGCTTGGGCTGGCCACCCTGAAGATCCGCTGAGGAACTGTCGATGGTCAAGGTGCCCAATGGCGTTACGCTAGTGGTCGGGCTCGGGGTTTCCGGGCGCGCCATCTGTCGTCACCTGGAGCGGCTGGGGCAGCCGTTCATGGTTGCCGACACGCGCGCCGCGCCGCCGGGGCTGGACGACTTCCGTCACGCTCATCCTGGCGTCGCGGTCCACTGCGGGCCGCTGGCCGAGGTGGATATGAGCTCGGCCCGCGAGGTGGTGGTCAGTCCCGGTGTGGATCCGCGCAGCCCCGGCCTCGCGGCGATGGCCGGGCGAGTCTCCGCCACGGGCGAGCCGCTGCTGATTGGCGAAATCGCATTATTCGTGCGCGCGGCCCGTGCGCCCATCGCCGCCATCACCGGGGCCAATGCCAAGTCGACGGTGACGACCCTGCTCGGCGAGATGGCCGCCGAAGCCGGTCGCCGCGTGGCGGTCGGCGGCAATCTCGGCACACCGGCGCTCGATCTGCTCGCCGAGCGATCCGACGCCGAGCTGTTCGTGCTCGAGCTGTCGAGCTTCCAGCTCGAGACCACGCCGTGTCTCGGTGCTGAGAGCGTCGCCTTCCTGAACCTGTCAGAGGATCACCTGGACCGCCACGGCGATCTCGCCGGCTACCGCGCCGCCAAGCAGGCCATCTTCCGTGGCGCGCGCCATGCGGTGGTCAACGCCGAGGACCCTGCGACCTGGCCGGACGTGTCTCTGCCGGCGCTCGAGCGTTTCACCACCGCGACTCCCGCGCCCGGCAGCGAGCGTGAGGCGGCGGAGTGGGGCATCGCGGTCCATGATGATGGCAAGGGTTCCTGCGACTGGCTGATGCACGGAGAGACGGCGCTGATGCCTGCCGCCGCGGTGCGCTTGCCGGGGCGCCATAACCAGGCCAACGCCCTGGCGGCTCTGGCCATGGGACATCGCCTCGGACTTGAGCTTTCCTCCATGCGTCGCGTGCTGGAACGTTTCGCCGGCCTGCCGCATCGCGGCGAGCTGGTGGCCGACATCGACGGTGTGCGCTGGATCAACGATTCCAAGGGCACCAACGTGGGCGCCACCCTGGCCGCTATCGCCGGCCTGGGGCCGACTCTTTCCGGCCGCTTGATCCTGCTCGCCGGCGGGGAGGGCAAGGGGGCCGACTTTGTCCCGCTGGCCGCGCCGCTGGCCCGTCATGGCCGCGAGGCGATCCTGTTCGGGCGCGATGCCGGGCGGCTGGCGGCGGCGCTCGAGGGCGCCGTGGCGCTGACCCGTGTCGACGACCTGACGGCCGCCATGGCCCGGGCCGTCGAGATCGCCGCGCCCGGCGACTGCGTGCTGCTGTCGCCGGCCTGTGCCAGCCTCGACCAGTTCACTGACTATCAGGCTCGTGGCGAGGCCTTTCGCGCCATCGTCCGCCGCCTGGACGGAGGGGACGCACCATGAGCCGACTGACCCGACTTCGCGCTCGGCTGTCCACTGCGGACCAGCCGGTCGATGGCTGGCTGCTGATCGCCGCCCTGTCGCTGATGCTGATCGGCTGGGTGATGGTGACTTCGGCCTCCACCGAGGTGGCCTCGAGCCTGACCGGAAACGCCTGGTATTTCAGCCTGCGTCACGGCGCCTTCCTGCTGGTGTCGCTGGCGGTGGGCGCCTTGGCGCTGCGCGTACCGTTGGGCTGGTGGAAGGCTAATGGTCCCTTGCTGCTGCTGGTGGGCATCGTGTTGCTGGTGCTGGTGCTGGTGATCGGTCGCGAGGTCAACGGCAGCAAGCGCTGGCTATCGTTGCCCGGTGTACCCTTCAACCTCCAGGCCTCTGAGGTCGCCAAGCTGTGCCTGATCACCTATCTGGCCGGATATCTGGAGCGCTTCCTGCCCCAGGTACGCCGCGAGTGGGGGGCCTTCCTGCGCCCGCTGATGGTGATGGCGCTGCTCGGCGGCTTGCTGATCCTGGAGCCGGACTATGGTGCCGTGGTGGTGATGACCGGCTGCGTGATGGGCATGCTGCTGATGGCCGGTGCCCCTTGGGGGCGCTTTCTGCTGCTGATGGCGCTGGTGGCTGCCCTCGGGGCCCTGGTGGCGATCGCCGAGCCCTATCGCATGGCGCGCCTGACCAGCTTCGTCGACCCCTGGGCCGATCAGTTCGCCAGCGGCTATCAGCTGACCCAGGCGCTGATCGCCTTCGGGCGAGGTCAGTGGCTTGGTACCGGGCTTGGCAATAGCGTGCAGAAGCTGTTCTACCTGCCCGAAGCGCATACCGACTTCGTGTTCGCCGTACTCGCCGAGGAGTTGGGGATGGTGGGGGCGATCACCGTCATCGGCCTGTTCGCGCTGCTGGTATGGCGAGCCATGGCGGTGGGACGACGCGCCGAGCTGGCCGGATTGACCTTCGCCGCCTATGCCAGCTATGGCGTCGCCCTGGTGATCGGCGCCCAGGCGTTCATCAACATCGCCGTGAGCAGTGGGATGCTGCCCACCAAGGGGCTGACCCTGCCGCTGCTCAGCTATGGGGGCTCGAGCCTGGTGGTGAGCTGCATCATGATGGCGCTGGTGCTGCGAGCCGATATCGAGACCCGCCAGGCGCGGCGTCGTACCCGGTCGACCGCCGTCCGCAGCGGGGTCCCCGATAACCGCAAAGGAACGCAAGCATGAGTCGACGCAAAGGGCGACGCGCCTTGATCATGGCGGGTGGCACCGGCGGCCACGTCATCCCGGCCCTGTCGCTGGCCCGAGCGCTGGTGGCCCAGGGAGTCGATGTCGAATGGCTGGGCAGTCCGCGAGGCATCGAGAATCGCCTGGTGCCTGAGGCCGACCTGCCGCTGCACCGCATCGCCGTGAGCGGGCTGCGCGGCAACGGCCTGGCCGGCTGGCTGATGGCCCCATGGCGCCTGCTGCGCGCGGTGCGCGAAGCGGGCCGAGTGATCCGCGACTTCGATCCCCAGTTGGTGGTGGGACTCGGTGGCTTTGCCAGCGGTCCCGGGGGACTCGCCGCCTGGCTGGCCCGCCGGCCGCTGGTGATCCACGAGCAGAACGCCGTGGCGGGACTGACCAATCGCGTGCTCGCGAGGCTGGCCCGACGTGTCTATGCGGCCTTTCCGCAGGCGTTTCCAGGGCGCGCCGAGGTGGTCGGCAATCCGGTGCGTGACGAGATCGCTGTGCTGGGTGAGACGCCTCGCACGGCTGACAGCATGGCGCAGCGTCCGCTGCGCCTGCTGGTGGTCGGCGGCTCGCTAGGGGCGCTGGCGCTGAACCGAGGCGTGCCCGAGGCGCTGGCCCGATTGCCTGAGTCTGATCGCCCCGTGGTGCGCCACCAGGCCGGTCGCGACAAGGATGCCGTGACCCGTGAAACCTATGAGTGCCATGGCGTCGAGGCCGAGGTCACGCCCTTCATCGACGACATGGCGGCGGCCTACGACTGGGCCGATCTGGTCGTGTGCCGCGCCGGCGCTCTCACCGTGGCGGAGTTGGCGGCGGCGGCCAAGCCGGCGCTGTTCGTGCCCTTCCCTCATGCCGTGGACGATCACCAGACGGCCAATGCCGCGGCGCTGGTGGCGGAAGGGGCCGCCGCCCTGATGCCGCAGGCTGAGATGACGGCGGCGACGCTGGCGGATCGCCTGACGTCGCTGCTCGATCCCGATACTCTCGCCACCATGGCGGCGCAGGCGCGACGCTGTGCCCATCTCGATGCCGTCGAACGGCTGGTGGCAGGTTGCATGGAGACAGCTTTTGAGTGATGAGACCCTAGGGCCGGTTCCCGGCCAAGCCACGCCACCGCGTCCCGGGCGCGGGTTGGGCATGCGCCGCATCCGGCGCATTCACTTCGTCGGCATCGGCGGTGCCGGCATGTGCGGTATCGCTGAAGTGCTGGCCAACCAGGGCTACGCGGTCAGCGGCAGCGACCTCAAGGCCTCGCCGGTGGTCAGTCGGCTGCAGGGTTGCGGCATCCGGGTGGCCATCGGCCATGCCGAGGACAACGCCCACGACGCCGACGTGGTGGTGGTCTCTACCGCGGTGGATCCGACCAATCCGGAGATTCGCTGGGCCCAGGAGCATCGCGTCCCGGTGGTTCGCCGTGCAGAGATGCTCGCCGAGCTGATGCGCTTCCGCCACGGCATCGCCGTGGCCGGCACCCATGGCAAGACCACCACCACCAGCCTCACGGCCACGCTGCTGGGCGAGGGCGGGCTGGACCCGACCTTCGTGATCGGCGGCAAGCTGACCAGCGCCGGGACCAATGCGCGGTTGGGAGAGGGCGACTACCTGGTGGCCGAGGCCGACGAGTCGGATGCCTCTTTCCTGCATCTGCAGCCGATGGTGGCCATCGTCACCAACATCGATGCCGACCACATGGCCACCTACGGCGGCGACTTCGAACGCCTCAAGGGCACCTTCGTCGAGTTCCTGCACAACCTGCCGTTCTATGGGCTGGCGGTGCTGTGCATCGACGACGCCAACGTGCGCGGGCTGATCGAGCGAGTCAATCGCCAGTTCGTGACCTACGGCTTCAGTGCCGATGCCGACTATCGGATCGAAGACTTCGAGCAAGCGGGCGGGGAAGTTCGCTTCAATGCACGTCGTCCCGACGGTCTGGCCTCGCTGCCGGTGCGCCTGGCCATGCCAGGACGTCACAACGCCCTCAACGCCCTGGCCGCGATCGCCGTGGCCAGCGATGCCGGGGTCGACGATGCGGCCATCCTGCGTGGCCTGGCGGGCTTTGCCGGGGTCGGTCGCCGCTTCCAGGTGCATGGAAACTTCGCGACGCCGGCCGGCGACGGCGAAGTGATGTTGGTCGATGACTATGGCCATCATCCCCGGGAAGTGGAAATGGTCATCAGGGCGGTGCGTGACGGCTGGCCCGAGCGGCGCCTGGTGATGGTCTATCAGCCGCATCGCTATTCGCGGACCCGGGATCTCTATGAAGATTTCGTCCGCGTGCTGGCGGGGGTCGATACCCTTTTGCTGCTCGATGTCTATGCGGCCGGCGAGCCGCCGCTGCCGGGCGCCGACGGCCGCAGCCTGGCCGGCTCGATTCGCCAGCGCGGCGAGGTCGATCCGATCTTCGTTCAGGACAAGGACGAATTGCCGGGACTGCTGGCCAAGGTGCTGCGTCCCGGCGATATCCTCATTACTCAGGGCGCTGGCGACGTGGGCGGCATCGCCCAGCGTCTGGCCGATGCCCGACTGGCGTTCGGCGAGGTATCACTATGACGATGCAGACGACCGGCCAGCGCCGGGTGGTAGTGGTGTACGGCGGTGATTCCGCCGAGCGTGAGGTATCGTTGAAGAGCGGGGCGGCGGTGCTGGCCGCGCTGCGCCGCGGCGGTATCGACGCTATCGGCTTCGATCCCGCCGAGCAGGGCGGGCTCGCAGGCCTCGAAGCGCTGGCCCCTGATTGCGTCTTCATCGCGCTGCACGGCCGTGGCGGCGAGGACGGGACGCTGCAGGGGGCCCTGGAACTGCTGGGCATTCCCTATACCGGTAGCGGAGTGCTGGCCTCGGCGCTCGGTATGGACAAGCAGCGCACCAAGCTCGTCTGGCAGGCCCTGGGGCTGCCGACCCCCGAGAGCGTGATGCTTGGCCCGGATGCCGATTGGCCGGCGGTGGCCGAGCGGCTTGGCCTGCCGCTCATCGTCAAGCCGGTGCACGAGGGCTCGACGCTGGGCATCACGATCGTCGAGACGCCCGAGGCGCTGGAGGCGGCCTATCGCGATGCCGCTCGCTTCGATGCCCGGGTCATGGCCGAGCGTTTCGTGCGTGGCGAGGAGTATACGGTGTCGCTTCTCGGCGACAGTGCGTTGCCGGCCATCCGCGTCGAGGTGCCGAGCGGTTTCTATGACTACGAGGCCAAGTACCTCTCCGACGAGACCCGTTACCACCTGCCCTGTGGGCTGGAGGCGGACGAGGAGCGGAGACTGGCCGAGCTGTGCCGTCAAGCCTTCACTGCCGTGGGTGGCGAAGGCTGGGGGCGGGTCGACGTGATGCGCGATGCCCAGGGACGATTCTGGCTGCTGGAGGTCAATACCGTGCCCGGCATGACCGACCATAGCCTGGTGCCCCAGGCCGCCACTCATGCCGGCCTGGACTTCGAGGCCCTGGTGCTGCGCATCCTCGACAGTGCCGGGCGGGCGTGACGCTATGGCCCGTCGCGGAAGCCTGATCGGTGTTCTGTTGCTGGCGTTGGTGCTCGGCGCCGGCGGCCGTGCCCTGTGGCTGTGGCTCGATCGCCCCATCGAGCGGGTATCCATCCGTGGCGATCTGGAGCGGGTCAGCGCAGACTACCTGCGTCGCCAATTGGCGCCACTGGTTCAAGGCCAAACCTGGCTGTCGGCCGATCTCGGCACGCTGCGCGACCAGGCTCGTGCCATCGGCTGGCTCAGCGAGGTACGGATTCGCCGAGAATGGCCCAATGCGCTGGTGTTCGAACTCGTCGAGCAGGTCCCGGTGGCGCACTGGAACGATGGCCGTCTGCTCAACCCGGAGGGGGAGCCTTTCGCCTTTGATCCCTTGCCGGCGCCCGCAGGGCTGGTGCATCTGGCCGGTCCGGCTGGCAGCGGCCCGGAAGTGCTGGCCTATCACGATGACCTGGACGAGCGACTGGCCGAGCACGGCCTGACGCTTCGTCAGTTGCGTCTCGAGGATCGCGGTGCCTGGCGGCTACAGGTCAAAGGGGGTATATGGGTCATGCTGGGGCGCAATAACCGCGATGCCCGACTGGCGCGTTTCCTGGCGGCATGGGACCGCGAGTTCGCTGATTTGGCGTCGCATATTCGCTACATCGATCTACGCTATCCCAATGGCGTGGCCGTTGCCTGGCACGGAGAAACCGAACCGGTGGTGGCCAGCGCGTCGACGGGAAGCTGATGGCTCATCTCACGGCGCACGACCCATTCATGCCGGTTGTCAGGTATTTCTTTTGGGTGAAAATCGCCGTATCGTGACGGATGTTTTTCGCCATGGGCTGGTGAAGGACGGGAAGTTGTTCCTATAATTGGCCCAGGTTTTTTTGTTGTAAACACGTCATCCCCCTAGCGGGTCAGGCTCGAGGAGATTTCCCGGCTCATGTCAGGTCCATCCAATGCGTCCAATATGGTAGTCGGGCTGGATATCGGAACATCCAAGGTCGTGGCGATCGTGGGCCAACCCACCGACGATGGCGGCATCGAGATCGCCGGTATCGGCTCGCATCCCTCGCGTGGGATGAAGAAGGGCGTCGTCATCAACATCGAGTCCACAGTGCAGTCCATTCAGCGGGCCGTGGAAGAAGCCGAGCTGATGGCCGGCTGTGACATCCACTCCGTCTATGTGGGCATCGCCGGTAGTCATATCAGTTCGATGAACTCCGACGGCGTGGTGGCGATCAAGGAACGCGAAGTTGCCCCCAGCGATATCGATCGGGTGATCGATTCTGCCAGGGCCCGCGCGATTTCCGAGGGACAGCGCGTGCTGCACGTGCTGCCCCAGGAGTTTGCCATCGACACCCAGGGGGGCATCCGTGAGCCGCTGGGCATGTCCGGGGTGCGCCTGGAGGCCCGTGTGCACCTGGTCACCGCGGCGCTCAATGCCGTTCAGAATATCGAGAAGTGCGTGCGCCGCTGCGGGCTCGACGTGGATGCCATCATTCTCGAGCAGCTGGCCTCAAGTCACGCGGTGCTGACCGAGGACGAGCGCGAGCTGGGTGTCTGCATGGTCGACATCGGGGGCGGGACCACCGATATCGCGGTGTTCACCGAGGGTGCCATTCGCCACACCGCGGTGATCCCCATCGCCGGTGACCAGGTGACCAACGATATCGCGATGGCGCTGCGCACGCCGACCCAGCACGCCGAAGAAATCAAGGTCAAGTACGCCTGTGCCTTGACGCAGCTCGCCGCCAGCGACGAGATGATCAAGGTGCCGAGCGTCGGCGATCGACCGGCCCGCGACCTGTCGCGCCAGTCGCTGGCCGAGGTGGTGGAGCCGCGCTACGAAGAGCTCTTCACTCTGGTGCGCGATGAGCTGCGTCGCAGCGGGTTCGAAGATCTGGTCGCCGCCGGCGTGGTGTTGACCGGTGGCACCTCGCGAATGGAAGGGGTGGTCGAGCTGGCGGAAGAGATTTTTCACATGCCGGTGCGGATCGCTTGCCCCCAGAACGTGCGCGGTCTCGCCGATGTGGTACGCAATCCGATTTATTCGACGGGGGTCGGTTTGCTACATTACGCTCTAAACGAGGCCCGTCAGGGGCACGGCCAACAAGAGTCGTCGGGCAGCAGCATATCGGCGCAACCGAGGCGTGGTGACGTCTCCCGGCGCGAAGCAGGGGAAAGGATTCCGGCGCTGGTAAAGCTCAAGGGCTGGTTCAAAGGAAATTTCTGACAGGGCCGCGTACGCGGTCCAGGAGACGGGGCTAATGTTCGAACTGGTAGACAGCGCACCCTCAAGTAGTGCGGTCATCAAGGTCATCGGTGTCGGCGGCGGCGGCGGCAATGCCGTCAATCACATGGTCGAGAGCAGCATCGAGGGCGTCGAGTTCATCTGCGCAAACACCGATGCTCAGGCGCTGAAACGGGTGGCGGCAAAGACCGTCCTCCAGCTCGGCAGTGAGATCACCAAGGGCCTCGGGGCCGGCGCCAATCCCGATGTAGGGCGTCAGGCCGCCATGGAGGATCGTGAGCGTATCGCCGAGCTCCTCAATGGCGCCGACATGGTCTTCATCACTGCCGGCATGGGCGGTGGGACCGGCACCGGCGGCGCGCCGGTAGTCGCCCAGGTGGCCAAGGAGCTTGGTATCCTGACCGTGGCCGTGGTCACGCGTCCCTTCCCCTTCGAGGGGCCCAAGCGCATGCGGGCTGCCGAAGAGGGCATGAAGGAACTATCCGAGCATGTCGACTCGTTGATTACCATCCCCAACGAGAAGCTGCTCTCGGTGCTTGGCAAGAGCGCCAGCCTGCTGACCGCCTTCAGCGCCGCCAATGATGTGCTGCTGGGTGCCGTCCAGGGCATTGCCGAGCTGATCACCAGCCCCGGCATCATCAACGTCGACTTCGCCGACGTGCGCACCGTGATGTCCGAGATGGGCATGGCGATGATGGGTACCGGCGGCGCCACCGGCGAGAACCGGGCCCGCGAGGCCGCCGAGAAGGCGATTCGCAGTCCGCTGCTCGAGGATATCGACCTGCACGGTGCTCGCGGCATCCTGGTCAACATCACCGCTGGGCCGGACCTGTCGATCGGTGAATTCAATGACGTGGGTGCCACCGTTCAGGAGTTCGCCTCCCAGGACGCCACTATCGTGGTCGGTACGTCCATCGACATGGAAATGACCGACGAGCTTCGGGTCACCGTGGTGGCCGCCGGTCTCGATGGTCAGCGCCCGCAGGCCTCAGCCCAGCGCGAGAGTTCCCGGCGCGAGAAGGCCGCTTCCGGCGACTATCGCCAGCGTCAGTCCGCCGCTGCCGGGCGAGCTCAGCAGGCCGTGGCCAGCCGTGGTGCGGCGACGGCGTCCAAGCCTGAGTCCCAGGAGTCGTCACGGCCCCAGCAGGAGCCGCGCAAGTCCCAGGATCTTGATGACTATCTGGACATTCCGGCTTTCCTGCGTCGGCAGGCTGATTGAGAGTCGCTATCGTTCACATAGGCCCTGTTAGCGGAAGTTATTTTTGTTGAAACGTGCGTTCGGTGTTATAGTGAACGGTGTTTGATAATCACCGACTGCCTGGCGACTGCCCATGATCAGACAACGCACACTCAAGAACGTCATTCGCGCCACCGGCGTCGGCCTGCACTCTGGCAAGAAGGTCTATTTGACCCTGCGGCCGGCGCCGGTCGACACTGGCATCGTTTTCGTGCGCACGGACCTGGATCCAGAGGTGCAGATCCCGGCGCGGGCCGAAAGCGTCACCGACACCACCCTGTGCACTGCCCTGTCCAAGGATGGTGTCAAGGTGGCAACCGTGGAACACCTGATGTCGGCCCTCGCTGGCCTGGGTATCGACAATGCCTACGTGGATGTCAGTGCGCCGGAGGTGCCGATCATGGATGGCAGTGCCGGGCCGTTCGTGTTCCTGATTCAGTCCGCCGGAATCGCCGAGCAGAATGCCGCCAAGAAGTTCATCCGCATCAAGCGCGAGGTGGTAGTGCGCGACGGTGACAAGGAAGCCGTTTTCCTGCCGCACCAAGGCTTCAAGGTGTCCTTCGCCATCGATTTCGACCATCCGGTGTTCGAAGACCAGAAGCAGAACGCCGTGGTCGATTTCTCCACGACCTCCTTCGTCAAGGAAGTATCTCGCGCCCGTACCTTCGGCTTCATGCGCGATCTCGAGCACCTGCGCTCCAACAACCTGGCGCTGGGCGGCAGTCTCGACAACGCCATCGTGGTCGACGACTACCGGATCGTGAACGAGGGCGGTCTGCGCTATGACGACGAGTTCGTCAAGCACAAGGTGCTGGATGCCATCGGAGATCTTTACCAGCTGGGGCATAGCCTGATTGGGGAGTTCCGGGGCGTGAAGTCTGGGCATGCGCTGAACAACCAGCTGTGTAGGGCGCTGATGGAAAACCAGGATGCCTGGGAGATCGTGACCTTTGAGGAAGAGGCTGCCAAGGCACCGATTTCCTACGCGGCGCCGGCCATGGCCTAGCCGGGCTTCGCCGGGAGCCGCAAGCTGGAAGAGCGCCGCTTCGCGGCTGGAAGCTTGAAGACAAACAACCCCGCTGGCAGGCCCAGCGGGGTTGTTTCGTATCAGGCCGAGGCCATGCTGCGTTCCAGCTTCCAGCTTCCAGCTTCCAGCTTCCAGCTTCCAGCTTCCAGCTTACGGCTCGCGCTCGGCGTGGGAGGCGAGGCGCTCCAGGGCGCTCTTGAGTCGCGGATCGGTCACGTCTTCGGCGCAGCTGGTGAGTTCGTCGGCGGCGCTGGCAGGCAGCCGGCGAGTCTGGCGCACTGGTGCCTTGGGAGGGCGTACCGGGCGGACCTTGAAGTCGAAGCCTGTCACCGCGGAAAACCCGGGAAGTTCATGGAGCAGCGCCAGCAGGCGGGCCTGCTCGTAGCGTAGGCGGGTCAGCCAGACGGCGCGGTCGGTGATCACCGTCAGGCGTCCCTGGTGAAAGCCGCCTACGAACATGTGATCGCCGAGTTCGGCAGGCAGATGGTCGCGCAGGTGGCACTGGGCACGGTCGATCAGCCGGGCCCGGCGCATCAGATCGCCGAGTTCCCCTCGGCCGTCCAACAGCCGGGACATGGGCTGTGCTCGGAACCGCTTAACCTTTATACTCATCAGCTTGATTCTCGGGGTGTGACCCTGGGGAGTGGCCGTCGAGTGTTGCTTCGACGGCCCTCGAACGCATGAGCCTAGCACAGGCATGGGAGTCCCTCGACAGCATGGCCAGCAGCCCGACCGCGGAGACACGTCCGTCAGCCCTCGCCGGAGATTTCTCCTCGGCCGAGACGGCGACGTCGCGTCGGCTGTCCGAGCGCCGAGCGCCTCGCTGGTGGCTGGCCGGCTTGCTGGTGGGCTGCCTGCTGCCGGCGGGACTGGCCCCGCTCGAAGCGGCGAGGCCCATCGAGCGTATCATCCAGATCTGTATCCTGGCACCGGCACTGATCCGCGCCAGTTCCCGGCTACAGGCTCGGCGGCGCGCTCGCCGCCGCTGGCCGGCCAGCCGCCGCCCGTCGTCATCGCAGGATGCCCTCACTGGACGCACCATCGTGAGTCGGGTACTGCCTGCCGTGGCGGGCCATGATGTGCTGAACCGTCGCGGCCCGCCGATGGCTCGTCTCCTTCCCATGACGAGCGGCCGGGAGCGACTCCCGGCCTGAGGCACCCGCAGCGACTGGACCCTTCATGATCAACAACCTGTTACGCAAGGTCGTCGGTTCCAAGAACGACCGTGAAGTGAAACGCATGGGCCGCACCGTGGCCCGTATCAACGCCCTCGAGAAGGACCTGGAGACGATCGACGATGCGGCGCTCCAGGCCCGCACCGACGACTTTCGTGAGCGCCTGGCCGGCGGCGAGGCGCTCGACGCCCTGCTGCCGGAGGCCTTCGCCACGGTGCGCGAGGCCAGCAAGCGCGTCATGGGCATGCGCCACTTCGATGTCCAGATGATCGGCGGCATCACCCTGAACGGGGGCCGCATCGCCGAGATGAAGACCGGCGAGGGCAAGACCTTGGTGGCGACCCTGGCCGTCTACCTCAACGCCCTGCCGGGCGACGGGGTGCACGTGGTCACCGTGAACGATTACCTGGCCCGCCGCGACGCCGATTGGATGCGTCCCCTCTACGAGTTCCTCGGTCTTTCCGTGGGTACCATCTACGCCGGCCAGACCCCCGAGGAGAAGCGTGCGGCCTATGCCTGCGACATCACCTACGGCACCAACAACGAGTTCGGTTTCGACTACCTGCGCGACAACATGGCGTTCTCGCTGGAGGACAAGGTCCAGCGAGGGCTGAGCTATGCCATCGTCGACGAGGTCGACTCCATCCTGATCGACGAGGCGCGAACGCCGCTGATCATCTCCGGAGCGGTGGACGAGAACACCGAGCTTTACAAGGTCGTCGATCGCCTGGCGCACCATCTGACGGCCTGCACCGACGAGGAAGACCCGGAGAGCGGTGACTTCACCCTGGACGAGAAGCAGAAGCAGGTGGAACTGACCGAGGGCGGTCACCACCGGGTCGAGGAGCTGATGCGCGGCCAGGGGCTGCTGGGGGAGGAGGACTCTCTGTACGCCGCCCAGAACCTCAACCTGCTTCAGCACATGCATTCGGCCCTGCGGGCCCGGCACCTCTACCACCGCGACGTCGATTACATCGTCAGCGACGGTCAGGTGGTGATCGTCGACGAGCACACCGGTCGGACCATGCCCGGCCGTCGCTGGTCGGAGGGGCTGCACCAGGCGGTGGAAGCCAAGGAGGGCGTGACGGTCCAGCGCGAGAGCCAGACGCTGGCCTCCACCACCTTCCAGAACTACTTCCGCCTGTATGACAAGCTGTCGGGGATGACCGGCACCGCCGATACCGAGGCCTTCGAGTTTCGGCAGATCTACGGCCTGGACGTGGTGGTCATTCCCACCAACAGGCCGCTGGTTCGCCGCGATCAGAACGACCTTGTCTACCTCACCGCCGAGGAAAAGTACGAGGCCATCATCGAGGACGTCAAGGCGCAGACAGAGGCCGGTCGTCCGGTGCTGGTGGGTACCGCCTCCATCGAGACCTCCGAGTACCTGGCCGAGCTGATGAAGCGGGCCGGGCTGGCCTTCAACGTGCTCAACGCCAAACAGCACCAGAGCGAGGCACAGATCATCGCTCAGGCCGGTCGTCCCGGCGCCATCACCATCGCCACCAACATGGCCGGTCGTGGTACCGACATCGTGCTGGGTGGTAACTGGGAAGCCGAGGCGGCCCAGCTCGAGTCGCCGAGCGAAGAACAGATCGAGCGCCTCAAGGCCGAGTGGCAGGAGCGTCATGAGGCCGTGCTTGAGGCCGGCGGCCTGCACGTGGTCGGGTCCGAGCGCCACGAGTCGCGGCGCATCGATAACCAGCTGCGCGGACGCGCCGGTCGTCAGGGGGATCCCGGCTCGACGCGTTTCTTCCTGTCACTGGAAGACAACCTGATGCGGCTGTTCGGCTCCGAGCGCGTGCAGAAACTGATGCAGGCGCTGGGCCTGGAGCGCGGCGAGGCAATCGAGCACAAAATGGTCTCCAACGCCGTGGAGCGAGCCCAGAAGAAGGTCGAGGGCCGCAACTTCGACATTCGCAAGCAGTTGCTCGAGTACGACGACGTGGCCAACGACCAGCGTCGTGTCATTTACGAGCAGCGCAACGAGATCCTCGCCGCCGATGACGTTTCCGAGAACGTCATTGGCATCCGCACGGAGGTGCTCGACGAGGCGATCAGCGAGTTCGTGCCGCCCCAGAGCCTGCCGGAGCAGTGGGATCTGGCAGGCCTCGAGTCGCACCTCAAGTCCGAGTTCAATCTCGAGGTGCCGGTGCAGCAGTGGGCCGAGGAGGATCAGCGCTTCCACGAGGAGCAGCTGCGCGAGCGACTCCAGGAGATGCACCGCCAGGCCTACGAAGAGAAGGCCGAGATCGCCGGCACCGAGCTGATGCGTCGCTTCGAGAAGCAGGTGATGCTCCAAGTGTTGGACACCCGCTGGAAGGAGCATCTGCAGTCCATGGATCACCTGCGACGCGGCATTCATCTGCGCGGTTATGCGCAGAAGAATCCCAAGCAGGAGTACAAGCGCGAGTCGTTCGAGCTGTTCCAGATGCTGCTCACCAACATCAAGGCCGATGTCACGCGTATCCTCAGCCACGTCAAGGTGCGCCGTCCCGAAGAGGTCGAGGCTCTGGAACAGCAGCGTCGCGAGTCACTCGAGCGTGAGAAGGCGGCAGCGGCCAGCCTGCACGATGCGCCCGAGACCGCCCCGGAGTCGGAGGACGAAGCGTCCGCCGCGCCCGGAAGCGATGGTCGGCCGCTGCGTCGGGAAGGTCCCAAGGTGGGGCGCAACGACCCCTGCCCCTGTGGCTCGGGCAAGAAGTTCAAGCAGTGCTGCGGCAAGCTGAGCTGAGCTGAGCTGGGCGACGGGCGACGGGCGACGGGCTACGGGGCGCGAGGCACCGAGCATCATCCTGCTCGAAGCTCGAAGCTCGAAGCTCGAAGCTCGAAGCTCGAAGCTCGAAGCTGCTTTCGAAGGCTCACCGAAGCTCGAAGCCGCTTTCGAAGGCTCACCGAAGCTCGAAGCCGCTTTCCAAGGCTCGTCGAAGCTCGAAGCTGCTTTCGAAGGCACACCGAAGCTCGAAGCTGCTTTCGAAGGCACACCGTAGCTCGAAGCAAATTGATACAGGAGACAAGCGATGGCAGTGGGGCCTGCAAGCTTTCCGGCCATGCCGGTGATCGAGGGGCTGCGCCTGGGGACGGCCAAGGCCGGCATCAAGGCCGCCGAACAGCGTGATCTGGTGGTGATCGAGGTGCCTCAAGGGGCGACCGTGGCGGGCAGCTTCACACGCAATGCCTTCTGTGCGGCCCCGGTCACCGTGGCCCGCGAGCATCTCGCGGCCTGTACCCTTCAAGGAGAGGCGCCACGCTATCTGGTGATCAACACCGGTAACGCCAACGCCGGCACCGGAGAGGTCGGGCTGCGTGATGCTCGTGCGACCTGTGTCGAGCTTGGCCGGCTGGCTGGCGTCAAGGCTTCTTGCGTGCTGCCTTTTTCCACTGGCGTCATCGGTGAAACGCTGCCCATGGAGCGCTTGTTGGGCGGCCTGCCGGAGGCGTTGCGCTCGCTGGACGAGGGTCCGGAGGGCTGGGCCGCGGCAGGCGAGGGCATCCTGACCACCGATACTCGCCCCAAGGGGGCCAGCGTCACGGTCCAGTTGGACGACGAAACGATTACCCTGAACGGGATCAGCAAGGGGTCGGGCATGATCAAGCCCAACATGGCCACCATGCTGGCTTTCGTGGCCACCGATGCAGCACTGGCGCCGGCGCTGCTGGACGAGCTGCTGCGCGAGACCGTGGAGCGCTCCTTCAATTGCATCACGGTGGATGGCGATACCTCCACCAACGATGCCTGCATGCTGATCGCCACCGGCCGGGGTGCTGCCATCAACGACGACCACCGGCTCGCGCTGTTCCGGGATGCCTTGCAGCGGCTGATGATCGAGCTGGCCCAGGCCATCGTGCGTGACGGAGAAGGCGCTACCAAGTTCGTCAGTCTGCAGGTCGACGGGGCGGTGTCCCGCCAGGAGGCCCTGGACGTGGCCTTTACCGTGGCGCATTCGCCGCTGGTCAAGACGGCGCTGGCTGCCAGCGATGCCAATTGGGGACGAATTCTCGCCGCGGTGGGTCGTGCACCGGTCGTCGACTTCGACGTCGACCGAGTGGTCATCGACCTGGGTGAGGTGCGCCTGGTGGAGGGTGGCGGCCGGGCCGCCGGTTACACTGAAGAGGCCGGCAGCGAGGTGATGGCTCGGGAGGAGATCCCGATTCGCATCGACCTGGGGCGCGGCGAGCGCAGTGCCACGGTCTGGACCACGGACCTGACACGGGAATACGTTGCCATCAACGCCGATTATCGCAGCTGACCGACGGTGTGGCGGCGGTGTTCTCCGTCCAAGTCAACAGAGCAATCCCCCGCGGCGGCGCTCGCGGGGACAAGTGGGATCAAGGTGAATGAACGCAATGGTGAAGAGAAGGGTGCACGTGGCGGCCGCCGCCATCATCAGCGCCGACGGTAGTGAGGTGCTGCTCGCCCGGCGCCCGTCCAACGTCGATCACGGTGGTCTCTGGGAATTTCCCGGCGGTAAGCTGGCGCCCTACGAGACGGGGCTCGAGGCCCTCAAGCGCGAGCTGCACGAGGAACTGGGCGTGGAGATTCGTCGGGCCCAGCCGCTGATTCGTATCCATCACGAGTACCCCGACAAGCATATCCTGCTCGATGTGTGGCAGGTTCATGACTTCGCCGGCGAGCCTTTCGGCCGAGAGGGGCAGGCGGTGCGCTGGGTGCCGATGGGGGAGCTGTTCGGCTATCCCTTCCCCGCCGCCAACGTGCCGATCCTGCGCGCGGTGATGCTGCCCACCGAGTACCTGATCACCGACGAGGAAGAGGATGAGGCGCTTTTTCTCACGCGGCTCGAGCGGGCACTGATCGAAGACGGGGTGCGCCTGGTGCAGCTGCGCGCCAAGACCCTGGACCGCGGCGACTATCTGAGCCGTGCCGAACAGGCCCTGGCGCTTTGCCGCCGCCACGGTGCGCGCCTGGTGCTCAACGGCGAGCCCGAGCTGCTCGAGGGCGTCGATGCCGATGGTATCCACCTGACCAGCGAACGGCTGATGAGCCTCGAGCGGCGCCCCTTGTCCGAGGGCAAGTGGCTTTCTGCGTCTACCCATGACCGAGAGCAGCTGGCCCAGGCCCACCGTATCGGCTGCGACTTTGTCACCCTGTCGCCGCTGCGTACCACGCCCTCGCATCCCGAAGTGGCGCCCATCGGTTGGCACGACTTCCAGCAATTGGTCGAGCACGCCGGCATGCCGGTCTTCGCGCTGGGCGGCATGACCCGCTACGACGCCAACCACGCCCGTGCCGTGGGGGCCCAGGGCATCGCCTCGATCCGCGATTTCTGGAAATAAAGCGTTAAGCTGAAAGAGCGCCGCTTCGCGCCTGGAAGCTGGAAGAAACCCCCGCGGGCCGTGCCCGTGGGGGTTTAGTTTTCATGTGGTGATTATCCTGATTTCGAGCTTCGAGCTTCGAGCTTCGAGCTTCGAGCTTCGAGCTTCGAGCTTCGAGCTTCGAGCTTGCGCGCAGCACGGCTAGTCCCGATAGCGGCGGGTCAGATCCCCATAGGCATCGATGCGTCGATCGCGCAGGTATGGCCAGATGCGTCGCACCTCCTCGCAGCGCGCCATGTCCAGGGTCACCAGCAGGCGTTCGGCCTGTTGACCGGCGTGGGCCAGCAGCTCGCCCTGGGGGCCGCAGATGAAGCTGCCGCCCCAGAAGTCGATGCCCGGGCTGATACCGGAATGGTCTGCCTCATGGCCGACCCGGTTGGCGACCATCACCGGCAGCCCATTGGCCACCGCATGGCTGCGCTGGATAAGCGTCCAGGCGTCCTTCTGGCGGGCCTTCTCGTCGTCGTCATCCGGCGGATGCCAACCGATGGCGGTGGGGTAGAGCAGCAGTTCGGCGCCGGCCATGGCCATCAGCCGTGCGGCTTCCGGGTACCACTGATCCCAGCACACCAGCACGCCGAGCCGGCCCACCGAGGTGTCGATGGGCTGAAAGCCCTGGCCGCGCTCCTCGTCCTGGTCGCCCGGCGTAAAGTAGAACTTCTCGTAGAAGCCCGGATCGTCGGGAATGTGCATCTTGCGATAGTGCCCCACCCGGCCGCGGGCGCCGTCGTAGACCACGGCCGTATTGTGGTAGAGGCCCGGTGCGCGGCGCTCGAACAGCGATCCCATCAGCACGATGTCGAGCTCCGCGGCGAGCGCGGCCAGCCGTTGGCCGCTGGGGCCGTCCAGCGGCTCGGCGAGATCGAACAGTTCGGTGTCTTCGTACTGGCAAAAGTAGTGGGTGGCATGCAGCTCCTGCAGCATTACCAGTTGGGCGCCGGCCGCGGCCAGTTCGCGGATGCCGGCCTCGCTCTCGTCGAGGCTCCTGGCCTTGTCGGGCCAGGCCGGTTGCTGGACCAGGCCAGCCTTGAGGGTGCGGGTCATGATCTTTCTCCTTCGCAATGGCGAACCCCGGCCAGGGTGCCGCGGGGCAGCTGCATGGTCAGGCAGTGCAGGCTGCCATGCTGGCGGATCACGGTGCTGCAGTCGATGGGCACGATGTCACGCTCGGGGAAGGCCTTGGCCAGAGCCTCGAGGGCGCGGAAATCGGCGGCATCGCCGTAGGTTGGGACCAGCACGGCACCGTTGATGATCAGGAAGTTGGCGTAGGTGGCCGGCAGCCGGTGACCATCCTCGGGATCGAAGCAGGGGCGCGGCCAGGGCAGCGGAATCAGTCGATAGGGCTCGCCGTCGGCGCGTCGCAGCGCCTGGAGCTCGGTTTCCATGGCGGCAAGTGCCGGGTAGTGGGGGTCACGCGCGTCGTCGCAGCGTACATAGGCGATGGTGGCCGGATCGCAGAAGCGTGCCAGGGTGTCTATGTGGCTGTCGGTATCGTCGCCCTCCAGATGGCCGTGGGCGAGCCACAGCACCCGCTCGATGCCAAGCTCCTCGGCCAGGCGAGCCTCGATGGCGGTCCGCGTCAGCGACGGGTTGCGGTTCTCGTTGAGCAGGCAGGCCTCGGTGGTCAGCAGGGTGCCCTGGCCGTCGCTCTCCAGGGCTCCGCCCTCGAGCACCAGGTCATGAGAGATCAGCGGCGCGGTGAATACGCCGGCCGCGGCGAGTCGGCGGGTCAGGCTGTCATCCAGGGCCGCCGGGAACTTACCGCCCCAACCGGTGAAGACATAGTCGAGCAGCTCGAGGCGCCCGTCACGCTCGACGGCGAGCGGCCCATGGTCGCGTGCCCAGGTGTCGTCGGCCTCGGCGACGACCAGGTACAGGCGTTCAGCGGGTATGCCACGATGCTGGAAGGCCTCGCTGAGCCTGTCCCGGGTGGCCGCATCCGGTACGGTGATCAGTACCGTCTGGTAGCGAGCGATGGCCGCGACCAGACTCTCCAGGGTCGCTTCGATGCGTGGCAGCAGCGGCGCCCAGTCGCTGTCCGCTCCTGGCCAGGTCAGTTGCACGGCATCCTGGGGATGCCATTCGGGAAGCAGGCAGATGGCCATGGCAGGCCTCCTCGAAAAGGGAATCCGGCGAAATGTAGGGGGCGGTGGTCCACGATGCAAGCCCGGTGATCACCGCCGATCACCAGCATGTGGCCGTCGGGCGATGATCGCCGTGGCCGATGGTGAACGGCGAACCGCGAACCGCGCTGGCTAGGACTATCCTGTCAGCAGGAAGGCAACGATCGAGGTGCGATGTCATGGATGCGACGACCCTGGCCTTCGGTCTGGCTATCATCGCCTTGCTGGCGTCGCTCGCCAGCCTGGCGGTGCTCGTACGATTGGCCGGCGTGCGCACGTCGGCGCCCAAGCGCGAGCGATTGGGGGCGAAGGCGCTGCGAGAACCTCCCGAGAGTGTCGAGCCCCAGGTGCAGCGCAAGCGCCGCTTGCGGCTGCCCCCGTCTCTGGTGGCTCGCCTGATGGCCGCCGCGCGACGCCGCTGAGCCGCCGGGCAACAAGGTGCAGCCATCGTGCAAGGCCGGCTCGGCCCGGTGCAGGCCTCGGCAAAAACACGTACCATGAGCGCCCGCCGACAAGGAACGCTCAAATGCTGGATCGTCTGCCTTTCCTGATCGGGTTGCGCTACGTGCGGGCCAAACGACGCAACCACTTCATCTCCTTTATCTCCTTGACCTCCATGCTGGGGCTGACCCTGGGTGTGGCGGTCCTGATCCTGGTGCTGTCCGTGATGAACGGGTTCGATCGCGAACTGCGCACCCGAGTCCTGGGCATGGTGCCGCATACCCGCATCGAGGTGCCCTCCGGGCTTACCGACTGGCAGCCGCTGGCCGACCGCCTCGTGCAGCGTGAGCATGTCATCGGGGCAGCGCCCTATATCCAGCAGCAGGGCATGTTCTCGGTGGGAGGGCGCAATCAAGGTGCCCTGGTGAACGGTATCGAACCCGAGTGGGAGAAACGGGTGTCGATCGTCGACGAGCATATGGTGCGCGGCAGCCTCGACGACCTGCAGGCCGGCGAGTGGAACGTGGTACTCGGCTCGTTGCTGGCTCGCCAGCTCGGCGTGGCAGTCGGCGATCGGGTGACCCTGCTGGTGCCCGAGGCCTCGATCACTCCGGCCGGCGTCTTTCCGCGGCTCAAGCGGTTCACGGTCAGCGGTATCTTCAGCGTCGGGGCGGATCTCGACGCCAGTCTGGCCTATGCCAACATCTCGGACATGCAGACGCTGGCTCGTATGGGGAATGCGGTGGGCGGATTGCGCCTGGAGCTCGACGATCTGTTCCAGGCCGGTAGCGTGACCCGCAGTATCATCGACGATCTGGGGGCGGGCTATCGCGGCCTGGACTGGACCTATACCCGGGGTAATCTCTTCCAGGCCATCCAGATGGAGAAGCGCATGATCGCGCTGCTGTTGACCGTGATCATCGCCGTTGCTGCCTTCAACATCGTGTCCACCCTGGTCATGGTCGTCACCGACAAACACGCTGACATCGCCATCCTCCGCACCATCGGCGCCACTCCACGCTCGATCATGGGGATCTTCATGGTTCAGGGGCTGGCCATCGGGGTGATCGGCATTGTGATCGGCGTGGGGCTCGGCGTGCTGCTGGCGCTGACGGTCTCCGACATCATCGCTTTCGTCGAGTCGACCTTCGGTATCCACTTCCTCGATGCCGGCGTCTACTTCATCAGCGAGCTGCCCTCGCAGCTGCTGTGGTCGGACGTGGTCCAGATCGTCGCCGCGGCCTTCGTGCTGACTTTCCTGTCGACCCTCTACCCGGCCTGGCGTGCGGCCCGGGTACAGCCCGCCGAGGTGCTTCGCTATGAATGATCCCGCCATCACCCAGGGTCTTGTCCAGGACGCCGAGCGCCGCGAGGTGATGCTGGCCTGCGAAGGACTCACGCGCATTTACCGCGAGGGACCGGGCGATGTCACCGTGCTGGAAGATCTGGCCCTGGAAGTGCGTGCCGGCGAGCGAGTGGCGGTGGTCGGCAGCTCCGGCTCCGGCAAGACGACTCTGCTCAACTTGCTCGGCGGACTGGACCATCCCAGTCACGGCGAGGTGCGCATCGCCGGTCAGGCGCTTCACGAGTTGGGTGACGCCGCCTTGGGACGCTTTCGCAATCGCCACATCGGCTTTGTCTACCAGTTCCACCATCTGCTCGCCGAATTTTCGGCGCTGGAGAATGCCGCCTTGCCGCTGATCGTGCGTGGTCAGCGCAAGAAGGCGGCCGAGGCCAGGGCGCTGCAGCTACTGGAGCGAGTGGGCGTGGCCAAGCGGGCCGCCCACAAGCCCGGCGAACTCTCCGGCGGAGAGCGTCAGCGGGTGGCCATTGCCCGGGCATTGGTCACCGATCCCAGCCTGGTGCTGATGGACGAACCCACCGGCAACCTCGATCAGACCACTGCGGGGAGCATCCTGGCGCTGATGGATGAACTGTCCGCCAGCGCCGCGTGCGCCTTCGTGATCGTCACGCATGACCCGGGGCTTGCAGCCCACCAGGACCGGGTGCTGCGTCTCGACGGCGGACGTCTGGCCCCGGACATGCCCCACCATGATTGAGTGGCAAAACGGCTGATCCCTACCGCGACGAGGCGGTGCCACGATCATCGCCAGTCATCGTCGCTTGCCTTCAGGTGCGGTCGCCCAGCCGATAGCGGCGGCGACGCGCCCTCCTTTTCCAACTGCGTGAGACCTGCCAGCGCCATGCCAGGCGGATTGCCAGGCTACCCAGCATGCCGGCCAGGATAGCGGCTGTCAGAGACCCCACCACCAGCGCCGGCAGGGCTTCGAGCAGTTGCTCGGCGACCCAGTCGGTGGAGAGTTGCTCAGGGGCAGCGAGTGCCGGCAGATCGAGCAGCCAGGCGCCCAGGCGATAGTTGCCGTAGAAGATCAATGGCATCGTCAACGGGTTGGTGATCCACACCAGGCCCACCGATAGGGGCAGGTTGGCGCGCAGCGACCAGGCTCCCAGCGCTGCCAGCGCCATCTGGAAGGGAATCGGCAGCAGGGCGCAGAACAACCCGACGAAGAACGCATTGGCGACGCTGCGCCGAGATAGCATCCATAGCGATGGGGTGCCGATCAGATGGCTCAAGAAGCGCAGGGAGCGCTGGCGCCTGAGAGTCTCGGGATGGGGCAGATAGCGCTGCAGGAGACGGCGCGGCATGACGATAGGCTCGCGGCTTCGGTACCCGAGCTATTATCCATACAAGGCCGGTGCCACGCCATGCCGCCGGTCAACTCGACCCACTGACGCCGGACTCGCGAACGATGGCCGGCGGATAGGCAATATCGCCGGTGGATGACTCGATCAGGGACGAGATCATGGCAACAGGGCTGGCCGTGCCGCTCGCGCTCTCTGCCCTCGGCGGCGCGCTGATCGGTCACTTCACTTCCTGCGTCTGGCCCCAGGCCTTGGGGTTGACCCTGCTGGTGGTGTGGGCGGCTCACCGCTGGCGCCTTCTGGTGCTGTTGGCGGTTACCGCATGCGTCGCCGGCCAGCTGTGGTGGATGCGTGGCGGTGAGTTGCCCGAGGGGCTCAGTCGTCAGGAGTTGGTGCTGGAGGGACAGTTGACGAAGGTTTCCGGTGGCGATGGTCGAGCGCGTCTGGAGATGGTCGTGGATCAGTGTCGGCCACGAGCCGAAGGCTTGCCCGGCTGTGAGGGCCTGTCGCGGGTGCGGCTGAGCGCCTATGACGCCCCGTCCATGTCGCGGGGGGAGCGATGGCAACTGGTCGTGCGGCTGCGTCCCCCCTCGGGATTTGCTAACCCCGGAGCCTTCGACTATCGCGCTTGGCTGTGGCGTGAGGGCATCCAGGCCACGGGCTACGTGCGTCGCGACCCGCCACCGCGACGCCTGGAAACGGCGGGCTTTTCACCGCGCCGCTGGGCGCTGGCTTACCTCGATGATCTGGAGCTTTCGCCACGTACCGCGCGCTGGCTGGCGGCGCTGACCCTTGGGGCCGGCGAGCGATTGACGGATGCCGACTGGGACCTGCTGAATGCCAGCGGTACCACTCACTTGATGGTGATCTCAGGGCTCCATGTAGGCCTGGTGGCCGGCTTCGCCCTGTGGCTGGCGCGAGGACTGGCGTGGTGCCTGACGCCGGGCGGCTGGCGCATGGCGATCTGGCCTTGGTGGCTCGCCGGGGTGGCGGCGGTTGGATACGCCAGCTTGGCCGGGCTCGAGCCGCCGGCAGCGCGGGCCATGATCATGGTGCTGGTGGGGCTGTGGGTGGCCAGCGGTCGTCATGCGCCGGGCCCCTGGCAGGCCTGGTGGCTGGCGTTTGCGCTGGTGGAGATCTGGGACCCGCTAGCCGTCTGGCGTCCCGGGACCTGGTTGTCGTTCGGTGCGGTGGCGCTGCTGATCCTGATCTGGCAGGGGCGCCCTCGCCCCAAAGGAGTGGGGGGCTGGCTATGGGCCCTGGGACGCACTCAGCTACTGCTGGCGCCGGTGATGGCCGGTGCGGTGTTGCTGGCCTTCGCACGTCTCGCCCCGTCTGCCCCGCTGGTCAATTTGATCGCCGTGCCCTGGGTAGGGAGCCTGATGGTGCCACTGGGGCTGGCAGGCTGGTTGGTGGCCTGGGCGCCTCCCCTGTCTGAGTTTGCCTGGAGCGTCTTCGGTAGTCTGGCCGGTGGGCTCGCCGTGGGGCTCGAGGCGGCGGTTCGTGTCGCGCCGCTGTGGCAGCCCGACCCGGCGGTGGCGGGCCCATTAGGCGGAGGGCTGATTCTGGTTGGCCTGCTGTGGGCATTGCCGGGATTGTCAATGCGGCTGCGCCTGGTCGGCACGGCGCTGCTGGCGTGCCTGCCGCTATGGCTGATGCCTCCGTTGCCGAGGCCCGGCGTGTTACGCGTGCGAGTCCACGACGTGGGACAGGGGCAGTTGGTGGCGCTGCACACCGCCCACTACCGGGCGCTGATCGATACCGGGCCGCGCTTCGCCTCCGGCTTCATGCCCCTGACCACGCTGTGGCCGGAGGGGCAGCGCTTCGACGACGTCATCGTCGGCCACGATGACCGTGACCATGCCGGCGGCCTGGTGGGACTGATGGACTCGCACCTTGTCGGACGCTATCTGGCGCCACCCGACAGTGAACTGCCGGTAGAGACCGAGCCTTGTGTGGCGGGGCGGCACTGGCGGCGCGACGAGGTGGACTTTCGTGTGCTCTGGCCGCCGGCCCGGGCGGAGGGCCTCTCGGACAATGATCGCTCCTGTGTGCTGCTGATTACGGCGGGACATCGGCGACTGTTGATTACCGGCGACGCCGGCGCGAGGGTAGAGCATGAACTGGTGGCCAAGCTGGATGGCCCCGTGGATGTCCTGGTGGCGGGGCATCATGGCAGCAAGACTAGCTCCAGCCCCGGTTTTCTGGCCATCGCGCGGCCTCGCCAGGTCATTTTCAGCGCGGGGCGCGATAGCCGTTTCGGCCACCCGGCGCCGGTGGTGGTGCGCCGTTTCAGGCGGCTAGGCAGCTGCCTGTGGAATACCGCGGAGGATGGTGCCGTGACCCTGTGGCTGGGGGATGAGCGAGAGGATCGAATCGAGTCCCAGCGCCGGCCGGACTGGCGGCGCGGCGGTGTCGGAGGCGAGTGCCTTGCGTTAGAATCGCCTCCATCGATGCCGGCGGCGCCCCGGTAACTGTTCGAGGGAGGTGATCCCATGACCGTGATGGAGGCCTTGATCGCTGGAGGTTGGCTGATGGTGCCGCTGCTTGGCTGCTCGCTGGTGGCGACGGTGATCGTCATCGAGCGTCTCTGGGCATTGCGTGCCGCGCGCATCGCGCCCAGCGGGCTCGGCCAGGAGGTCTGCGTGATGGTGGCGCGTGGCCAAGTCAATCTCTACTGGCTGGAGAGCCACTCGCCACTGGGCAGCGTGTTGGCGGCGGGGCTGCGCAACGTCCGTCTGGGCCACGAACAGGTGAGGGCGCGCTTTCAGGAAGCCGCCACTGCAGTGGTCCACGACATGGAGCGGTTCCTGAGCCCGCTCGGCACCATTGCCTCGATTACGCCGTTGATCGGTTTGTTGGGTACTGTGATGGGCATGATCGAGGTCTTCTCGGTGATCGTGTCCAGTGATGGCGGCGAGCGTACCGCCGACCTGGCCGGCGGCATCTCCCGGGCGCTGGTCACTACCGCGGCGGGCTTGACCGTGGCGATTCCTGCCCTGATGTTTCACCGCTATTTCCAGCGCCGCGTCGAGGACATCACGGTGCGTATCGAGGCGCAGGCCGGTCAGGTCGTGGAGTTTCTGGCGCATTATTCCGGCGAGCTGACGCTGGCTGAACGGCACGAGTCAGGGGCGCAGGAAAGCGCGCAGCGGGAGGCGGAAGGACGTCCGGCACCTGGCGGGGGACGGCCATGAGAGTGCCCCGCAGGCGACGCGACGCAGTGGAGGTGAATCTTACCCCGCTGATCGACGTGGTCTTCCTGCTGCTGATCTTCTTCATGGTGTCGACCACGTTCGAGACTCGCCAGGCGCTCGAACTCGAGCTGCCGGAAAGCGCCATCGGGGACGCCCAGGCCTCCTCGCCGGTGACGGTGGTGGTCACCGCCGATGGCGACTATCGGCTCGGCCAGCGTGCCTTGTCGGCGGACGAGCTGGCGTCGCGGCTGACCGACGAGGCGCCCCGGGCCCGAGAGGAAGGCCTGGTGATCGAGGCCGACGGCCGAGCGCCCCATGCCGCCGTGGTGCGGGTGCTCGACAGGGCCGGTGCCCTGAATATCCGGCGGGTGCGCATCGCCACCGCCGAGGCGACACATACTGAAGCGGAGAGACCGTGAGCGAACACTCGGGCTGGACCCTCTACAAGCGTCTGCTGGGCTATGTGAAGCCTTACTGGAAGGCTTTCACCTTGGCGATCATCGGATACACCATCTATGCGGCGTCCAGCACGGCGCTGGCCGAGATGATGAAGCGGCTGATCGACGGTATCCAGAATCCGGATGCCGCCTTTCGGATGATGTTGCCGCTGTTCGTGGTGGGCATGTTCGCCACCCGTGGCTTGGGGACCTTTCTCGGTACCTATTTCATGAGCGACGTGGCCCGTAACCTGGTTCATGCGCTGCGCTGCGACGTCTTCAATCATATGCTGCACCTGCCGGGTCGCTTCTTCGACGAGCATTCCTCGGGACACCTGATCTCGCGCGTCACCTACCATGTGGAGCAGGTGACCGGCGCTGCCACCAAGGCGATCACCATCCTGCTGCGCGAGGGACTGTTCGTGATCGGCCTGGTGGCCTATCTGCTGTGGACCAACTGGATGCTGACCCTGCTGTTCCTGGCCGTGACGCCGCTGATCGGTGGCGTGGTCAGCTACGCCAGCAAGCGCTTCCGTCGTATCTCGCGACGCATTCAGCGTTCCATGGGCGATGTCACCCATGTGGCTTCCGAGGCGCTGTCCGGCTACCGGGTGGTGCGCACCCATGGCGCCGAGGAATATGAGAAGGCCCGTTTCGCCGCGGTCAGCGAGATCAACCGTCGTCAGAGCATGAAGGAAGCGCTGACCAAAGCCACCAGCACGCCGGTGATCCAGCTGCTGGTGGCCCTGGCCTTGGCCGTGCTGGTGTGGCTGGCCATGTCGCCGGCGCTGATGGCCGACATGACGCCCGGCGAGTTCGTGGCCTTCATCACCGCGGCTTCATTGATGGCCAAGCCGGTACGCCAGCTCACCGAGATCAATGCCACCATCCAGAAGGGGATCGCGGCGGCCGGTGAGCTATTCGGCCTGCTGGAGCGGCCGCCCGAGGAAGATAACGGCACTCGCGAGCCGGGACGCCTCGAAGGCCGGGTGACCTTCGAAGGCGTGCGCTTCGCTTATGCTGCCGATCAGCCCGAAGTGCTCAAGGGCATCGACCTGGACGTGGCTCCTGGCGAGATGGTGGCCATCGTCGGCCGCTCTGGCAGCGGCAAGTCGACGCTGGTGGGGCTACTTCCGCGCTTTTACCGGCCGACGGCCGGGCGCATCTGCATCGACGGCGTACCCATCGAGGATTTCCGACTCTTGCCGCTGCGTCGACGCATCGCCCTGGTGTCCCAGCAGGTCACACTGTTCAATTCCACCATCGCCGACAACATCGCCTATGGCATCGACGATCCCGACCCGATGGCGGTCGAGGCCGCGGCGCGCGCGGCCCATGCTCATGAATTCATCGAGCGCCTGCCTCAGGGCTACGATACCGTGGTGGGGGAGAACGGCGTGATGCTGTCTGGCGGCCAGCGCCAGCGCCTGGCCATCGCCCGGGCGATCTTCAAGGATGCGCCGCTGCTGGTGCTCGACGAGGCCACGTCGGCGCTGGATACGGAGTCCGAGCGCTATATTCAGGCGGCCCTGGAGGAAGTGTGTCGTGACCGTACCACCTTCGTCATTGCCCACCGGCTCTCCACCATCGAGCGCGCCGATCGCATCCTGGTGATGGAGAATGGGGAAGTGATCGAGCAGGGCAGTCATGCCGAGCTACTGGGCCGTGACGGCGCCTACGCGGCCTTGCATCGCTTGCAGTTCCAGGATGCGGAACCGGCATGAGCGGCGGTGTCGGCGAGCGTTGGCTCGAGGCGGCCTACGCCGGGTCGCCTTGGCTATGGCCGCTGCGTCCGCTAGAGGCGCTGTATCGTCGCGTGGTCGAGCGCCGCACCCGGGCCTATGCCGAGGGGCGTCGCCAGGCCTGGCAGGCGCCGGTGCCGGTCGTAGTGGTGGGCAATATCACCCTGGGCGGCACCGGCAAGTCACCGCTGGTGGCCTGGCTGGCGCGTCATCTGAGCGAGACCGGCTGGCGGCCGGGCATCATTTCACGCGGCTACGGCGGTCGGTCGGATGGCTATCCGCTTCGGGTCGAGGCCGATACCCCGGCCTCGGCCTGCGGCGACGAGCCGCGCATGCTGGCCGACCAGACCGACGTGCCGGTGGTGGTCGACCCGGACCGCCCGCGCGGCGCCCGGCGATTGCTGGAGGAGGGCTGCGATATCCTGCTCGCCGATGACGGTCTGCAGCATCTGCCGCTGGGGCGTGACCTGGAGCTGGTGGTGGTCGACGGCCAGCGTGGTCTCGGCAACGGGCACTGTCTGCCCGCCGGGCCGCTGCGTGAGCCCGCCGAGCGCCTGGCCACGGTGGATGCCGTGGTGGTCAACGGCGTGCCGCGAGACGCCGTGCTTGGCGATCATTACCGCATGGCCCTGGTTCCTGCGGGCTGGCGCCCGCTGGGCGGCGGCGAACGCCGAGCCGTGACGCCATCGCCTTTCGTGGCGCCGGTGCACGCCCTGGCCGGCATCGGCCGACCGGCGCGCTTCTTCGAGACCCTGGAGGGCCTGGGCATTGCCCACTGGACGCATGCCTTCGCCGATCATCACCGTTTTACCGATGCCGACCTGGCCTTCGCGGACGGGCACCCGCTGGTGATGACCGCCAAGGACGCGGTCAAGTGCCGCGACCTGAAGGCGAACGAGGCTTGGGTGCTGGAGGTGGAGGCGGTGCCGGATCCCGATTTCGTCGCCTGGCTGGACGAGCGCCTGGCGACCCTGTGAATTCCCTGACGGTCGCCGCTCGAGTGGCCGCCGATGCTGAACCTGGAGGCGTGAGAGATGGACAAGCAACTGCTGGCGATGCTGGTCTGCCCGCTGTGCAAGGGTAAACTGGCCTACGACCGCGAGGCGGGCGAGTTGGTCTGTCGCTACGACGGCCTGGCCTACCCCGTGCGTGACGGAATTCCGGTGATGCTGCCCGACGAGGCGCGCGCCATCGATGTGGACGAGAAGCTGCCGCCGTCGCCCGGCGCCGAGGGCTGAGGAGACAACGGGATGCAGGATTTCATCGCCGTCATTCCGGCGCGCTTCTCCTCCACACGCCTGCCGGGCAAGCCGCTGCTCGATATCGCCGGCGAGCCGATGGTGGCGCATGTCTGGCGACAGGCCGCTGCCAGTGCTGCCGGCCGTGTGGTCGTCGCCACCGACGACTCGCGCATTCGAGAGGCCCTGTTGCCCCTCGGCGCCGAGGTGATCATGACCCGCGCCGATCATCCTTCGGGCACCGACCGGCTGGCCGAGGTGGCCGAGCGCTTGGGGCTTGCCGATGATGCGGTGCTGGTCAACGTCCAGGGTGATGAGCCGCTGCTGCCGGCAACCTTGATCGACCAGGTGGCGGCGCGGCTGATGGATGACGCCGGCGCCTCCATTGCGACCCTCGCCGAGCCGATCGGCGACGTCGAGATGCTCTTCAATCCCAACGTGGTCAAGGTGGTGCGTGCCCTCTCGGGGCGAGCGCTCTATTTCTCCCGTGCGCCGATCCCGTGGGACCGCGAGGCCTTCGCCGCGCGCCCCGAGCTGCTCGAGACCGATGCCTGGCTGCGCCATATCGGCCTCTATGCCTATCGAGCCGGCTTTCTGGCCGAGTATCGGCACTGGGCGCCGTCGCCGCTGGAGCAGCTTGAACAACTCGAACAGCTGCGTGCGCTTCACCATGGCCATGCCATCCAGGTGGCGCTGTCCCGTGAACCGCACCCCGCCGGTGTGGATACCGCCGAGGATCTCGACCGGGTGCGCAGGATCCTGGGGCACGAAGAGGGAGAGCGCTGATGCGGGTGCTGTTCGTCTGCCTGGGCAATATCTGCCGTTCGCCGACTGCCGAGGGCATGTTTCGCCAACATCTGGAGGAGGCCGGACTCGCCGGTCGCGTCGACGTCGATTCCTGCGGCATTGGCCCCTGGCACGTGGGCAAGTCACCTGATGCCCGAGCCCAGGCGGCAGCCATCTCGCGCGGGCTCGACCTGTCCACGCAACGGGCTCGACAGCTGTGCGATGCGGACTTCACGCGCTTCGACTACCTGCTGGCCATGGATCATGACAACCTGGCCGCCCTGGACGCGCGCCGCCCGTCCGACTGCGATGCACACCTGGGGCTTTTCCTCGCCTTCGCCGGCTTCCCCGATCGGGCGGTGCCTGATCCCTATTTCGGCGGTGACGACGGCTTCGAGGAGGTGCTGGACCTGATCGAGGCGGCGTCCCGCGGCCTCGTCGAGGACGTGCGTCGGCGCCTGGAGGAGGGCGCTTGAGCCTGGCCATCCTCGCCGACCACGACCTGACCGCAGCCAACACCTTGGGGCTGACCTGTCGAGCAGAGCGCCTCGTTGGCCCGGCAAATGCCACCGAGCTCGGCGAGGCGCTGTTGCTGGCCCGCGAGGCCGGCTGGCCGATCCTGGTGCTGGGCGGCGGCAGCAACTTGATCCTGCCCGCCTTTCTGCCGGGGCTGGTCATCCGCCCGGCCATGAATGACTGGTGGCTGGAGGAGGTCGACAACGGAAGCGTACGGGTGCACGCCGAGGCCGGCGTGGTCTGGCACGAGCTGGTCATGGCGCTGGCCGCCCGCGGCCTCTGGGGGCTCGAGAACTTGGCGCTGATTCCCGGGCGATGCGGTGCGGCGCCGATCCAGAACATCGGCGCCTACGGGGTCGAGCTGGCCGAGCATCTCGAGGCCGTGCATCTGGTGCATCTCGACGATGGCCGCGAGGCGGTGCTGGCGCCCGATGACTGTGCCTTCGGCTATCGCGATAGTGTCTTCAAGCATGCCTTGGCGGGGCGGGTGGCGATCACTCGGTTAGTGCTGCGCGTCTCGCGTACGGCCGAGCCGCGTCTCGGCTACGGCGACCTGGCCAGTCGTGTCGCTGAGGCGCCTGCGGCGCTCGAGGTGGCCGAGGCCGTGTGTGCGGTGCGCCGCGAGAAGCTGCCAGATCCGGCTGCGCTAGGCAACGCCGGCAGCTTCTTCAAGAATCCGGCGGTGTCCGCGGCGCGGGCAGAGGCTCTGCGCGAGGCGTATCCCGACATGCCGAGCTTTCCGCTGGCAGATGGCAGGGTCAAGCTGGCCGCCGGTTGGCTGATCGATCGCTGTGGTCTCAAGGGATGGCGTGATGGGGCGTTCGGCGTCCATGATCGCCAAGCTCTGGTGCTGGTGCATCACGGCGGCGGAGACGCGGCTGGGCTGCTCGCCTTCGCCGCACGTGTTGCCGAGGCGGTGCAAGAGCGCTTCGGCGTGGCGCTGGAGCGGGAGCCGCGGCTGGCGACAGAGTAGGGAAATCGATGCTTCCGGCGTCTTCAGTAGACGCAACGAAAACGCCCGTGGCCAATTGAACTGACCCCCAATCGTTGGACGGTTGGTTCTCTTAACCGGCGGCCATGGCCTGAGTCCTGTATTGCACGGGGCTCAGGCCTTTTAGTCTCTGCTTGATTCGTTGATGGTTGTAGTAGTGGATGT